>NZ_JBFAUP010000025.1:0-100655 GCF_040679335.1 Streptomyces sp. NPDC052299 | reverse complement strand
CTCCCCACCCCGGGGTGGGTCTCCCCCTCCCCCCACACGCCAAGCCACAGCACGCCCCGGGCGGTTATACACCCCGCCGCGGGGGGGGGGGGGGGCCCGCCCCCCCCCCCCCCGCCCGTCGGACGGAGCAGGGGTTCTACCGCAGGAAGGGGTCCACCGCCACGGCGACGAAGAGCAGCGACACATAGGTGATCGACCAGTGGAACAGCCGCATCTCCTTGAGCTTCGCGCCCGTCACCCCGGCCTTGGCCCGGTTGAGCAGCGCGTGCGCCTCCCAGAGCCAGAAGCCGCCGGTCAGCAGCGCCACGGCCGTGTAGAACCAGCCGGTGTAGCCCAGCGGGGTGAGCAGCAGCGAGACGGCGACCATCACCCAGCTGTAGGCGACGATCTGGCGGGCGACCACCCGGTTGGACGCGATGACCGGGAGCATCGGGACGCCGACGCGCGCGTAGTCGTCCTTCACCTTCATCGACAGCGGCCAGTAGTGCGGCGGCGTCCAGAAGAAGATGACGGCGAAGAGGATCACCGCGGCCCAGGACATCTCGTTCGTCACGGCGGACCAGCCGATGAGGACCGGCATGCAGCCCGCGATGCCGCCCCAGACGATGTTCTGCGCGGTGCGGCGCTTCAGCAGCATCGTGTAGATCACGACGTAGAAGAGCAGGGCGCCCAGCGACAGCGCCGCCGACAGCCAGTTGACCAGCAGCCCGAACCAGACCGTCGAGACGACCGCGAGGGTGATGCCGAACGCCAGGCACTCGCGCGGGCTCACCATGCCGGTGACCAGCGGGCGCTGCGACGTACGGTCCATCAGCGCGTCGATGTCGCGGTCGATGTACATGTTCAGTGCATTGGCACCGCCGGCGGACAGATAGCCGCCGATGGTGGTAGTGAGCACGAGCCACAGGTCGGGTACACCCTGAGCGGCCAGGAACATCACCGGAACAGTGGTGATCAGCAACAGCTCGATGATCCGAGGCTTGGTCAGTGCCACGAATGCCTTGACACGGGCCCCGAATGGGCGTTGGCCCCCTGGGCTCGGAGTCAAGGCGACCCCTGCGGGTCGGGACTCGACGGCCGTCACGCACACCCCTGACAGAGAAATCCCAGCAAGCTCCGGGCGTGAGGGCCCAGTAAAGACTTGCGCGAACCCGACCACTGTAGACGTTGGGGACAGGCCGCCCTTCGCGGGGGTGGGGTCGTGTTGATGTGGCGCGGACGGTCGCCGGGGACCGCCTCGTACGCACGAGTGACGCACTGGTGTCGGAGGGTTCGCGCGACCCGCTTCGGGGACCCTCGCAACCGCGCCCGGGGCCGCTCTTCGGAGCGCCCAGGAGTGGCTCTCCGCGCTCATCGGAGAAGCCCATCGGTGAGCCCTTCCGCTCATACGGGAGGCGGATTCCACGGGCCGCCCGCACCCTGGTAGGAGCCGGAAAACACGGGTACGGACGGGGGTAGGCTCGACAGCATCCGGTGCGGTCACAGTCACCGGTCTACAACAGTTGGAGAGGAGCCCTGACTCAGGGTGAGCACCAAGCCGACCACCACAGACCTCCAGTGGACCGAATTGGACCAGCGGGCCGTGGACACCGTCCGCGTCCTCGCCGCGGACGCCGTACAGAAAGTCGGAAACGGCCACCCGGGCACGGCGATGAGCCTGGCTCCCGCCGCGTACACCATCTTCCAGAAGGTGATGCGGCACGACCCGGCGGACGCGGACTGGACCGGCCGCGACCGCTTCGTGCTCTCGGCGGGCCACAGCAGCCTGACCCTGTACATCCAGCTCTACCTGGCCGGCTACGGCCTGGAGCTGGACGACCTGAAGTCCTTCCGCACCTGGGGCTCCAAGACCCCGGGGCACCCGGAGTACGGCCACACCACCGGGGTCGAGACGACGACCGGCCCGCTGGGCCAGGGCGTCGCCAACGCCGTGGGCATGGCCATGGCCGCCCGCTACGAGCGCGGCCTGTTCGACCCGGAGGCGGCCCCTGGCACCTCCCCCTTCGACCACATGGTGTGGGTCGTCGCCGGTGACGGCTGCCTCCAGGAGGGCATCTCGGCCGAGGCGTCGTCGCTGGCCGGCCACCAGAAGCTGGGCAACCTGGTCCTGCTCTGGGACGACAACCACATCTCCATCGAGGGCGACACGGAGACCGCGGTCTCCGAGGACACCGTCAAGCGCTACGAGGCGTACGGCTGGCACGTCCAGCGCGTCGACCAGCTGCCCAACGGCGACCTGGACCCCGAGGGCCTCTACAACGCGCTGCTGGCCGCCAAGGCCGAGACCGAGCGCCCGTCGTTCATCGCGGCCCGCTCGATCATCGCCTGGCCCGCCCCGCACGCCCAGAACACCGAGGCGTCGCACGGCTCGGCACTCGGCGACGACGAGGTCGCCGCGACCAAGAAGGTGCTCGGCTTCGACCCGGAGAAGAGCTTCGAGGTCGCCGACGAGGTCATCGCGCACACCCGCCGCGCCCTGGACCGGGGCCGCGAGGCGAAGGCCGAGTGGGAGAAGGGCTTCGCCGCCTGGCGCGCCGCCAACCCCGAGCGCGCCGCCGACTTCGACCGCATCGCCGCGGGCGAGCTGCCCAAGGGCTGGGAGGACAGCCTGCCGGTCTTCGAGACGGGCAAGGGCGTCGCCACCCGCGCCGCGTCCGGCAAGGTGCTCCAGGCGCTCGGCGGGATCATCCCCGAGCTGTGGGGCGGCTCCGCCGACCTGGCCGGTTCGAACAACACCACGATCGACAAGACGTCGTCGTTCCTCCCCGCGGGCAACCCCCTGCCGGAGGCCGACCCGTACGGCCGCACGATCCACTTCGGCATCCGCGAGCACGCCATGGCCGCCGCGATGAACGGCATCGCGCTGCACGGCAACACGCGCATCTACGGCGGCACCTTCCTGGTGTTCTCCGACTACATGCGCAACGCCGTGCGCCTGTCCGCGCTGATGCACCTGCCGGTCACCTACGTGTGGACGCACGACTCGATCGGCCTCGGCGAGGACGGCCCGACCCACCAGCCGGTCGAGCACCTGGCCTCGCTGCGCGCCATCCCGGGCCTCAACGTCGTGCGCCCGGCCGACGCCAACGAGACCGCCATCGCCTGGCGCGAGATCCTGCGCCGCTACACCAAGGTGTTCGGCAAGGGCGCCCCGCACGGCCTGGCGCTGACCCGCCAGGGCGTGCCGACGTACGAGGCGAACGAGGACGCGGCCAAGGGCGGCTACGTGCTCTTCGAGGCCGAGGGCGGCTCCCCGCAGGTCGTGCTGATCGGCACGGGCTCCGAGGTCCAGCTCGCCGTCGAGGCGCGCGAGGAGCTCCAGGCGGCCGGAATTCCGACCCGCGTGGTCTCGATGCCGTGTGTCGAGTGGTTCGAGGAGCAGGAACAGGGTTACAAGGACTCCGTCCTGCCGCCGTCGGTCAAGGCACGCGTGGCCGTCGAGGCGGGCATCGCCCTGACCTGGTACCGGTACGTGGGAGACGCCGGCCGGATCGTCTCGCTGGAGCACTTCGGCGCGTCGGCGGACGCGAAGGTCCTCTTCCGCGAGTTCGGCTTCACCGGCGAGAACGTCGCCGCCGCCGCCCGGGAATCCCTCGCCGCCGCCACGCGCTGACCGGTATACGACTAGTAGGAGATGCATTTCTCATGACAGACGCACTCAAGCGCCTCTCCGACGAGGGCGTGGCGATCTGGCTCGACGACCTCTCGCGCAAGCGGATCACCTCGGGCAACCTCGCCGAGCTCATCGACGAGAGCCACGTCGTGGGGGTCACGACCAACCCCTCGATCTTCCAGAAGGCCATCTCGCAGGGCGACGGCTACGACCAGCAGCTCGCCGACCTCGCGGCCCGCAAGGTGACCGTCGAGGAAGCGATCCGCATGATCACCACCGCGGACGTCCGGGACGCGGCCGACATCCTGCGCCCGGTCTTCGACGCGACGGACGGCCAGGACGGCCGGGTCTCCATCGAGGTCGACCCGCGCCTGGCGCACGACACCACGGCCACGGTCGCCGAGGCCAAGCAGCTGGCCTGGCTGGTGGACCGCCCGAACACGCTGATCAAGATCCCGGCGACCAAGGCGGGCCTGCCCGCGATCACCGAGACGATCGGCCGGGGCATCAGCGTCAACGTCACGCTGATCTTCTCGCTGGAGCGCTACCGCGCGGTCATGGACGCCTACCTGGCGGGCCTGGAGAAGGCGAAGGCCGCGGGCCTGGACCTCTCCAAGATCCACTCGGTGGCGTCCTTCTTCGTGTCCCGCGTGGACACCGAGATCGACAAGCGCCTGGACGCCATCGGCGGGGACGAGGCCAAGGCCGCGAAGGGCAAGTCCGCCCTGGCCAACGCCCGTCTCGCCTACGAGGCGTACGAGGAGGTCTTCGCCGGTGAGCGCTGGGCCGCCCTGGACAAGGCGCACGCCAACAAGCAGCGTCCGCTGTGGGCCTCGACCGGCGTGAAGGACCCGGCCCTCAAGGACACCCTGTACGTGGTGGACCTCGTCGCGCCGAACACGGTCAACACCATGCCGGAGGCGACTCTGGAAGCGGTGGCGGACCACGGAGAGATCACCGGCAACACCGTCGCCGGTGCGTACGACCAGGCCCGCGCCGACCTCGACACGATCAAGAAGCTCGGCGTCGACTACGACGACGTCGTGCAGGTGCTGGAGGACGAGGGCGTCGAGAAGTTCGAGACGGCCTGGAACGACCTGCTCAAGTCGACCGAGGCGGAGCTGCAGCGCCTCGCTCCCTCGAAGGGCTGACCACTTTGTCTGGTGTTCCCGGAGCCAACCCGCTCCGTGACGCCCAGGACCGACGGCTCCCGCGCATCGCGGGGCCGTCGGGCCTGGTCATCTTTGGCGTCACGGGCGATTTGTCCCGTAAAAAGCTGATGCCCGCCGTCTACGACCTGGCCAACCGCGGCCTGCTGCCGCCAGGCTTCTCGCTCATCGGTTTCGCGCGCCGCGACTGGGAGGACGAGGACTTCGCCCAGGTCGTCCACGACGCCGTCAAGGAGCATTCCCGTACCCCCTTCCGCGAAGAGGTCTGGCAGCAGCTCAGCCAGGGCATGCGCTTCGTGCAGGGCAACTTCGACGACGACGTGGCCTTCGAGACCCTGAGGGCCACGATCGAGGAGCTGGACAAGGCACAGGGCACGGGCGGCAACTTCGCCTTCTACCTGTCCGTCCCGCCGAAGTTCTTCCCCAAGGTCGTCCAGCAGCTCAAGAAGCACGGGCTGGCCGACCAGAAGGAAGGCAGCTGGCGCCGCGCCGTCATCGAGAAGCCGTTCGGCCACGACCTGAAGAGCGCGCAGGAGCTCAACCAGATCGTGCACGACGTCTTCCCGCCGAACGAGGTCTTCCGGATCGACCACTACCTCGGCAAGGAGACCGTCCAGAACATCCTGGCGCTCCGCTTCGCCAACACGATGTTCGAGCCGATCTGGAACCGCAGTTACGTCGACCACGTGCAGATCACGATGGCCGAGGACATCGGCATCGGCGGCCGGGCCGGCTACTACGACGGCATCGGCGCCGCCCGCGACGTCATCCAGAACCACCTGCTCCAGCTGCTCGCGCTGACCGCGATGGAGGAGCCCGGCTCCTTCCACCCGAAGGCCCTGGTCGCCGAGAAGCTCAAGGTGCTCACGGCGGTGGAGCTGCCCGAGGACCTGGGCAAGCACACCGTGCGCGGCCAGTACACGCACGCCTGGCAGGGCGGCGAGGAGGCCGTCGGCTATCTGGAGGAGGACGGCATCGACCCCAAGTCGAAGACCGACACCTTCGCCGCGATCAAGCTGACGATCAACAACCGCCGCTGGGCGGGCGTGCCGTTCTATCTGCGCACCGGCAAGCGGCTCGGCCGCCGGGTCACGGAGATCGCGGTCGTCTTCAAGCGCGCCCCCTACCTGCCGTTCGAGTCCGGCGCCACCGAGGAGCTGGGCGGCAACGCCCTGGTCATCCGGGTGCAGCCGGACGAGGGCGTCACGGTGCGGTTCGGCTCCAAGGTGCCCGGCACCTCGATGGAGGTCCGGGACGTCACGATGGACTTCGCGTACGGCGAGTCCTTCACCGAGTCCAGCCCGGAGGCGTACGAGCGGCTCATCCTCGATGTCCTGCTCGGCGACGCCAACCTCTTCCCGCGCCACCAGGAGGTCGAGCTCTCCTGGAACATCCTCGACCCGATCGAGGAGTACTGGGACACGCACGGCAAGCCCGCCCAGTACCCGGCCGGCACCTGGGGTCCGGCCGAGGCGGACGAGATGCTCGCACGCGACGGACGGAGCTGGCGCCGGCCATGAAGATCGATCTCACCGAAACCACGTCCAGCAAGATCAACCAGGCGCTCATCTCGGCCCGGCGCGCCGTCGGCGCCCCGGCGATCGGGATGGTCCTCACCCTCGTCATCGTCACCGACGAGGAGAACGCCTACGACGCGCTGAAGGCGGCGAGCGACTCCTCGCGGGAGCACCCCTCGCGGATCATCGCCGTCATCAAGCGGCTCAGCCGTTCGCCGCGCACCCGCCGCGACGCGCGTCTCGACGCCGAGATCCGGGTCGGTTCCGACTCGGGCTCCGGCGAGACCGTGGTGCTGCGGCTCCACGGCGAGCTGGCCAACCACGCCCAGTCGGTCGTGCTGCCCCTGCTGCTGCCGGACGCCCCGGTGGTGGTGTGGTGGCCGCAGGACTCCCCCGCCGACCCGGCGAAGGACGCCCTCGGCGCGCTGGCCCAGCGCCGGATCACCGACACCTACTCGGCCGAGCACCCGCTGGAGGAGCTGGGGGTGCGCGCCGCCACGTACCGGCCCGGTGACACGGACCTGGCGTGGACGCGCATCACGCCGTGGCGTTCGATGCTGGCCGCCGCGCTCGACCAGCAGCCGGCCGAGGTCGTCTCGGCCACGGTCGAGGGCGAGGCGGACAACCCGAGCTGCGAGCTGCTGGCCATGTGGCTCGCGGACCGGCTCGGCGTCCCGGTGGAGCGCACCACGTCCGGCGGCCCCGGTCTCACGGCCGTCCGGATGGTCACCAAGAGCGGCGACATCGTCCTGGACCGGGCCGACGGCTCGCTCGCCACGCTCTGCATGGTGGGCCAGCCGGACCGCGCGGTGGCGCTCAAGCGGCGCGAGACGGCGGAACTCCTCGCGGAGGAGCTGCGGCGGCTCGACCCGGACAACATCTACGAGTCGACCGTGAAGTTCGGCGTGGACCGCCTGGAGAAGGCGGGTCCGGGCGAGCCCGCCAAGGCCCCCGCCCCGGCCTCGGACAAGGCCCCCGCCGCGAAGAAGGCCGCCCCGGCGAAGAAGGCGGCGGCCAAGTGACCGGAGTCCCGCAGCTCGTCGTGCACCGCGACAAGGAGCTGATGGCGCAGGCCGCCGCGGCCCGGCTGATCACGAAGATCGTGGACGCCCAGGCCGCGCGCGGCGACGCCTCGGTGGTGCTCACCGGCGGACGCAACGGCAACGGCCTCCTGGCCGCGCTCGCCGCCGCGCCCGCCCGGGACGCGGTGGACTGGTCACGGCTGGACCTGTGGTGGGGCGACGAGCGGTTCCTGCCGGAGGGCGACCCGGAGCGCAACGTCACGCAGGCCCGCGAGGCCCTGCTGGACGCCGTGCCCCTGGACCCCTCGCGGGTGCACGTGATGCCGGCGTCGGACGGCCCCTACGGCCCGGACGCCGACGCCGCGGCCGCCGGGTACGCGGCCGAGCTGGCCGCCGCCGCGGCCCCGCAGGACCACGGCCCGGTGCCGGAGTTCGACGTGCTGATGCTGGGCGTCGGCCCGGACACGCACGTCGCCTCGCTCTTCCCGGAACTGCCCGGGGTGCGCGAGACCGAACGCACCGTCGTCGGTGTGCACGGCGCCCCCAAGCCGCCGCCGGTCCGGGTCTCCCTGACGCTGCCCGCCATCCGGGCGGCGCGCGAGGTGTGGCTGCTGGCCGCGGGCGAGGACAAGGCGGAGGCGGTCGCCATCGCCCTGTCCGGGGCCGGCGAGATCCAGGCTCCGGCGGCCGGCGCGTACGGCCGAGCCCGCACGCTGTGGCTGCTGGACGCGGCGGCGGCCTCCCGCCTGCCGCGCGCCCTGTACCCCCCGGCCTCCGCCTGACCGGCGGTCAGCGGGGTTGCCCTCGGGCCCGGTTCGTCCTTCGGGGCGGGCCGGGCCCGGCGCGTTTCCGGGGGCGACACGTGAAAGGCTCGCCCCCATGCGTATCGGAACCGTGGTGATGGGCGCGTCGGACGTGGCGCGGGCGGCGGCCTTCTGGAAGGCGGCCCTGGGTTACGTGGAGCGGGAGCCGGCCGGCGACGACTGGGTGGTCCTGGTCCCCGCCGAGGGGCCGGGCACCGGGCTCGCCCTCGGCCGCAGCGATTCCCCGGTGCAGGAGGTGCCCCGGGTCCACCTCGACCTGTACACGGAGGAGCAGGACGCCGAGGTGGCCCGGCTGCTCGCGCTGGGCGCGGCGGAGGTCGACTGGGAGCTGTGTATCCCAAGGACCCGGACTTCGTGGTGCTGGCGGACCCGGAGGGCAACCGCTTCTGCGTCATCGACACGACGCACGGCTGAGGGGCCCCGCCCGGAACGGCGGGGCCCCTCGGGCCGGACTCAGCGCCCCCGCAGCTCGCGGTAGGTGGAGACGAGCGCGGCGGTCGAGCTGTCCAGCTGCTCGCCGCCCTTGCCCTCGGTCAGGACGGGCTCGATCTTCTTGGCGAGGACCTTGCCGAGCTCGACGCCCCACTGGTCGAAGGAGTCGATGTTCCAGATGGCGCCCTGGACGAAGACCTTGTGCTCGTACAGCGCGATCAGCTGACCGAGGACGGACGGGGTGAGCCGGTCGGCGAGGATCGTCGTCGTGGGGTGGTTGCCCCGGAACGTCTTGTGCGCCACCAGCTCCTCGGGGACGCCCTCGGCGCGCACCTCGTCGGGCGTCTTGCCGAAGGCGAGGGCCTGGGTCTGGGCGAAGAAGTTGGCCATCAGCAGGTCGTGCTGGGCGACCAGGCCGGGCAGCAGGTCCTCGACCGGCTGCGCGAAGCCGATGAAGTCGGCCGGGATCACCTTCGTGCCCTGGTGGATCAGCTGGTAGTAGGCGTGCTGGCCGTTGGTGCCGGGGGTGCCCCAGACGACCGGTCCGGTCTGCCAGTCGACGGGGTTGCCGTCGCGGTCGACGGACTTGCCGTTGGACTCCATGTCCAGCTGCTGGAGGTAGGCGGTGAACTTGGACAGGTAGTGGCTGTAGGGCAGCACCGCGTGCGACTGGGCGTCGAAGAACGCGCCGTACCAGACGCCCAGCAGGCCGAGCAGCAGCGGGGCGTTCTCCTCGGCCGGGGCGGTGCGGAAGTGCTCGTCCACGAGGTGGAAGCCGTCCAGCATCTCGCGGAACCGGTCCGGGCCGATGGCGATCATCAGCGAAAGCCCGATGGCCGAGTCGTACGAGTAGCGGCCGCCGACCCAGTCCCAGAACTCGAACATGTTGGCCGTGTCGATGCCGAAGTCCGCGACCTTCTCCGCGTTGGTCGACAGCGCCACGAAGTGCTTGGCGACGGCCTCCTGACCGGCCCTCAGGCCGGTGAGGAGCCAGTTGCGGGCGGAGGTGGCGTTGGTGATCGTCTCGATCGTGGTGAAGGTCTTCGAGGCGATGATGAACAGCGTCTCGGCCGGGTCGAGGTCGCGAACGGCCTCGTGCAGGTCGGCGCCGTCCACGTTGGAGACGAAGCGGAAGGTGAGCGAGCGGTCCGTGAAGGAGCGCAGCACCTCGTACGCCATGGCGGGGCCCAGGTCCGAGCCGCCGATGCCGATGTTGACGATGTTCTTGATGCGCTTGCCGGTGTGGCCGGTCCACTCCCCCGACCTGATCCGGTCGGAGAAGGCCGCCATCTTGTCGAGCACCGCGTGCACGGCCGGCACCACGTTCTCGCCGTCGACCTCGATGACGGCGTCGCGCGGGGCGCGCAGGGCGGTGTGCAGGACCGCCCGGTCCTCGGTGGTGTTGATCTTGTCGCCGCGGAACATGGCGTCGCGCAGGCCGAACACGTCGGTGGCCGCCGCCAGTTCGCGAAGGAGGGTCAGCGTCTCGTCGGTGACGAGGTGCTTGGAGTAGTCGAGGTGCAGGTCCCCGACCCGCAGGGTGTACCCGGTGCCGCGCTCCGGGTCGTCCGCGAACAGCCGGCGCAGACCGACCGGCCCGAGCTGCTCACGGTGCTTGCCCAGCGCCGCCCATTCCGGCGTCTGGTTGAGCCTGGTACGGCTAGTTGCGTTCATCCCGGACATCAGCCCACTTCTCTCGTAACCGCAGTTCCCCGCTGCCCCTCCAACCTAATTGATCAGGCGGCCGGACGTGACAGCGGCAGGCTGCGGCACGACACAAGCATTCCGGCCGGGCACCCAGGGGTGTCCGGCCGGTGAACGTCTTCAGATCTCGCCGCGGAGCTTCGCCAGCGCCTCGGCGAGGATGGCCTCGCCGTCCGCGTCGCTGCGGCGCTCCCGTACGTACGCGAGGTGCGTCTTGTACGGTTCGGTGCGCGGCGGGTCGGGCGGGCTCTCCGGGTCCTGGCCGGCCGGGAAACCGCAGCGCGGACAGTCCCAGGTGTCCGGTACCTGCGCGTCATGGGCGAAGCTGGGCTGCGTCTCGTGCCCGTTCGAGCACCAGAAGGAGATGCGGAGCCGTGGCGCGGACTCGCCGCGCTCGGCCTCCCCCATCGGCCCCGCCCCGACCCGGCTTCCCCGGATCGCGTTGCCACTTGCCACGGTCGTAACTCCCTGCGTGATGGTGCTCGAAGATGCCCCAGTCTACGTAAGGCCCAACGCGCGTCCAGTGAAAGGAGTTACACCGTCACCGGGAAACGCGTACCGCGGGTCAGTTGTCCAGCTTGATGAGCAGACCAAGCACCACGATGCACGCGAACCAGGCCAGACCGACCACGACGGTGATGCGGTCGAGGTTGCGCTCGGCGACCGAGGAGCCGCCGACGGAGGACTGCATGCCGCCACCGAACATGTCGGAGAGACCGCCGCCCTTGCCCTTGTGCATCAGCACCAGCAGCATCAGCAGCAGGCTGAAGACGATCAGGGCGATCTCGAACCCCAGAATCACGGCTGGTCCCTACTTTCCGGAAATACCGACTGCGTGTGCGAACAACGGGGGCCGGGAGGTCGCCCTCCCCGGCCCCCGCAAGGGTACGACGGATCCGCGCTACCGCATACTCACTGGTCGCGGAAGCGGACGATCTTGACGAACTCGTCCGCGTCGAGCGCCGCGCCGCCGATCAGGGCGCCGTCGACGTCGGGCTGGGCCATGATCGCGGCCACGTTGCCGGACTTCACCGAGCCGCCGTACTGGATGCGGACCGCGTCGGCCAGCTCCTGCGAGTACAGCTCGGCGAGGCGGACGCGGATCGCACCGCAGACCTCCTGCGCGTCCTCCGGGGTGGCGACCTCGCCGGTGCCGATGGCCCAGACCGGCTCGTAGGCGACCACGATGGACTCGGCCTGCTCGGCCGGGATGTCCTTCAGGGCGCCGTCGAGCTGAGCGAGGGTGTACGCGACCTGGTCCCCGGCCTTGCGGACGTCCAGGCCCTCCCCGACGCAGAGGATCGGCGTCAGGCCGTGCTTGTACGCGGCCTTCACCTTGGCGTTGCAGACCTCGTCGGTCTCGCCGTGGTACTGGCGGCGCTCGCTGTGGCCGATGGCGACGAAGGTGCACTTCAGCTTGGCGAGCATGGGGCCGGAGATCTCACCGGTGTACGCGCCGGAGTCGTGCGCCGAGATGTCCTGGGCGCCGTACTTGATCTTCAGCTTGTCGCCGTCGACCAGCGTCTGCACGGAGCGCAGGTCGGTGAAGGGCGGCAGGACGGCGACCTCTACGGCGTCGTAGTCCTTGTCGGCCAGGGCGAAGGCGAGCTTCTGGACGTGTGCGATGGCCTCGAGGTGGTTGAGGTTCATCTTCCAGTTGCCCGCCATCAGCGGGGTGCGGGTGGTCATGAAAGGTCAGTCCTCCAGAGCGGCGAGGCCGGGAAGCGTCTTGCCCTCGAGGTATTCGAGGCTGGCACCGCCACCGGTCGAGATGTGTCCGAACGCGTTCTCGTCGAAGCCCAGGATGCGGACCGCGGCGGCGGAGTCGCCACCGCCGACCACGCTGAAGCCCGAGGAGTCGACGAGGGCCTGGGCGACGGCCCGGGTGCCCTCGGCGAAGTCGGGGTGCTCGAAGACGCCCATCGGGCCGTTCCAGAAGACGGTGGCCGCGTCGGCGAGCTTCGATGCGTAAAGCTTGTTGGTCTCCGGGCCGTTGTCCAGGCCCATCTGCCCGGCCGGCATGGCGTCGGCGGGGACGGTGTCCGGGTGGGCCGGGGCCTTGGTCTTCAGGTCCGGGAAGGCGGGCGCGACGACGACGTCGACGGGGAGCACGAACTCCACGCCCTTCGCCTCGGCGCGCCGCAGGTACTCCTGGACCGCCGGGATCTGGTCCTCCTGGAGCAGCGAGCTGCCGACCTCGTGGCCCTGGGCCTTGAGGAAGGTGTACGCCATGCCGCCGCCGATGAGGATGCGGTCGGCGCGCTCCAGCAGGTGGTCGATGACGCCCAGCTTGTCGGAGACCTTGGCGCCGCCGAGGACCACCGCGTAGGGGCGCTGGACGTCCTCGGTGAGCTTCTTCAGGACGCCGACCTCGGTGGCGATGAGGTCGCCGGCGGCGTGCGGGAGGCGGGCCGGGAGGTCGAAGACCGAGGCGTGCTTGCGGTGGACGGCGCCGAAGCCGTCGCCCACGTACAGGTCGGCGAGCTCGGCGAGCTGGTCCGCGAAGGCGCCGCGCTCGGCGTCGTCCTTGGAGGTCTCGCCGGGGTTGAAGCGGAGGTTCTCGATGACCGCGACCTGGCCGTCGGCGAGCGCGGCGACGGTGGCGCGGGCGGACTCGCCGACCGTGTCCGTCGCGAACGCCACGTCGGCGCCGAGCAGTTCGCCGAGCCGGGTGGCGGCGGGGGCCAGCGAGAACGCCGGGTCCGGGGCGCCCTTGGGGCGGCCCAGGTGCGAGGCGACGACGACCCGGGCGCCGGCCTCGGCCAGCTTCTGGACGGTCGGGGCCACGGCGCGGATGCGGCCGTCGTCGGTGATGGTGGTGCCGCTCAGCGGCACGTTGAGGTCGGCGCGGACGAATACCCGCTTGCCGGCGACCCCTTCGGCGAGAAGTGCGTCGATCGTCTTCATCTGTCTGGACTCCTTGGAGGACGAGTGAGCATGCGAGGGGGCTCGAACAGCGCAGCGTCGCGCTGTTCGAGCCCCGTGCTCACATCGAGATGCCTGCCGGTGCGGCGGTGCTCAGAGCTGGCCGCCGACGAAGACGGTGAGGTCCACGAGACGGTTGGAGTAGCCCCACTCGTTGTCGTACCAGCCGAGGATCTTCACCGTGTTCCCCTCCTGGACCATCGTCAGGGAGGAGTCGAAGGTGCAGGACGCCGGGTCGCTGACGATGTCCGAGGACACGATCGGGTCCTCGGTGTAGTACAGGATGCCCTTGAGGTCGCCGTCGTCGGCGGCCTTCTTGAACGCGGCGTTGACCTCGTCCTTGGTGACCTCGCGCTGGAGGGTCACGACCAGGTCGGTGGCCGAGCCGGTCGGGACCGGGACGCGCATGGCGATGCCGTCGAGCTTGCCCTTGAGCTGCGGCAGGACCAGGGCGGTCGCCTTGGCGGCGCCCGTCGTGGTCGGGATGATGTTCTCGGCGGCGGCGCGGGCGCGGCGCAGGTCCGAGTGCGGGAAGTCCAGGATGCGCTGGTCGTTGGTGTACGCGTGGACCGTCGTCATGAGGCCCTTGACGATGCCGAAGTTCTCGTCCAGAACCTTGGCCATCGGGGCGACACAGTTGGTCGTGCAGGACGCGTTGGAGATGACGTGGTGGTTGGCCGCGTCGTACTTGTCCTGGTTGACGCCCATCACGATGGTGATGTCCTCGTCCTTGGCCGGAGCCGAGATGAGGACCTTCTTCGCGCCACCGGCGATGTGCTTCTCGGCGTCGGCCTTCTTGGTGAAGATGCCGGTCGACTCGATGACGATGTCGACGCCCAGCTCACCCCAGGGGATGTCGGCCGGGTTGCGCTCGGAGAGCACCTTGATGGTGTGGCCGTCGACGGTGATGGTGTCGGCGGTGTGGCTGACCTCTGCCTTGAGGCGACCCAGGATGGTGTCGTACTTCAGCAGGTGGGCCGTGGTCGCGGTGTCACCCAGGTCGTTGACAGCCACGATCTCGATGTCCGCACCCTGCTCCAGCAGCGCGCGGAAGTAGTTACGACCGATGCGGCCAAAGCCGTTGATGCCTACGCGGATCGTCACGAACCGATCTCCTCGTTAGGTACGCCGGTTTTCGACGCCGGCGAGTTGTATGGGATGTCCCCGACCGCCTCCGACCCTACCTCTCCGGAGCCGCCGGGGTGACATCGAGCGGCGCCGTAAGAACGCGGAAGGCCCGTACTCCCCAGTAGGAATACGGGCCCCCAGGCGCCGCGCGGCAGCCTCCGCGGCGGTTACGCAGCGTCAACGGCCGCGGGTCGGCGGGGCGTTCCCCTCGCGGGGCGCGTACCGCCGGTACGGCTCAGCCGACCAGGCCGTCGGCCAGCTCTTCGCTGAGAGTGGATTCCGTGCCGGGGATGCCCAGGTCCTGGGCGCGCTTGTCGGCCATCGCGAGGAGCCGGCGGATGCGGCCCGCGACCGCGTCCTTGGTCAGCGGCGGGTCGGCGAGGGCGCCCAGCTCCTCCAGGGACGCCTGCTTGTGCTCCATGCGCAGCCGCCCGGCGGCCGCCAGGTGCTCCGGGACCTCCTCGCCCAGGATCTCCAGGGCGCGCCCGACCCGGGCGCCGGCGGCGACCGCGGCCCGGGCGGAGCGGCGCAGGTTCGCGTCGTCGAAGTTGGCGAGGCGGTTGGCGGTGGCCCGGACCTCGCGGCGCATCCGGCGCTCCTCCCAGGCCAGCACCGACTCATGGGCGCCGAGCCGGGTGAGCAGGGCGCCGATCGCGTCGCCGTCGCGGACGACGACCCGGTCCACGCCGCGCACCTCGCGGGCCTTGGCCGCGATGGAGAGCCGGCGGGCGGCGCCGACCAGGGCGAGCGCGGCCTCCGGACCCGGGCAGGTCACCTCCAGCGAGGAGGAGCGGCCCGGCTCGGTGAGCGAGCCGTGCGCCAGGAACGCCCCGCGCCAGGCGGCCTCGGCGTCGCAGGTGGCCCCCGAGACCACCTGCGGGGGGAGGCCGCGGATGGGGCGGCCCCGGCCGTCGACCAGGCCGGTCTGGCGCGCCAGCTGGTCGCCGCCCGCCACCACCCGTACGACGTAGCGCGAGCCGCGCCGCAGCCCGCCGGGGGCCATCACGATGAGCTCCGAGCTGTGCCCGAAGATCTCCAGGATGTCGCGCTTGAGCCGGCGCGCCGCCATCGCGGTGTCCAGCTCCGCCTCGATCACGATCCGGCCGCTCACCAGGTGGAGGCCGCCCGCGAACCGGAGAATCGCCGAGACCTCTGCCTTCCTGCAGCAGGTCCGGGTCACGGGAAGCCGGGAGACTTCGTCCTTCACCGCCGGCGTCATCGCCATGGGCCGATCCTTCCATGCATCCGAAAAATACGGTCGTACGCGGCGGCCAACAGCTCCGGATCATGGATCGGAACGCCGTCGGGTGAGGCCACGGGCGCCAGCTCGACCGCGGCACCGAGCCGTTTGGCTGCGTCGGCGAGGGACTCGCGGTCGGGCACGGCGGCCTCGTCGGCCAGCACCACGTCCAGGGCGAGTTTAGGGGCGTGTCGTCCCAAAACCTCCAAATGACGCTGCGGTGAGAAGCCTTCTGTTTCGCCGGGCTGCGGTGCGAGATTCAACGAGAGGACCTTGCGGGCCTTCGTCTCGATCAGCGCGTCCAGCAGTTCGGGGACGAGCAGGTGCGGGATGACCGAGGAGAACCAGGAGCCCGGGCCGAGGACCACCCAGTCCGCGTCCCGGACGGCGGCGACCGCCTCGGGCACGGCCGGCGGGTCGGCCGGGACCAGGTGCACGGACTGCACCTCGCCCGGGGTGAGGGCGACGGTGGCCTGGCCGCGCACGGTGTCCACGTCCTCCGGGCGGTCCGGGTCGTGGCCCTTGACGAGGGCCTGGAGCTCCAGCGGCACGGCGGACATGGGCAGCACCCGGCCGTGCGCGCCCAGAAGCTTGCCGACCAGGTCCAGGGCCTGGACGTGGTCGCCCAGCTGCTCCCAGAGGGCCACGATCAGCAGATTGCCGACCGCGTGCTCGTGCAGGTCGCCCTTGGACTGGAAGCGGTGCTGGATGACCTGCGCCCAGGTCTGGCCCCACTCGTCGTCGCCGCACAGGGCGGCCAGCGCCTTGCGCAGGTCGCCGGGGGGAAGGACGCCCAGCTCCTCGCGCAGCCGACCGCTGGAGCCGCCGTCGTCGGCGACGGTGACCACGGCGGTCAGGTCGCCGGTGATCCGGCGCAGCGCGGTGAGGGAGGCCGAGAGGCCCCGGCCGCCGCCGAGGGCGACGACCTTGGGCTGGGCGCCGCGCTTGCGCACGGAGAGTGCGGGCGCCGTGCCCCGCAGCCGGCGCAGGCGCAGATTGCGACTGGTCACTCGCGCCCCATGTCCCTGTGTACGAGCACGGTCTCGATCCCCTCCGTGGCGAGCCGGGCCGCCAGCTTCTCGGACATGGCCACCGAGCGGTGCTTGCCGCCCGTGCAGCCCACCGCGATGGTCACATAGCGCTTGCCCTCGCGACGGTAGCCCGCGGCGACGAGCTGGAGCAGTTCGGTGTACTGGTTGAGGAACTCCTTGGCGCCGGGCTGGTCGAAGACGTACGAGGAGACCTCCTCGTTGAGCCCGGTGAAGGGGCGCAGCTCCGGCACCCAGTGCGGATTGGGCAGGAAGCGGCAGTCGACCACCAGGTCGGCGTCGACCGGCAGGCCGTACTTGAAGCCGAAGGACATCACCGTGGCGCGCAGCTCCGGCTCCTCGTCGCCGGCGAACTGGGCGTCCATCTTGGCGCGCAGCTCGTGGACGTTGAGGCTGGAGGTGTCGATCACCAGGTCGGCGTCGCCGCGCAGCTCGCGCAGCAGGTCGCGCTCGGCGGCGATGCCGTCCACGATGCGGCCGTCGCCCTGGAGCGGGTGGGGGCGGCGGACCGACTCGAAGCGGCGGACCAGCGCGTCGTCGGAGGACTCCAGGAAGACCACCCGGCGGGTGACGCCCTTGGCGTCCAGGTCGGCGAGGGATTCGCGCAGGTTGTCGAAGAAGCGGCGGCCCCGCACGTCGACCACGACGGCGATCCGGGCCACGTTGCCCTGCGAGCGGGCGCCGAGCTCCACCATGGTGGGGATCAGCGCGGGCGGCAGGTTGTCCACGACGAACCAGCCGAGGTCCTCCAGACACTTGGCCGCTGTGCTGCGCCCGGCGCCGGACATGCCGGAGATGATCACCAGCTCCGGGATGGCCGCCGCGGCGTCGCCCGTCTCGGTCGGGGTGCCCGTACTCACGTGTGCTGCTCCGTCTGCTCGGTCCGTGCGGTCGTGCACGTGTTCATGTTCGCGCTCGGTCATCTCGTGCTGCCCCCGTCGTCCTCTTCCATGATCTCTCCTGTGGCCGTGTTCACGGCGGGTGCGGCCGGGGCGGCCGCCGCGAGGGCGACGGCCACGGACTCCGCTGTCCTGCGGCCTATCCCGGGAACCTCGCAGATCTCTTCGATTGTCGCCTGCCGCAGCTTCTTGACGGAGCCGAAATGCTTGATCAGGGCCTGTTTCCGGGTGTCCCCGAGGCCGGGGACGGCGTCCAGCGGACTGGCGCGGATGCGCTTGGCCCGCTTGGCGCGCTGATAGGTGATGGCGAAGCGGTGCGCCTCGTCGCGGATGCGCTGGAGGAGATAGAGGCCCTCGCTGGAGCGGGGCAGGACCACCGGGTCGTCGTCATCGGGCAGCCAGACCTCTTCGAGGCGCTTGGCGAGGCCGCAGACCGCGATGTCGTCAATGCCGAGCTCGTCCAGGGCCCGCTTGGCGGCGGCGACCTGCGGCTGCCCGCCGTCCACGACGAGGAGCTGCGGCGGGTAGGCGAACCGCTTGGGGCGGCCGTCGTCCTCGCGGGACTCGTCGGCGGCGGGTGCGGTCCCGTCGGCGGGGCCGGGAGCCGGGACCGGGCCCGTGGCGGCCGGGGTCTCCTCCCACTCCCCCGTGCGCTCCTTCTCCTGGAGGTAGCGGCGGAAGCGGCGGCTGATCACCTCGTGCATCGAGCGGACGTCGTCCTGGCCCTCGAAGCCCTTGATCTGGAAGCGGCGGTACTCCCCCTTGCGGGCGAGGCCGTCCTCGAAGACCACCATGGACGCGACGACGTCGTCGCCCTGGAGGTGGGAGATGTCGAAGCACTCAATGCGCAGCGGGGCGGTGTCCAGGTCCAGGGCTCCGGCGATCTCCTCCAGGGCCCGGGAGCGGGTGGTGAGGTCGGACGCGCGCTTGGTCTTGTGCAGTCCGAGGGCCTGCTGGGCGTTGCGCTGGACGGTGACCATCAGGTCCTTCTTGTCGCCGCGCTGCGGGATGCGCAGGCTGACCTGGGAGCCGCGCCGGTCCGCGAGCCACTGGGAGACCGCCGCCGGGTCCTCGGGCAGGGCGGGGACCAGGACCTCCTTGGGGACGGCGTCGCCGCTCTCCTCCCCGTACAGCTGCTGGAGGGCGTGCTCCACGAGGCCGGAGGTGTCGACGTTCTCCACCTTGTCGGTGACCCAGCCGCGCTGGCCGCGGACCCGGCCGCCGCGCACGTGGAAGATCTGGACGGCGGCCTCCAGCTCGTCCTCGGCGACGGCGATGAGGTCGGCGTCGGTGGCGTCGGCGAGGACGACGGCGCTCTTCTCCATCGCGCGCTTGAGCGCCTCGACGTCGTCGCGCAGCCGTGCGGCCCGCTCGTACTCCATCTCCTCGGCGGCCGCCATCATGTCCTTCTCCAGGCGGCGGATGTACGTGCCGGTGCGGCCGGCCATGAAGTCGCAGAAGTCGTCGGCAAGTTCGCGGTGTTCCTCGGGGGTGACACGGCCGACGCAGGGGGCCGAGCACTTGCCGATGTAGCCGAGGAGGCAGGGGCGGCCGGTCCGGGCCGCGTTCTTGAAGACACCGGCGGAACAGGTGCGGACGGGGAAGACGCGGAGCATCAGGTCGACCGTCTCGCGGATCGCCCAGGCGTGCCCATACGGGCCGAAGTAGCGCACGCCCTTCTTCTTGGCTCCGCGCATCACCTGGACGCGGGGGAACTCCTCGTTGAGCGTGACGGCCAGGTAGGGATAGCTCTTGTCGTCGCGGTACTTGACGTTGAACCGGGGGTCGAACTCCTTGATCCAGGAGTACTCCAGCTGAAGCGCCTCGACCTCGGTGGCGACGACCGTCCACTCCACGGAGGCGGCCGTGGTCACCATCGTGCGCGTGCGCGGGTGGAGGCCGGAGAGGTCCTGGAAGTAGTTGGCCAGGCGCTGGCGCAGGCTCTTGGCCTTCCCGACGTAGATCACCCGGCGGTGTTCGTCGCGGAATTTGTAGACCCCCGGGGAGTCGGGGATCTGTCCCGGCTTGGGGCGGTAGCTGGAGGGGTCTGCCATGCTCCCCACCCTACTTGCGGGCAGTGACAGCGCGGGGTGCCCGGACGGCGCCGCGCCCCGGGACAGGGGTGGGGAGCACCTGTCCCGGAGCGCGGGGTCATGGGGCCTGGCGGGTCACCCGGCCTTGCGGCGGCTCCTGAGGCGCAGGGCGGTGACGCCGCACAGGGCGAGGACGACGACGGCGCCCCCGGCGGCCGCGGTGGAGCCGGCGGTCAGGGCGGTCCCGGTGGTGGTGGCGGAGGCGGCGATGGCGGGGCCGGTCCCCTTCTTCGCCTCGGGCCCGTAGCCGCCGGCCTCGCCCTTGCGGGCGTACGCGGAGCCGGGGAGCTTGTCCGCGTAGGCGGCGTGGACCCGGGTGCGGTAGGCGGAGAGCGTCGTGCCCTGCTTGCCGACCGCCCGCACGGCGTCCCGGTCGAGCGGGAGGACCTTGTTCCCCTTCTGCACGTACCAGGCGTCGATCTGGGGCTCGTGGAAGACCGTGCCGCCGGGCAGCTTGCGGGCACCGGCCGCGGCGTAGCGGGCCTCGTCGTCGCCGGTGGCGATGTTCACCACCCGCATCCCGCCGTCCTTGCCGGGTTCCGGGAGCGTCCAGAGCGACGCCTTCTGCCCGTCCGAGGAGACGGCGGTGCTGGCCAGGTAGTCGAGGGAGGCGACGGGAGCGCCCGGCTCGCCCGCGACGAACGCGGCGGACAGGGTGCGCACGGGCACCGCCTCGCCCTGGATCCGGGGTGCGGCGGCCTTCTCGGTGACGGCGCCCTCGCGGGCGAAGAACCGGGACAGGGTGTCGAGGGTGGTGGCGTCGGTGGCCGCCTCGTGGGCCGCGGCCAGGGCGGCGGGGCCGGCCTGGGGGCCGTCGGCGGCCGCGGCCTGCGGGGCGGCGGTGAGGAGGGCCGTGCCGGCGAGGACACCGGCGGCGGCGAGGGCGGCCGCGAGGGTGCGGCGGACGGGCCGGGGGCTGGTGGTGGTCATGGCGTCACGCCCCGATCCGGTAGAGCGAGTGGGTCCAGGAGAACTCGCTGTTGTTCACGTACCAGGCGTGCGACGCCCAGTTGTAGCGGTTGCTGGAGGGCCAGGGGTCGCCCCAGTAGACGAGGCTGTTGGCGTCGTCGTAGCCGTAGAGGACGTGCATGTGGCCGCCGCCCGACGACCACTGGATGCGGGTCTCGACCGGGCGTCCGGCGGCTATCTCGGTCTGCACGGTGGGGTAGCGCAGCCAGCCGCTGACGTACGAGCCGGGGTTGATGCCCGCCCAGTACAGGGCGTTCTGCACGTTGTCGAGGGCGGCCTGCGAGTTGGGGCACTCGTAGCCCTGGGCGCGGCCGAAGGCCGCGTTGCAGAACTGGTTCTGGCTGTAATTGCGGCCGTACCAGGTGGCGATGGTGTTGCCGGACGCGGCCCAGCACCAGTTGGTCTTCTGCTGGGCCTGCATCGTGATGTTCAGCCGCCTGGTGGCGGCGAGGGCGGCCGTCGGGGCGGACGCGGTCCGGTCGGCGGCGATCCGGGCGGTCGCGGTGGCGGTGCGGTGCTGGTCGGCGGCGGTGGCGGTCGCCGTGGGGACGGCGAGCAGCAGGGCGGCCAGCAGGGCTGTCACCGACAGCCGGGCCGGCCTGGGACCTGGGTTGCGCATGGCGTTCCTCCCGGGGCGGGGGGTGGGGGTTGTGAGGAGCGCGTCCGGACGCTGTGGAGGAGCATCAACCGTTGTCGGGGACGGGTCAACACGCTTGAATGCGGGTGAACACCGCGGTGTGAACGCCCGGGGCCGAGGTGTGAACGCGCGCCCCCGACCACCTGCGGACCGGCACCCGTCGGCGCGGCCCCGTGCCCGGCCGGCGTGAACGTTCACCTGGAGGACCCATGCGGCACACCGAGGCCGAACTGGCGCAGGTGCTGCACACCGGACCGTTCCACCTGGCCCTGCGCACGGCGCTGTCGGTGCGCGGGCTGCCGCTCCAGCGGGTCCGGCACCATCTGGCGCACAGGGGGATCAAGCTCGGCGTGACCAGCCTGAGTTACTGGCAGCAGGGCGCCCGCCGCCCGCAGCGTCCGGAGTCGCTGCGCGCCGTGAAGGCCCTGGAGGAGGTCCTCGCCCTGCCGGCGAACTCGCTCCTCGGCCTCCTGGACGCCGAGGAGCCCCGCCCGGACACGGAGCGCCCGCCCGCGCGCACGTACCGCTCACTGGTGGAGACGTCCGGGGCCGTGGAGCGGCTGCTCGCGGAGCTGGAGTCACCCGCGGACGGCGGGCTGCACACGGTGGGCCACCAGGAACGGGTACGGATCGGCCCGGGGCGCGAGATGCTGCGGCGGACCTCCCAGCACGTGGTGCGCGCCCACCGGGACGGCATCGACCGCTATCTCGCGGTGTACGTGGGGGACCCTGGATGCGATCCGGCGCGGGTGACGGTCCGCGCCCGGGAGAACTGCCGGACGGGCCGGGTCCGCTGGGACCGGGAGACGGGGGTGCTGGTCGCCGAGCTGCTGTTCGACACCCGGTTGCGGGCGGGCGACACGTACCTCTTCGGCTACGGCTTCGAGGACGGCACGGGCGGGCCGTGCGGCGAGTACATGCGCGGCTTCACCTTCGGCGGCGGGCAGTACGTGCTCCAGGTCGGCTTCGCGGAGGAGGCGCTGCCGGTACGGTGCCGGAGCTTCGCCCAGGCGTCGGCCGGTGCGCCCCGGGGAGCGCGGGCGGAGCTCACGCTGACCGGCCGGCACCGGACCGTGCATCTGGTGGAGCAGGGGGTCCGGCCGGGGCTGGTGGGGATCGACTGGGACTGGGAGTAGGGCGGCCGCGGGGGCCGGGTGGTTCAGGCGTCGGGGCCCGCGATCAGCTTTCCGCCCTCGACGCGGACCGGAACGGCGGGCAGCGGCACGGTCGCGGGGCCCTGGACGGCCTTGCCGGTCGTGGTGTCGAAGCGGCTGCCGTGGCAGGGGCAGTGGCCCTCGTTCTTCTCGACCTTGTCCAGCAGGCAGCCGGCGTGGGTGCACTGGGCGCTGAACGCCTTGAACTCCCCCTTGGCCGGGCAGGTGACGACGACGCGCTGGTCGCGGTAGAGCTTGGACTCGCCGACGGGGATCTCGTCGGGCGTGCCGAGCTCGACGGGGGCGGTGGGGGTCGGCGTCTGGGCGTGGCCGAGCTTCGAGTCGGTCGAGCAGGCGGCGGCTCCCAGCCCGGCGACGCCCGCGAGAGCGGCGCCCTTCAGCACGGTGCGGCGGGCGGCGGGCTGGCCGGACATGCGGTCTCCACGGGTCGGGCGGTCAGATCGGGGAACCGTGCCGGGGCTGCCCGGGGCGGCCGCGGCATCGGTGACGTAACCGACGATACCGGCGGAGACGGACGCTCCCGCGCGGGGGCCGGTCGTGGCTCGTCGGGGCGGGGAACGCGACGAGGTGGCGGCCCCCGCGGAGGGGCCGCCACCTCGTACGGCAGGTCGCCGGCGTCAGGCCTTGCGGGCCCGGGCCGTCTTCTTGGCGGCGGGCTTCTTGGCGGCAGCCTTCGTCGCCGTCTTGGCCGTCGCGGTCCTGGCCGACGCCGTCTTCTTCGCGGCCGGGGCGGACTTCGCGGCCTTCCTCCCGGCGGGCTTGCGCGCTGCCGGGACGGCGGCCTCGCTGACCCGGTCGGCGTCCAGGATGTCCTGGAGGAACTTCCCGGTGTGGCTGGCGGGGACGCCCGCGACGTACTCCGGGGTGCCCTCGGCGATGACCAGACCGCCGCCGCTGCCGCCCTCGGGGCCCATGTCCACGACCCAGTCGGCGGTCTTGATGACGTCGAGGTTGTGCTCGATGACGATCACCGAGTTCCCCTTGTCGACCAGGCCGGAGAGCACCTTGATCAGCTTGGAGATGTCCTCGAAGTGCAGACCGGTGGTCGGCTCGTCCAGGACGTAGACCGTGCGGCCGGTGGAGCGCTTCTGGAGCTCGCTGGCGAGCTTGACCCGCTGCGCCTCACCGCCGGAGAGCGTCGGCGCGGACTGGCCGAGCCGGACGTAACCGAGACCGACCTCGTTGAGCGTGCGCAGATGACGGGCGATCGTGGGGACGGCCTCGAAGAACTCCAGGCCCTCCTCGATCGGCATGTCCAGCACTTCGGCGATGGACTTGCCCTTGTAGTGGACCTCCAGGGTCTCCCGGTTGTAGCGCGCTCCGTGGCAGACCTCGCACGGGACGTACACGTCGGGCAGGAAGTTCATCTCGATCTTGATCGTGCCGTCGCCGGAGCAGTTCTCGCAGCGCCCGCCCTTGACGTTGAAGGAGAACCGGCCCGGCAGATAGCCGCGGACCTTGGCCTCCATCGTCTCCGCGAACAGCTTGCGGACGTGGTCGAAGACGCCGGTATACGTGGCCGGGTTGGACCGGGGCGTACGGCCGATGGGCGACTGGTCGACGTGCACCACCTTGTCGACCAGGTCGTCCCCGTCGACCCGGGTGTGCCGGCCGGGCACGGACTTGGCGCCGTTCAGCTCGCGGGCCAGGTGGGTGTAGAGGATGTCGTTGACCAGCGTCGACTTGCCGGAGCCCGAGACGCCGGTGACGGCGGTCAGCACGCCGAGCGGGAAGGAGACGTCGATGTCCCGGAGGTTGTTCTCCCGGGCGCCGTGCACCGTGAGCAGCCGCGAGGGGTCCACGGGCCGCCGCACGTCGGGCACGGGAATCGACTTCTTGCCGGTCAGATACTGCCCGGTGACCGACTTGTCGTTGGCCAGGAGCTCCTTGAGGGAGCCGGAGTGGACGACCTTGCCGCCGTGCTCGCCCGCGCCGGGGCCGATGTCGACCACCCAGTCGGCGACCTTGATGGTGTCCTCGTCGTGCTCCACGACGATGAGCGTGTTGCCCATGTCGCGGAGGCGGACCAGGGTCTCGATCAGCCGGTGGTTGTCGCGCTGGTGCAGGCCGATGGAGGGCTCGTCCAGCACGTAGAGCACGCCGACCAGGCCGGAGCCGATCTGCGTGGCGAGCCGGATGCGCTGGGCCTCGCCGCCGGACAGGGTGCCCGCGGCGCGGTTCAGCGAGAGGTAGTCCAGGCCGACGTCGACGAGGAACCTCAGCCGCTCGTTGACCTCCTTGAGGACCCGCTCGGCGATCTTCTTGTCGCGGGCGTTCAGCTTGAGGCGGCCGAGGAATTCGGCGCACTCGCTGATGGACATCGCGGAGACCTCGGCGATGGACTTCTCCATCACCGTGACCGCGAGGACGATCGGCTTCAGCCGGGTGCCCTCACAGGTCGGGCAGGGGACCTCGCGCATGTACCCCTCGAAGCGCTCCCGGCTGGAATCGCTCTCGGCCTCGGAGTGCCGCCGCTTGACGAACTGGACGGCGCCCTCGAAGGACGGGGTGGTGTAGGCGCGCTCGCGCCCGTACCGGTTGCGGTAGCGGACCTCGGTCTGGATCTTGTGGCCGTGCAGCAGGGCCTTCTTGGCGCGCTGCGGCAGTCCGGCCCAGGGGATGTCCGTACGGAAGCCGAGGGCTTCGGCCAGTGCGTTGATCTGGCGGCCGAAGTACTCCTTGGTGTGGCCGTGGGACCAGGGGTGGATGGCGCCCTCGTCCAGGGACTTCTCCTCGTCCGGGACGATCAGCTCCGGGTCGACCTCCATGCGCGTACCGATGCCGGTGCAGTCGGGGCAGGCGCCGAACGGGGAGTTGAAGGAGAAGGAGCGCGGCTCCAGCTCCTCGAAGGAGAGGTCGTCGTACGGGCAGTAGAGGTGCTCCGAGTACATCCGCTCGCGCTCGGGGTCGTCCTCGGGGAGGTCCACGAAGTCGAGCACGACCATGCCGCCGGAGAGGCCGAGCGCGGTCTCGACGGAGTCCGTCAGCCGGCGCTTGGCGCTGTCCTTCACGGTGAGGCGGTCGATGACGACCTCGATGGTGTGCTTCTCCTGCTTCTTGAGCGTGGGGGGCTCGGAGAGCTGGATCGTGGCGCCGTCCACCCGGGCACGGCTGTAGCCCTTGGTCTGGAGGTCGGAGAACAGGTCCACGAATTCGCCCTTGCGCTCGCGCACCAGCGGCGAGAGCACCTGGAAGCGGCTGCCCTCCGGCAGGCCGAGGACCTTGTCCACGATGGCCTGCGGCGACTGGCGGGAGATGGGGCGGTGGCACTCGGGGCAGTGCGGCTTGCCGATCCGGGCGAAGAGCAGCCGGAGGTAGTCGTAGACCTCGGTGATGGTGCCGACCGTCGAGCGCGGGTTGCGCGAGGTCGACTTCTGGTCGATGGAGACGGCGGGCGACAGGCCCTCGATGAAGTCGACGTCCGGCTTGTCCATCTGGCCGAGGAACTGCCGGGCGTACGAGGAGAGCGACTCCACGTAGCGCCGCTGGCCCTCGGCGAAGATCGTGTCGAACGCGAGCGACGACTTGCCCGACCCGGAGAGCCCGGTGAAGACGATGAGGGAGTCGCGGGGGAGGTCGAGCGAGACGTTCTTGAGGTTGTGCTCGCGAGCGCCACGGACGATGAGACGGTCGGCCACGCCGGTCCGCACCTTTCTAGAGAGAAGCGGGGGAACTGAGCCCCTGGCCCAGGGTATGGGGGGCGCCACAGCGGTGTACGAAGCTTTCGACTTCGAGCGTATAGCACGCACATTCGAATTGCGGACGGCTGAGAACTCCTTCACCCGAACGAGTGGCCGAGGCTAGGCTCGGCCCCATGACTGATCATGCGCACGACCTGGCAGCACTCCGGGAAGCGACGGATCGGCTGCTCGGAGCCACCGGAAAACTGGACGACGCGGCACTGGCCGAACCGTCACGCCTGCCGGGCTGGAGCCGCGGTCATGTCATCGCGCACCTCTCCCGTAACGCCGACGCGCTCGCGAATGTTCTCCACGGCCTGCCGATGTACGCAGACAGCGAAACCCGCGACCGGGACATCGAGCGGGACGCCCCCCGGCCCCAGGCGCAGCAGCTGGCCGACCTGGCGGCGAGCGCGGCCCGTTTCGTGGCGGCCGCGGCCGAGCCCGCGGACTGGTCGCGCACGGTGACCCTGCGCAACGGCGTGACGGACTCCGCGGCCGGCGTGCTCTTCCGGCGCCGCGCCGAGGTGGAGCTGCACCACGTCGACCTGGGCGTCGGCTACGAGCTGGAGGACCTGCCGGACGAGTTCGTCGCGCGGGAGATCGGTTTCCTGGCCGAGCGGTTCGCCGGGCACCCGGAGGTCGTGCCGACGTCGCTCGCCGACGACACCGGGCGGGTGTGGACGACCGGCGGCGGAGCGGAGGGCGGGCCGGTCGCGGTCCGGGGCACGGCCGCCGGGCTGGTGGGCTGGCTCAGCGGGCGGCGCGACGGCGCGGCGCTGACGGCCGAAGGCGGCAGGCTCCCGGCGCTGCCCCCGCTATAGGCTGAGGTACATGACGTACAGCGGAGCGGTCAGGGTCGGCGGGCCCGCCGATGTGCACGAGCTGACGGATCTGATGATCTCGAAGGTCGCCGTCGGCCCGATGGACAACAACGCCTATCTGCTGCGCTGCCGGGCCACCGGCGAGCAGCTGCTGATCGACGCGGCCGACGAGGCCGGGACGCTGCTGCGGCTGATCGGTGACGACTCGATCCTCTCCGTCGTCACCACCCACCGGCACCGCGACCACTGGCGGGCGCTGGGCGAGGTGGTCGCGGCGACCGGGGCGCGCACCTACGCGGGGCGGTTCGACGCCGAGGGCATCGAGGTGCCGACCGAGGTCCTGGTCGAGGACGGCGACACGATCCGGGTGGGCGAGGTGGCGCTCACCGCCCGCCATCTGACCGGTCACACCCCGGGCTCGATCACGCTCCTGTACGACGACCCGCACGGGGCGCCGCATCTGTTCACCGGGGACTGCCTCTTCCCCGGCGGTGTCGGCAACACGCGGAAGGACCCCGAGGCGTTCGCGAGCCTGCTGCACGACGTGGAGACCAAGCTCTTCGCGCCGCTGCCGGACGAGACCTGGGTCTACCCGGGCCACGGGCGCGACACCACGCTGGGGGACGAACGGCCCCACCTGCCCGAGTGGCGCGCCCGGGGCTGGTGAGGCGGGGCCGTCCGTCCCCGCACCGCCGCCGCTAGACGCGGTCCCCGGTCTTCGCCTCGCGGGCCTCGGCCTCGGCCTTCTTCCTGTTGGCCATGAGGCTGGTGATCGTGGTGATGATCAGCACCCCGCAGATCACGCCGAGCGAGACCGGGATGGAGATCTCGGGGACGTGCACCCCGGACTCGTGCAGTGCGTGCAGCACCAGCTTGACGCCGATGAAGCCCAGGATCACCGACAGCCCGTAGCTGAGGTGGACCAGCTTCTCCAGCAGACCGCCGATCAGGAAGTACAGCTGGCGCAGGCCCATCAGGGCGAAGGCGTTGGCGGTGAAGACGATGTACGGGTCCTGGGTGAGGCCGAAGATCGCGGGGATGGAGTCCAGAGCGAACAGCACGTCGGTGGTGCCGATGGCGAGCATGACGACCATCAGCGGGGTCATGACGCGCTTGCCGTTGTTGCGGATGAAGAGCTTGGTGCCGTGGTACCGGTCGGCGACGCCGAAGCGGCGCTCGATGCTCTTCAGGAGCCGGTTCTCCTCGAACTCCTCGTCCTCGTCGTCGGCCCGCGCCTCCTGGATGAGCTTCCAGGCGGTGTAGATCAGGAACGCGCCGAAGATGTAGAAGATCCACGAGAAGTTGGCGATGACCGCGGCTCCGGCGGCGATGAAGGCCGCCCGCAGCACCAGGGCGATCAGCACGCCGATCAGCAGCACCCGCTGCTGGAGGTGGGAGGGCACCGAGAACTTCGCCATGATCAGCACGAAGACGAAGAGGTTGTCGACGCTGAGCGACTTCTCGGTGATGTAACCGGCGAAGAACTCGCCCGATGCCTGGGTCTCGCCGAAGACGAGCAGCCCGAGGCCGAAGAGGGCGGCCAGCACGATCCAGACGATCGTCCAGATCCCTGCTTCCTTGGTCGAGACGTCATGGGGCTTGCGCCCGATGAAGAAGTCGACGGCGATGAGGGCGCACAGACCAAAGATGGTCAGCGCCCAGAGGGTCCATGAAACGTCCACTGCGCCTCCGGCAGTTCGCTACGGGCTACTGATCAGCGTCGTCGCTGCCGGAGGTCTCTTCCACCCGGGCGCGCGGGCTGCGCGCCGAGGCCGGCGCCCCGGGACCGGTCACAGTCCGTACTGACGGGAACGCCGCGTATGGGAGTACTCCCCTCCGCTCCATGAACGGTACAGGAAATACCAAAGAAAGGTAAAGAGAAACCTATAGGATCTCCAAAAGTGCAGGTCAGGGGCTATTTACTAAGGGCGTGACGGGACCCGGCGGCTCAGCGGCCACCGGTGCGGCGGGCGTGGGCCACCCGCTCCAGCACCTGGTCCAGCACCGTGCTCCCCGGCGGCGTCCTGGGCGGCTCGTACGTCCACGCGTGACCGACCCAGGGGTCGGCCAGATGGTCGTCCGCGACCGGGGTGACCCGCAGCAGCGAGCGCCACAGCGGGTCCAGGACGGGGCCGTACTCGGACGCCTCCTCCCGGTCCGCGACCATCATCAGGTGGACGCCCACGGACGGCCCCTCGTCGGCGA
The DNA here is from genome assembly GCF_040679335.1 of Streptomyces sp. NPDC052299. Classification (NCBI taxonomy): domain Bacteria; kingdom Bacillati; phylum Actinomycetota; class Actinomycetes; order Kitasatosporales; family Streptomycetaceae; genus Streptomyces; species Streptomyces sp. NPDC052299. The sequence goes on along the minus strand of NZ_JBFAUP010000025.1, from coordinate 71,550 downwards.
GGTAGCGCAGCTGGGTCACCGCCCGGTCGTCGAAGCCGTGCGGGAAGTCGTTGACGATCAGCAGCTGCTCGGCCGGGTCCAGGTCCGGGGGCAGCGAGTCGGCCGCACCGGCCCGGATCGCCATCTGCACCAGGTCCACCCGCCGGGTGAGGTGGGCGAGGACCGAGGAGACGCCCTGCGCTCCGGCAGCGGGCGGCGAGGGCAGCACTCCGGAGCGGACCAGCGGGGCGAGCGCCCCGGCGGCCGATCCGGCCGGGTCGATGACATGGACCGTGAACTCGTTCGGCGGGTAGACCGCCAGCAGCCGGGCCGCGTGCAGCACGGCGGCCTCCATCGCCAGCCTGCGCAGCTGGTCCGTGCCCGTCAGCGCGGCGGCCTCGGAGGCGGTGCGCCCGCTGTCGATCCACATGCCCCGCTCCAACGGCAGCCGGACGAGGAGCGGGATGCGCAGGTCGGCGCGTTCCGGGAGGTGGAGATCGCCGATGCGCAACGCCATCGGGATCTCCATCGGCACCTGGTACCCGTGCCAGACGGGGTTGTCCCAGCCCGCGTACGGGGCGGGGAGCGCGGGCTCCACGACGGCCGACTCGGCGTCGAGCTGGGCGAGGTCGCGGTCCAGGGACTCGCGGGCGCGGGCGGTCAGCTCGTCGCGCTTGGCGCGGGCCTCCTCGCGGGCCCGGTCGCCCGCGCCCCCGATGCGGCTGCGCGGGTCGGACAGGGTGCGCTCCAGCTCCTGGTCCATCCGGGACTCGGCGAAGTCGACGGCGCTGCGGTAGGCGGCGACGGCGCGGGCCAGGTCCTCGAACATGCCCCACACCTGGTTGTACAGGCGCTCGTCCATGGACCAGCCGGTGGCGTCCCCGGCGACGGGCTGGGCGGGCTGTCCCGGCTGGGCGGGCGGCGCGGCCGGGGGCGGCGGCGGGGGCGCGGTGGGCTGCCGGCGCGGGTGCGCGTAGTTGACCGGGGCGCCCGGGGCTGCGGGCTCCGCCAGCGGCTCGGGCTGCGGGGAGGCGGCCGGCGGGGGCGGCGGGACCGGTGGCTGTCCGTTGCCGGGAGCCGGGGCCGGGGTGGGCGCGTGCCTGACCCGGTCGCCCTCCGGGGTGCGGGGTGGCGGCGGGGCGACCGAGCGGGCGAGGCCGCGGGCGACCGCCTCCTGGATGGTCCCGGCCAGCTCGGCGGCCCGGTCCACGCCCTGGTCGGCGAGCATGGCCGCGAGGCCGCCCGCGTATCCCTGGCCGACCGCGCGGACCTTCCAGGCGCCCTGGCGGCGGTACAGCTCCAGGGCGGCGACCGCGGACTCGCTGTCGAGGCCGGTCAGCGTGAACGTGGCGATCTCGGCGCCGTCGAGGCCGGTGACCGCGACGAAGGGCGAGGCGACGGCGCCGAACCGGGTCGGTCCGCCCGCGCCGAGCGGCAGGGCCAGCAGCACCGTGACCCGGTGGACCCCGTCGGGCAGGGCGTCGAGATCGACGGCGAGGCGGTGCTCGGAGGCGGCCTGCCGGGAGACCTCGAGGCCGTGCAGCTGCGGCGATCCGGGGTGGGCGATCCACTCGACGCCGGCCACTCTGCCCTGCTCGTCGCCGAGCGTGGCACCGGCCACGACGGGCGCCCCGGCCGATATCCGGATCTCCAGACGGGTCTGGGGCAAGGTGTGGTTCTGCCCCCGGACCAGCTCGGCCGTCATTGCCCTGTCCCCTCGACGTGTTACCGCTGGTGTTGGTGAAGTATGCGGGCAGCTCCCGGTGGCCGATGCCGCCGGGAGCTGCGCGTACCGCGATGCGGACCTCGTGGTCCGGTGTGCCGTCCTACAGGTGCGGCAGGATCGCCGGCATGAGGTCCTGGAAGGTGCGGCCGTTGGCCGGGGTGCCGATGGCGGTCATCTTCCAGGCGTTGCCCGCGCGGTGCACCTTCGCCATGATCTGCGCGGTGTACTGCCCGCCGCCGTCCAGCGTGTAGCGGGCGAGCTCCTGGCCGTTGGTCTCGTCCACGATGCGGCAGAACGCGTTCTGCACCTCCTGGAACGTCTGGCCGGTGAAGGAGTTCACCGTGAAGACGATCTGGTCGATGTGGACCGGCACCCGCTGGAGGTCCACGAGGATCGCCTCGTCGTCGCCGCCGGAGCCGGCGCCGCCTACGAGGTTGTCCCCGGTGTGCCGCACCGAGCCGTCGTCGCTGGTGAGGTGCCGGAAGAACACGACGTCCACCGGCTGCTTGTCGGCGAACAGGACCGCCGAGGCGTCCAGGTCGATCTCCCGGGTGCGCGAGCCGAACAGACCGCGGCGCGGCGCCGCCTGCCAGCCGAGCCCCATCCGTACCGCGGTCAGGGTCCCCCCGTCGCTCTTCTGCAGGCTGATGGCCTGGCCCTTGGTCATATTGACCGTCACGCGCTGTCCCCTCTCCGCATTCCCCGCAACCGTCCTTGTGCGGTTTCCCAGCACCCTACGCAGTGGTGTCAGCCGCGCGGAGGGCCTGGGCCGTTTTGTGTCGGTCCTGCAACATGCGGCCCCGGCCGCCCGGCCGGTCAGGCCAGACCGGCCTCGCGCATCTGGCGCAGCTCCTTCTTCAGCTCGCCCACCTCGTCGCGCAGCCGGGCGGCGACCTCGAACTGGAGGTCGGCGGCGGCGGCGCGCATCCGGTCCGTCATCTCCTCGATGATCCCGGCCAGTTCGGTCGCCGGGCGGTCGGTGACCGCCGCCGCGTCCCGGCCGGCCTTCCCGGCCTTGCCCGCCTTCGCCGACTTCCCCGCCGTCGCCGCCTTGCCGTCGCCCGGGACGGCGTGCTTGCCGAGGGCGGGCACCGGTGCCTTGCCCTCCTTCGCCTGGCGGTAGCCGGTACCGAGCAGTTGCTCGGTGTCGACCTCCTCGCGCGCGATGGTGGCGACGATGTCGTTGATCTTCTTGCGCAGCGGCTGCGGGTCGATGCCGCGTTCGGTGTTGTACGCGATCTGCTTCTCGCGGCGGCGGTTGGTCTCGTCGATGGCCTGCGCCATGGCCGGGGTGACCTTGTCCGCGTACATGTGGACCTGGCCCGAGACGTTGCGCGCGGCGCGGCCGATGGTCTGGATCAGCGAGGTGCCCGAGCGCAGGAAGCCCTGCTTGTCGGCGTCGAGGATGGCCACGAGCGACACCTCGGGCAGGTCCAGGCCCTCGCGCAGGAGGTTGATCCCGACCAGGACGTCGTACTCGCCGGAGCGCAGCTCGCGCAGCAGCTCGATGCGGCGCAGCGTGTCGACGTCGCTGTGGAGGTAGCGGACCTGGATGCCGAGCTCCAGGAAGTAGTCGGTCAGGTCCTCCGCCATCTTCTTGGTGAGCGTGGTGACCAGGACGCGTTCGTCGCGTTCGGCGCGGGCCCGGATCTCGTGCACCAGGTCGTCGATCTGGCCCTCGGTGGGCTTGACGACGACCTCCGGGTCGACCAGGCCGGTCGGGCGGATGATCTGCTCCACGAAGCCGTCGCTCCGGGACATCTCGTAGTTGCCCGGGGTGGCGGAGAGGTAGACCGTCTGGTTGATCCGCTGGAGGAACTCCTCCCACTTCAGCGGGCGGTTGTCCAGGGCGGACGGCAGCCGGAAGCCGTGGTCGACCAGGGTCCGCTTGCGGGAGGCGTCGCCCTCGTACATGGCGCCGATCTGCGGGACCGTGACGTGCGACTCGTCCAGCACCAGGAGGAAGTCCTCCGGGAAGTAGTCGAGGAGGGTGTTGGGGGCCGTGCCGGGGGAACGGCCGTCGAAGTGCATGGAGTAGTTCTCGACGCCGGAGCAGGTGCCGATCTGGCGGAGCATCTCGATGTCGTACGTCGTGCGCATGCGGAGCCGCTGGGCCTCCAGCATCTTGCCCTGCTTCTCCAGCTCGGCCAGGCGCTCCTCCAGCTCCCGCTCGATGCCGCTGACCGCCTTCTCCATGCGCTCGGGGCCCGCCACGTAGTGGCTGGCGGGGAAGACGTGGAGGGACCGGTCCTCGCTGATGACCTCGCCGGTCAGCGGGTGCAGCGTGGACAGGGCCTCGATCTCGTCGCCGAACATCTCGATGCGGACGGCGAGCTCCTCGTAGACCGGGAAGATCTCGATGGTGTCGCCGCGCACCCGGAAGGTGCCCCGGGTGAAGGCCAGGTCGTTGCGCGTGTACTGGATCTCCACGAAGCGGCGCAGCAGCGCGTCGCGGTCGATCTCCTCGCCCACCTTGAGCTGGACCATGCGGTCCACGTACTCCTGCGGCGTACCGAGGCCGTAGATGCAGGAGACGGAGGCGACCACGACGACGTCGCGGCGGGTGAGCAGCGAGTTGGTCGCGGAGTGGCGCAGCCGCTCGACCTCCTCGTTGATCGAGGAGTCCTTCTCGATGTAGGTGTCCGACTGCGGGACGTACGCCTCGGGCTGGTAGTAGTCGTAGTACGAGACGAAGTACTCGACGGCGTTGTTGGGCAGGAGCTCGCGGAACTCGTTGGCCAGCTGGGCCGCGAGCGTCTTGTTCGGCGCCATGACGAGCGTGGGGCGCTGGAGCTTCTCGATCATCCACGCGGTGGTCGCGGATTTGCCGGTGCCGGTCGCGCCGAGGAGCACGACGTCCTTCTCACCTGCGCGGACGCGCTTCTCCAGCTCGGCGATGGCCGCGGGCTGGTCGCCGCTGGGCTGGTAGGGGCTGACGACCTCGAAAGGCGCCACCGTACGTTCGATCTTCGAGACTGGCCGCATGCAACCACCGTACGACCCGCCACTGACAACGGGCCCGGTTCACCAGTCCGCGGGCTCCACGGCGTCGCGCGGGCGGGAGTGGAAGGAGGCCGGGTCGGCGTACGTGCCGAAGCGCGGGACCTGGCGCCGGCCCGGGACGCCGGGCATCCGCGCGGCGCGCGGGTCGTCCCAGTCGGGCGTGCCCATGACCACCAGCGGGTCGAACATGACCACGACGGCGGCCAGCACCAGGAAGCAGGCGGGGCCGAGCAGCATGGGCACCAGCAGCGCGCCCGCGCTGTCCCCGGGGGCGTGGGCGGCGGTCGAGGCGGAGGGGTGCAGATGGACCCGGAGCGCGGCCATGCCGGTGTAGTGCATGCCGCTCACGGCGACGCCCATCACGACGCTCGCGCCGAGGCTGGGCAGGAAGCCGTGGATGGAGACGGCGGCCCACAGCGCGGCGGTCGAGGCGACGACGGCGACGACCACGGAGAGGGCGACGGTCACCGTGTCGTACTCGAACTGCCCATCAAGGCGCATTCCCGCCATGCCGAGGTAATGCATGGAGGCCACGCCGAGTCCGGTGATCGTGCCTCCCGTCACCAGGGCCATGCGGGTGGCGCCCCGGTACCCGACCAGGAAGATCCCGATGCCGACCATGACGATCGCGACGGCGAGGCTGGCGAAGGTGACCGGCCTGTCGTAGCCGATCGGCACCTCTTCGACGGCGAAGCCCGCCATCGCGATGAAGTGCATGGTCCAGATGCCCGAACCTATGGAGGTCGCCCCGAGAGCCAGCCAGCCGGCCCTGAAGGAACGCTCGGTACGCAGTGACCGCGTGGTGCAGCGCAGGCCCAGCGCCGCACCGAGGCACGCCATCAGGAACGCCGCCGCGGGGGTCACCGCCCCGTAGCTGAAACCGTCGATTGTGCCCTGCATCCTTGTACGCCCCTCGCAGCAGCAAGCCCGGGTCAGGACGATCCCAGGGCCTGTCGTCCGGGCGCAAGGCCCGGCAGACACAACAGAAGTGCCGCATCTTATCGACCGGGCGGACGGCGGGTGACGAGGTCCCCGAAGTGCGTTCACACGGTGGCCATCCTTCGCCTGTCCCGCGTTCGGGGGCGGCTGGGACGCTCGGGCCGTCCGCAACTCTGACGCAAGGAGTCCACGTGTACGCAGGCACCGCTACCGCCTCCGTCGCCGCCGCTGCCGTCATGGGCGCCGGCACGTTGCTGATGCCGAATCCGGGCACCCCGGTCGCGGACACCCCGCTGACCCGGCACCCGGTCCAGGAGGTCGCTCCGGTCCGCCGGGCCTCCGCCGCCGCGGAGGAGCACCCGCGCGTCTACGCCCACCGGGGTGCCTCGGCGTACGCCCCCGAGAACACGCTCACGGCCGTGGACAAGGCCGACGCGCTGGGCTTCGACTGGGTGGAGAACGACGTCCAGCTCACCAGGGACGGGGTGGCGGTCGTCATCCACGACACCGACCTCAGGCGGACGACGAACGCCGAGGAGGTGTTCCCGGACCGTGCGCCCTGGGCGGTCAAGGACTTCACGGCCGCCGAGATCTCCCGGCTGGACGCGGGCGGCTGGTTCGGGCCCGCGTACGCCGGGACCCGGGTGCCGACCCTGCGCCAGTATCTGAAGCGGCTCGGCCGCAACGGCCAGAACCTCCTGCTGGAGATCAAGAGTCCGGAGAGCTACCCGGGGATCGAGCGGGCGACCCTCCGGGTGCTGGACGAGGAGGGCTGGCTGGACCGGAGCCACGTCCGGCGCCGCCTGGTGATCCAGAGCTTCGGCGCCGACAGCGTGCGTACGGTGCACTCGCTGCGCCCGGACGTGGTCACCGGCTTCCTCGGCGCCCCGGCCGTCTCGGAGCTGCCCGCGTACGCGAAGTTCGTCGACCAGGTCAATCCCTCGTACACGGGCCTGTCGGACGGGTACGTGACGGCGGTGCACGCCCTGAAGGGTCCGCACGGCAAGACGCTCCAGGTCAACCCCTGGACGGTGAACGACGCGGCGGCCGCGCGCCGGGTCGAGGGCATGGGGGTGGACGGGATCATCACGAACACCCCCGACGTGGTGCGCGCGGCCACGCGGGGCTGAGGACACCGGGCCCCGTTGTCGGTGGGCCGCCGTACGGTGGTGGCATGGACAGCAACGGGGTCGTCGAGTGGGCCGTGGTCGAGAGCGACATCGGCCCGCTGATGCTGGCCGCGACGGAGTCGGGGCTGGTGAGCGTCGTCTTCCACGCCCGCCCGGAGATACGGGACAGGGCGCTGGACCGGCTGCGCGCCCGGCTCGGCGCGGAGCCGGTGGAGGCCCCCGGCTCGGCCCGGCTGGCCGAGCCGGTGCGCCAGTTCGCGGCGTACTTCGCGGGGACGCTGCGGGAGTTCTCGCTCGGCCTGGACTGGTCGCTGACCGCCGGCTTCAACCGCCAGGTGCTGCAGGAGCTGGCGCGGGGCGTGCCGTACGGGGCGGTCGCCGGTTACGGGGAGCTGGCCGAGCGGGTCGGGCAGCCGGGCGCGGCCCAGGCGGTGGGCGCGGCGATGGGGTCCAATCCTCTTCCCGTGGTGGTGCCGTGCCACCGGGTGGTGGAGAGCGACGGCGGAATAGGCGGCTTCGGCGGCGGTCTGGAGACCAAGCGGCGGCTGCTGGCGCTGGAAGGGGTGCTGCCGGAGCCGCTGTTCTGAGCGGTGCGGTCAGGCGGGGTTCGGGTCCGCGCCCGGCCGGCGCGAGACCAGGACCGGCTGGAAGAAGCCCGTGGCCTCCGGCTCGTGCCAGGCGGGTTCCGTCAGGTCGGCCTGCCGGGCGAATCCGGTGAGCTGGTCCTGCCCGAGCGCCCAGTACGAGGTCCGGCGCGTGCGCACGTCCCAGCCCTCGTTCCCGCCCGCCGCGGGATGCAGCTGGAAGTGCTCCAGGTCGTAGCGCTCGCCGTCCGGACGCCAGTGCCACAGCTGGAAGGTGACGACCCGGCCGCCGGCCTCCTCCCTGACCTGCGGCGGTGTGGACGCGGGCCGCTCGCGGCGCAGCTGGTCGTAGGGCCGGGTGGAGAGCAGGAGTACGCCGCCGGGGCGGAGCACCCTGCGCATCTCGCCGAGCGCCGCCTCCACCGCTTCCGGGGTGAGCAGGTGCGGCAGCGAGTTGTCGGCGCACACGACGACGTCGAAGGAGCGGTCACCGAAGGGCAGCCGCGTCATGTCGGCGGCCGTGGTGCGCAGGTCCAGGCCGCGCGCGGCCGCCTCCTTCGCGGCGCGGGCCGCGGCGGCGGGGCTCAGGTCGCTTCCGGTGACCCGGTGTCCGAGCGCGGCGAGCCCGAGCGCCTGGGTGCCGATGCCGCAGGCGCAGTCCAGCACGTCGTACGGGGCGCCCTCGCCGAGCGCGGTGGTGATCAGGGCCGACAGCGCGGCGGCCTGGCGCTCGGTGCTCGCCTGCCAGTCGGCGTACATGAGGTCGTAGTCGGAGGCGAGGTCGTCGTAGAAGTCACGTACGGAGGAGGCTGGTTGGCCGGTCGCAGAGGACATGGGGCGACCCTAGCTCCCTCGTGCGCGGCCACCGACGGGCGGTTTCGTGCCACCGGCCGGGCCCGGGCGGTCCCGGCAACGTTTGAGTCCCGCCCGCCCGCGACAGGGATGTGGACATGTCACTCAACGCGCCCCTCGGCACCACCCCTCACGCGCCGGTCCTCTCCGCCGAGGTGCGGGCCGCCCTCGCCGCGCACCGGCCGGTCGTCGCCCTGGAGTCGACGATCATCGCGCACGGTCTGCCCCGGCCCCGCAATCTGCGGGTCGCCGGGGAGCTGGAAGGGCTCGTCCGGTCCGCCGGGGCCGTGCCCGCGACCGTGGCGGTGCTGGACGGGCGGGCCAGGATCGGCCTGGACAAGGCCGAGCTGGAACGGGTGGCCGAGGACCCGGGAATGCGCAAGCTGGGCCACCGCGACCTCGCCCCGGCGCTGGCGGCCGGAGCGAGCGGGGCGACGACCGTGTCGGCGACCGCCTTCCTGGCGGCCCGGGCCGGGCTGCGGGTCTTCGCGACCGGCGGGCTCGGCGGGGTGCACCGGGGCTGGACCCGGACGCAGGACGAGTCGGCGGACCTGCGGCTGCTGGCCCGGACGGGGATCACGGTGGTCTGCGCGGGCGTGAAGTCGATCCTGGACGTCCCGGCCACGCTGCAGCGGCTGGAGACGCTGGGCGTCGGGGTCCTCGGCTACGGCACGGCCACGTTCCCCGGGTTCTATCTGAGCAGTTCGGGCGAGCCGGTCGACTGGACGGTGACCTCGCCCGAGGAGGTCGCCGAGGTGATGCGCGCCCAGGACGCGCTGGGCGGCCCGGAGGCCGCGCTGATCGTGGCCAACCCCGTACCGGAGGACGAGCAGCTGGACCCCGGGCTGCACGACCGGGTGCTCGCCGAGGCGCTGGCGGCCTGCCGGGAGCAGGGGGTCACGGGGCAGGCGGTCACGCCGTTCCTGCTGGACCAGCTGGTGCGGCACACCGGGGGCGCCTCGCTGGAGGCCAATCTCGCGGCGGTCCGGGGCAATGTGGCGCTCGCCGCCCGCATCGCCACCGCCTGGACGGCGCGGTGAGCGGCGGCCTCCTCGTCGTCGGGGACGTGGTCACCGATGTGGTGGCCCGGCACGGCACGGCGCTGGCCCACGGCACGGACACGGCCGCCGTGATCCGGACCCGGGCGGGCGGCGCGGGGGCCAACGTGGCCTGCTGGGCGGCACGCGCGGGCTGCCGGGACGTGCGGCTGCTCGCCCGGGTGGGCGCCGACTCGGCGGACTGGCACCGCGGGCTGCTGCGGCGGGCGGGGGTGCGCGGGCTGCTCGCGGTGGACGAGGAGGCGCCGACCGCGACCGTGGTGGCCCTGGTGGACGCCGCCGCCGAGCGCACCTTCCTCACCGACAGCGGCGCGGTGCTGCGGCTCTCCCCCGAGGACTGGTCGCCCGCGCTGCTCGACGGGGTCGCCCACCTCCACCTGTCGGGCTATCTGCTGTTCGCCGACACCAGCCGGGCGACGGCCCTGCTGGCCCTGCGGGAGGCCGTACGGCGAAACGTTCCGGTGAGCGTGGACCCCGCGTCGGCGGGCTTCCTGTCCGCTCTCGGCGTCGACCGGTTCCTCGCCCTGACCGAGCGGGCCGGCCTGCTGCTGCCCAACGCGGACGAGGCCCGGCTGCTCACCGGACTGCCAGAACCGGCGGACGCGGCCGCCAAGTTGAGCATGCCCGACCGCCGGGTCGTCGTGACGCTCGGCGCGGGCGGGGCGCTGCTGGCCACCGGGGGCACGGTGACCGGCCGGGTCCCGGCGGAGCCGGTCGGACGGGCCGTGGACTCGACCGGGGCGGGCGACGCGTTCACCGGCGGCTTCCTCGCGGCCCGGCTGGCGGGCGCGGGCGACGCGGCGGCCGCGGCGGCGGGGTGCCGGGCGGGGGCGGAGGCCGTCGCGACGGTGGGCGGGCGGCCGCCGTTGCCGGGCGAGTGACGGGACTCGAACCCGCGGCTCACCGCAGCCCCGTCCACGCCGGGTGCCCCGGATCGTCCGCGCGCACCACCACGTCCGCGCCGTCGGCGGGCGCCACCTCGTCCTCGTACCGCTCGAAGGCGGGCAGGGTCCACCGCTCGTCCTCCGCCGTGCGCCGCCGCAGCGCACCCGCCGAAAGGCGCAGGTGGACGGCGAGGTCGAAGGGGAACCAGTGCCCGAGCAGCAGCGGGCCGTGCAGGATCAGCACCCCGCCCTCCGGCAGCCGGTGGTACGGGCTGCGGGTGGCCCGGTCCGTCGCCGGGTCCCAGAGGTCGGGCAGCACCCGCCCGCTGCCACCCGGTTCCAGGGGGCCGAACACCTCGCGCCACAGGGCGCCCGTGTCGAACCAGCTGCCGAAGTACGAGTCCGGGTCGCGCTTCCCGTACTCGTACCGCAGGCTCGCCGGCCGCAGGAATCCGGCGGTGGAGACGGGGAGCACGGCGCGGCCCCGGAGCCGCAGCGCCCCGGCGACCGCTTCCGCCAGATCGCCGGGGCGGGCGGCCGGGGCTCCGTCGACGGCGATCTTCAGCCAGGGTCCGCCGTCGGCCGGTTCCAGCGCGTCGGCGTGCGCGGCGAGCGCGTCCGTCAGGCGTTCCCGGGTGATCGCTTCGAATCGCACCCGTCCATCATCGCGCGTCCCGCCCGGTGGCCGGATGCCGGAATACCGCCGCCGGGAATCCGCCGTGAGGTCTACGGTCGTGGCCATGGATCTTGAATTCGCCCGTAAGTTCGCAGCGCGCTGGCAGGACGACTGGAACTCCCGCGATCTGGAACGCATCCTGACGCACTATCACGAGGACGTGACCTTCAGCTCCCCCATGATCGCGCGGTTCACCGGCGATCCCTCCGGGACCGTGCGCGGCAAGGACGCCCTGCGGGCGTACTGGGCCCGCGGGCTCGAACTCATCCCGGACCTGGAGTTCGAGGTGGTGGACGTCCGGGCGAGCGTCGACACGCTGGTGATCGACTACCGCAACCAGATCGGCGGCCGGGTGTACGAGGTGCTGACCCTCCGCGACGGGCTGGTGATCGCCGGGCTCGGCGCGTACGGGGAGACACTCGCCCGCTGACCGCGGCGGGCCGGCGGACGAGCGCTCCCACGAGGCGTCACTCCCCCGGCCCGCACTCCACCGCGTCGGCTTCGTCGGAGAGTTCGCTGCCCTCGGGCAGCAGATACGTCACCCAGAGGACCACCGGCTCGGTGCCCAGGTTGCGTCCGATGTGGCGGTGGTTCGTCCCCGACGGTTCGATGAACGACGTGCCCGCGGGGGACACCTCGACCGAGCAGTCGTCCAGGGTGCGGGTGAGCGTGCCGGACTTCACGACGGCGATCAGCTGACCGCTGTGGGTGTGCCAGCCGGTGGAGCCGCCCGGCTCGATGGTGATGGTGCGGAAGGTGACGTCCGCCCGGCCCTTCGGCGCCGTCACCTTCAGCTCGCCCACCGAGGTGCCCTTGGCCACGACGGTGGCGGTCACCCCGCTGCCGGGCGTGGCCCCGGCCGCCGTCGGCACGAACGCGAGCGCGGCCACGCACCCCGCGACGACGAACGCCCTGCTCCGCCGACTCTGCCGCACCCGCCGTACGCCGTTCCCCATGGGTCTCTCCTGTCTCGCGTGTCACGGACATCTCAAATGCCCGGACGCTACCCGGAAGAGGACCGCCGGAATCACGCCATCGCGTCCGGCCCGACCGGCCGTCAGGCGCCGCGCAGCTCCTCGGCCAGCGCGCCGTCCCCGTACACCTCGATCCGGCCGTCCCCGACCGCCTCCGCGAACGTCGGCTCGCCGCGTCCCAGCGCGAGGCACAGCTCCGCGTCGAGGACGACGCGCGCGTCGGCGTCCGCGGCGGGCCCGTCCCCGTACACCGGCTCACCGGCGGGCACCTCGCCCGTGCGGATGTGGAACTCGCCCTCGTCCAGATGGACGTCGAGCACGCCCGTGGCCGCCCCCTTCAGGGCGCTCAGCAGCGGGAGCGCGAACCAGTGGGCCCGGACCGCGTCCGTGGGCCGCCGCTCGGCCAGCGCGGGGACGCCCCACTCGGCGAGCGCGGCGAGGACCGGCAGCAGCCCGTGCCCGCGCGCGGTGAGCGCGTACACCGTGGCGGCGGCCGGGGGCGGAAGCCTGCGGCGGGTGACGAGGCCGCCCTGCTCCATGTCCTTGAGCCGGGAGGCCAGGACGTCCGTGCTGACGCCGGGCAGGTCGGCGTGGAGGTCGGTGTAGCGGCGGGGGCCGGCCAGCAGTTCACGGACGATCAGCAACGTCCACCGGTCGCCGACCGCGTCCAGGGCGCGGGCGCCGGCGCAGAACTGGTCGTAACTCCGGCGGCGGGCCGGGCGGGTCGCTGGCTGTGGCTGACGTGGCATGCGACGCAGTCTAGACATGTTGTTGGACTTTCCAAGCCCGAACTTGGTAAAACCAAGTATCGCAATCGGGTCGGGGAGGCACCGCATGGAATTCCGCCAGTCCAGCAAGCTCAACGAGGTCTGTTACGAGATCCGGGGCCCCGTCATCGAGCACGCCAACGCCCTGGAGGAGGCGGGCCACAGCGTGCTCCGGCTCAACACGGGCAACCCGGCCCTCTTCGGCTTCGAGGCGCCGGAGGAGATCGTCCAGGACATGATCCGGATGCTCCCGCAGGCCCACGGCTACACGGACTCGCGCGGCATCCTGTCCGCCCGGCGCGCCGTGGTCCAGCGCTACCAGGCGATGGGCCTGACCGAGGTCGGCGTGGACGACGTCTTCCTCGGCAACGGTGTCTCCGAGCTCATCTCGATGGCCGTCCAGGGGCTTCTGGAGGACGGCGACGAGGTGCTGATCCCGTCCCCGGACTACCCGCTGTGGACCGCGGTCACGACGCTGGCCGGCGGAAAGGCCGTGCACTACACGTGCGACGAGGCGTCCGACTGGAACCCGGACGTCGCGGACATGGCCTCGAAGATCACCGACCGCACCCGGGCCGTCGTGATCATCAACCCCAACAACCCGACCGGCGCCGTCTATCCGCGCGAAATCCTTCAGGACATCCTCGACCTGGCCCGCAGGCACGGCCTGATGGTGTTCGCCGACGAGATCTACGACCAGATCCTGTACGACGACGCCGAGCACCACAGCGTGGCGACGCTCGCCCCGGACCTGGTCTGCCTCACCTTCAGCGGGCTCTCGAAGACGTACCGGGTGGCCGGGTTCCGCTCCGGCTGGATGGTGGTCTCGGGCCCGAAGCAGCACGCCCGCAGCTATCTGGAAGGGCTGACGATGCTGGCGTCGATGCGACTGTGCCCCAACGCCCCCGCCCAGTACGCCATCCAGGCCGCGCTCGGCGGCCGGCAGTCGATCCGGGACCTGGTGGTGCCCGGAGGCAGGCTGTACGAACAGCGCGACCGCGCCTGGCAGAAGCTGAACGAGATCCCGGGCGTGTCCTGCGTGAAGCCGAAGGGCGCGCTGTACGCCTTCCCGCGCATCGACCCGAAGGTTCACCCGATCGTGGACGACGAGAAGTTCGTCCTGGACCTGCTGCTGCGCGAGAAGATCCAGGTCGTCCAGGGCACCGGCTTCAACTACCCGCGCCCCGACCATTTCCGCATCCTGACCCTGCCGCACGCGGACGACCTGGACGCCGCGATCAGCCGGATCGGGCGGTTCCTGGCGGGGTACCGGCAGTGAAGGCCCCGGGGCCCGCCGAATGAGGAGCGGGCCCGGGGGCGTAGCCGGCCCCCGAGCCCTGTGATTGCCGCCTGCTGTCGCACACCGGCACGTTTAAGGTCCCGCATCAGTTTTATGTCGTCGCGTCCTGCCTTTAGACGACCGCGGACCGGAGCTCCACGGGCCGGAGTCGAACCGGCATCTCGACGCACACGGGCACGGGCCCGGTCGATCCGGCGATAGGCGGCGCATGCTGAGCCTGGAGCGAGAGTCTGAGATTGATCACGGTCTCCGTCGGAGCCGCTTCGTCACGACAAACTTCAGTTTCAGCTTTGCGCTCCTCGCGCACCCCGACGGTTTCGACCACCGTCGGGGAATCCATGGTCGGTCACCCGAAGAGGTAACCGAAGACGGCGTCACCCACCCTCTGGTCCGTGACCTCCACGCCGTTGGCCTCCTCGCGGGCGAACTTGACGGCCTGCTGGAGCTTCTCGACCCGGTCGAGCAGTTCGTTCACCCGGCGCGCGGGCAGCGCCCCGGAGAACTTCACGGTCGTCCAGTAGCCGATCGGCACATCCTCGTAGTACACCTCGACCTGCGCCGGGTGCTTCTCGGTGGCCTCCGCCTTCACGTGGTTGCGGGGCACCTTCTTGGTGCGCAGGGTGCGGACCGGCTCGGTCTTCCAGGCGTCGGTGGACGGGTCCTGGGCCCACGCCTCGGAGGCGTCGAGCACCGGCAGCTTGCGGACGAAGGTGTTGACGTCGACGAGCTGCTTCTCCAGGAAGAGCAGGTAGGACACCGGTACGTCACTCACCAGGACGCGGCCGTCGACGGTCACGTCGGCGCGCGCCTCGCAGTTCGCCCAGTCCTTCGTGGCGGTCACGTCGAAGAGGCGGGTGAGCGTCTTCGCGGTCTCCCGCAGCACGTCCTCGGCCCTGACCTGCACCGGTGTCGACTCGGGCGGCAGCTGCTCGCCCTCCTCGTCCTTCGGCTGGTAGGTCCGGGAGATCCCGGCCAGGAGTCCGGCCTTCTGGAGGCCGTGATGCGCCGCCGTCAGGTCCTGGTGTGCCTTGGACTTGACGCCCTTCTCCACTGCGATGATCTGATTGAGTTTCGCCACGTCCAGGAAGCTAGCAGCGCCAACGACGCCTGGGCCAAGGGTTTTCCGGGGCGGTCGGCGCCCTTCCGTGCGCCGGTGCACGCCCGCCCGATCGAGTGGTTTCCCGGTGACGCCCGGCTTCCGCCGCCCTCGGCCGGTGCCCGCTTGCGACAGTGAGGCCCGCGCGTCTGCGCCTCACCCGTTTCCGGATCGAAGGGCTCCCCCATGCCTCTCCTGTCCCGCACGGCCGCCGCGAGCGACCCGGCCGGCACCCCCGACGACCGTCGCCGCCCGCACCGGCGGACCGCACTCGTCGCCGCCACGGCGGGGCTCGCCGTCCTGGCGGTGGGCACCCCCGTCGCGTACGCGACCCTCGGTTCGGGCGCCTCGCCGGAGCCCCGCCCCGCGGTGGCGGGGGCCGTGCGGGGGAAGGACTACATCGAGACCCGGCTGCTCTTCGGCACCGAACGCCCGGACGGCGGACCGGTGGTGACCGACCGGCAGTTCCTCGCGTTCATCGACGAGGAGGTCACCCCGCGCTTCCCCAACGGGCTGACCATCCAGGACGGCCGGGGGCAGTGGCGCGACTCCCACGGCGTCATCGAGCGCGAGCGCAGTTACGAGCTGACCCTGCTCTACCCGGCCTCCGAGGCCCGGCTGCGCGGCCGCCAGATCGAGCGCATCCGCGACGCGTACGAGAAGCAGTACGCCCAGGACTCGGTGGGCCGGCTGGAGGAGCGGCTGACGGCGGACTTCTGAGGGCGGGGCGCTCCCGCGCCGGGCGTACGGGCCGGGCCCGCCTGGGCGCATCAGGCGCCGGGTCTACGGGGCCGGGCCCGCCGGGGCGTGTCAGGCGCCGGAAGTACGGGTTCGGGTCAGCACCCTGGCCGCCGCGTGCGCGCCCGCCACGGCGGCCGGGAGGAGTGCCAGCCCGAGCGCCGCGTCGCGGGCGCCGCCGACCGGGATGTCCGCCGCGCGCAGACGGCGCAGCGCCCAGAGCGAATACGGGATGACGACGGTCGGCGAGGTGGCCACGCCCGGCGTGTAGCCGCCGTACGCCGCCGACTGGGCCAGGTGCACCACCCCGTGGAGCCCGAATCCGGCCAGGACGGTACGGAAGAACGGGCTGCGGCCGCCCGTGCGCGCCCCGTCGGCGGCGGCCGCCGCGATGAGCACGCCCATCAGGCCGATGGCCGCGTTCACCTCGCGCTGCGAGGGCGCCGCCCGGTCCCACACCCGGTCGGGCACCCACGGCAGGCGCTTCCTCAGCCGCGGCCGCGCGGTCCGGTGCCAGCCCGCCATGGTGGCGATCTCCTCCAGGTCGTTGGCCGCCCAGGCGGCCAGCAACCCCCAGGTCACGGCCGCGGAGACCCCGGAGTCCCGGTCGTCCTTCATGAGCATCCCCCTGTGTGTCGCGTTCCGGTGATCGGTCGCAGCCTATAATGCAACGCAACGTTGCGTTGCACTTTTCTCCGGAGCCGCCATGTCCACCCCTGCCCCGCGCCCCCGCCCCGGTAAGGGCCCCCGCGCCGCCGAGGCGATCTTCGACGCCACGCTGCGGCTGCTCGCCGAGCGCGGGTACGCGGGGCTCGCCATCGAGGCCGTCGCCCAGGAGGCGGGCGTCAACAAGACGACGATCTACCGCTGGTGGCCGTCGAAGGCGGCGCTGCTGCGGGCGGCGCTGCTCCGGGCCCGAGTACTGGACATCGAGGTCCCCGACACCGGTTCGCTGCGCGGGGACCTGATCGCCCTGACCGAGCAGGTGGCCGCCCTGGTCACCGGCGTACGGACGCGGGCGGTCGTGCGGGCCCTGGCCTCGGGGACGGGGCCGGCCGACGACGACCTCGCCGCGCTGGCCCGGGACTTCTTCGCGGACCGGTTCGCGCGCGAGCAGCCGGTGTTCGAACGGGCCGCCGCACGCGGGGAGCTGCCTCCGGGGGCCGACCCCAAGCTGCTGCTCGACCTGATCACCGGAGCCGTGTGGGTGCGGGCGGCGCTCCGGAACGAGCCCGTACCGCCCGGATTCGCCGCTGCCGTGGTCGACGCGGTTCTGCCGGCCGGGTGCGGCGGTTGAGCGGCGGGCCCCTCAGCCGCCGGTGAGCTCCAGAAGGGCGCCGACCGGGTCGTGGTCCGGCGCGGCGCGCGGCCACCACTCGTCCTGACCCGGGTCCGACTCGTAGCCGTACCAGCGGCCGTCGCGGCCGAAGCGGAGCTGGAGTGCGCCGCCGGGGTGCGTGAGGTGGTTGCGCCAGGGCTGGAAGCGGGGGAAGCCGGCGGCGGCGAGGGCCGGGCGGGCTCGGTCGAACGGGCCGGCCGGCGGGTCCCACGGGGTCTCCAGGACCGCGAGCCCCTCAGCCCCGCCCTGCCGCCAGGCGGCCACGGCGCGGGCCAGGTCCGTGGTATTGCGGCCGGTGGCGGCGGCCAGCTCCCGGTAGAGGGCGCGGGTCGTCGCGGTGAGCCCGGCGGTGGGCCCGGCGGCGGCGAGACGGACGGCGTCCTGCCAGGTGGTGAGCCCGGCGAGCGGGTCGTGGCCGGTGGTCAGCAGGGCGTGGGCGCGGGCTGCCGCGTCGGTGGCGAGCTGGTCCAGGGCGAGCGGGTCCCGGGCGCCCGGGAGGACGGGGTAGGCCGGCGGGCGGCCCGGATGCGGGTCGACGGGGAAGGGCGCGGGCAGCGGAGGCAGGAAGCGGTCGGCCAGTGCCTCTTCGGCGGGGACGGACGGGGTGTCGGGGGCGGGGGGCCGCTCGCGGGCGGAGTGCGCGGCGTTGCGCCGGGCCAGCTCCTCCAGCAGCTCGCGCTCGCCCCGGCCGCGCAGCAGGAGCAGGACGAACGGGTCGGTGTCGAGCAGGAGGGCCAGTTGGTAGCTGAGGGCCGCGACGTGCTTGCAGGGGCGGCCCCGGTCGGGGCAGGTGCAGGCGGGGTCCAGGTCGCCCGGGGCGGGCAGCAGGGTCATGCCCGCGTCGGTCGCCGTGTCGGCCAGCGAGTGCGGCATCTCCTTGGCGAGCAGCGCGGCGAGGTGGCCGGGCCGGGCGGCGACCGCGTCGAGCAGGGTGTCCCAGCCGGGGTCGGGGAACGTACGCAGCCGGAGCTCCGCGCGGTACGGCCGGGGGCGGCTGCCGTGCACATAGGCGACGACGTGCCCCGGTGTGACGGTGATCGCGGCGACGTGGCCGCCGTCCGCGTAGTCCCGGCCCCGGGCGAGGCGGGGGGCGTCCATCGACAGGGATTCGAGCGCCGCCACCCAGGCCCGGCCCCACCAGCTCTCCGCGAACGGCTCGCCCTCCCCGGACGCGCGCGCCGGGACGGCCTCGAAGGTGCGCCGCAGATCGTCGGGGCCGGGGCGGGAGCGGGCGCCGGGGCGGGCGGCGAGCGGTCCGGTGGTGGGGCGGGGGGCGCCGGGGCGGCGGGGCGCGGGGCTCATGACGGCCTCCGGAGGGAGACGAGGTCGGCCAGGTCACGGTCGCTCAGCTCGGTGAGCGCGCTCTCGCCGCTGCCGAGGACGGCGTCGGCCAGCGCCCGCTTGGCGAGCAGCATCTCGGCGATCCGGTCCTCCACCGTGCCCTCGGCGATCAGCCGGTGCACCTGGACGGGCTGGGTCTGGCCGATGCGGTAGGCCCGGTCCGTGGCCTGCTCCTCGACCGCCGGGTTCCACCAGCGGTCGTAGTGGATGACATGGGCGGCCCGGGTGAGGTTGAGCCCGGTGCCGGCCGCTTTGAGGGAGAGCAGGAAGACCGGGACCTCGCCGGACTGGAAGCGGTCCACCATCCGTTCCCGCTCGGCCACCGGCGTACCGCCGTGCAGGAGCTGGGAGGGGATCGCGCGGGCGGTCAGGTGGGCGGACAGCAGCCGGGCCATCGTGACGTACTGCGTGAAGACGAGCACGGAGCCGTCCTCGGCGAGGATGGTGTCGAGCAGTTCGTCCAGGAGGGCGAGCTTCCCGGAGCGGCCGGTGAGCCGGGCGGCGTCCTCCTTCAGATACTGCGCGGGGTGGTTGCAGATCTGCTTGAGCGAGGCCAGCAGCTTCATGATCAGGCCGCGCCGGGCGATGCCCTCGGACGCCTCGATGTACGCCATGGTCTCGCGCACCGTGGCCTCGTACAGCGTGGCCTGCTCGCGGGTGAGGAAGACGGGGTGGTCGGTCTCCGTCTTGGGCGGCAGCTCGGGCGCGATTCCGGGGTCGGACTTCTTGCGGCGCAGCAGGAACGGCCGGACGAGCCGGGACAGCCGCTCCACCGCCTCGTCGTTGCCGAGGCCGGCTGCCGTGCCGGTGTTCTCCACGATCCGGGCGTGGCGGGCCCGGAACGCCTTGAGCGGGCCGAGCAGTCCGGGCGTGGTCCAGTCGAGCAGCGCCCACAGCTCGGAGAGGTTGTTCTCGACCGGGGTGCCGGTGAGGGCGACACGGGCCGGGGACGGGATGGTGCGCAGGGCCTTCGCGGTGGAGGAGTGGGGGTTCTTGACGTGCTGCGCCTCGTCGGCGACGACCAGGCCCCAGCCGTGGGCGGCGAGCTCGGCGGCGCTGGAGCGCATGGTGCCGTACGTGGTGAGGACGAAGCCCCGGTCCGCTCCGGCGAGGGTGCGGCCGGTGCCGTGGAATCTGCGCACGGGGACGCCGGGGGCGAAGCGGTTGATCTCGCGGTGCCAGTTGCCCAGCAGGGAGGCGGGGCAGACGACCAGGGTGGGCGCGGGGTGGGCGCGGTGGAGGTGGAGGGCGATCAGGGTGATCGTCTTGCCGAGGCCCATGTCGTCGGCGAGGCAGCCGCCGAGGCCGAGGGAGGTCATCCGGTCCAGCCAGGCCAGGCCGCGCAGCTGGTAGTCCCGGAGCGTGGCGTGGAGTCCGGGCGGCGGGGCGAGCGGGGCGTCGTCGGTGAGGAGGCGGGCGCGCAGCTCCGCGAGCGCTCCGGCGGGCACCGCCTCGACCTGCTCGCCGTCCACCTCGGCACTGCCGGTCAGGGCGACGGCCAGGGCGTCCACCGGGTCGAGCAGGCCCAGCTCCCGCTTGCGGGCCTTGCGGACCAGCGCCGGGTCCACGACGACCCACTGGTCCCGCAGCCGCACCACGGGGCGGTGGGCCTCGGCGAGCACGTCCATCTCGGCCTCGGTCAGCCGCTCGTCGCCGAGCGAGAGCTGCCAGTCGAACGCGAAGAGCTGTTCGGCGTCGAAGAACGCGGTGCCGTCGGTGGCCGTCCCGGGCGCGGGCCTGACCACGGCCGCGGCGGTGAGGGTGCGGGCCAGCTCCCTGGGCCAGTGGACGCTCACCCCGGCAGCGGCGAGGCGGCTGCCGGCGTCGCCCAGCAGCTCGTACAGCTCGTCCTCGCCGAGGGCCAGCACATCGGGGACCGGCTGGTCAAGGAGCCGTTCGAGCGGGGCCCAGACGCGGGCGGCGCGCCGCAGGGCGAGCGCGGTGTCGATCCGGGCCCGGGGGCCGAAGGGCTCGCCCGCCTCGCCGGCCCAGAGGGCGGCGGCGTCGACCACGTAGGTGGGGTCGGCGAGGCTGTGCACCTGGGTGACGGCGGCCGCGGCATGCCGGTCGGGGGTGCCGGCCGCCGCGTCGGGGCCGCTCGTGTCGAAGAGTTCGTACGCGGAGAGGTCCAGGCGGAGCGAGATCCGGACCCCGGCGTCCAGGCCCGAGGCGACCTCGACGGCCCATTCCCGGGCGCCGGGCAGACGCTGGGGCTCGGCCGCCGCGAAGGGGGCGCCCGCGGCGAAGGCGGCGGCGGGCGTCCGGGGCAGCGCGTCGGCGACGGCGTCGAGGAAGGCGCCGGTCAGCGCCTCGGGGTCGGGGAGCCGGAGCGGGGGCGGGCCGGGCAGCGGGACGGCGTGCCCCTCCCAGGGCAAAGCGGCGGCCACCGCGCGGAGGTGGGCGACGTCCCCGGCGTCGCGCGGGCCGGCCCGCCAGGCGTCGTGGTCGTCGGCGGTCAGCCCGGGGAGCATGCGGCCGCCGGCCACCAGGTGCAGCGCGTGCAGGGCGGCGGCGCCCCAGGCGCGGGTGGCCGGGTGGGCGGAGCGCAGGTGGCGGGCGCGGGCGAGCAGGGGCAGGGCATCGGCGACGGTGAGCAGGAGCGCGGGCACGGCCTGCGGGCGGACCTCGCTCCCGGCGCCGTGCGGCCGGACGACCGTGATCTCCTCGCTCCGGGCGCCGTCGGTCGCGGGGAGCGGGGCGTCGAGCGGGTCCCAGAAGGCCACGCGGCCCCGGCGCGGCGGCGTGCCGGGCAGGAAGACGGCGGCGCAGCGCAGCAGACGGCCGTCGTCCGCGTCCCCCGGCCGCGGTGCGGTGCTCATCGGTCCCTCCCCTCGCGCCCTTCGTCCCTGGTCAGCACGGATCACCCGTACCGGTCCCACTGCTCCGCGAGTCTAGGCGGGGGCTCTGACAACGGGCTCCGGCGAGGCCCGGCCCCCGCCGTTCCCGCAGCTCGTACGGGGCCGGCGGCGGCCGGCGTCTGCGTGCCGCCCGGTCAGTGCCGGACGTACGGTCCGGAGGCGGCGGCCGGGCGCGGGTCCGGCGCACCGGCGTCCTCGGAAGCGGCTGCCGGGCGCGGGTCCGGCGTACCGGAGTCCGGGGGCCGCGCGACCTCGGGCGCCCCCGGCGCCCCCTGCTGGGCCCGTTCCAGGAACCGCAGCAGCTCCACCGGGAACGGCAGCACCAGCGTGGAGTTCTTCTCGGCCGCCACGGCCACCACGGTCTGGAGCAGTCGCAGCTGGAGCGCGGCCGGCTGGGCGGACATCTCGGAGGCCGCCTCGGCCAGCTTCTTGGACGCCTGGAGCTCCGCGTCCGCGTTGATGACCCGGGCGCGCCGCTCACGGTCGGCCTCGGCCTGGCGGGCCATGGAGCGTTTCATGGTCTCCGGCAGCGAGACGTCCTTGATCTCGACCCGGTCGATCTGCACGCCCCAGCCGACCGCGGGGCTGTCGATCATCAGCTCCAGTCCCTGGTTCAGCTTCTCCCGGTTGGAGAGGAGGTCGTCCAGATCGCTCTTGCCGATGATGGAACGCAGGGACGTCTGCGCCATCTGCGAGACCGCGAAGCGGTAGTCCTCGACCTCCACGACGGCGCTCGCCGGGTCGACCACCTTGAAGTAGATGACGGCGTCCACCCGGACCGTGACGTTGTCCCGGGTGATCCCGTCCTGCGCCGGCACGGGCATGGTCACGATCTGCATGTTGACCTTGCGCAGCCGGTCGAAGCCCGGCAGCACCATCGTGAACCCCGGCGGGCGCACCTCGTCGCGGAGGCGGCCCAGCCTGAGGACCACGCCCCGTTCGTACTGCCTGACGACCCTGGCGGCCGCCGCCAGATACAGGGCGCCCAGCGCCGCTGCCGCGACCACCGCGATCAAGAGGTCCTGGACCATGACGGCCCCCTGCCAGCCGGACAACCCCGGCTCTCGGCCTCGCACCTCTTCGTGCGCTAATACCACGGTATGCCTGGTTCCGCTCCGGGTCGAACCCCTGCGCGTAAGCCGGGCGCGTACGCCCTCCCCCGCCCGGCCGCTCCCCGGGTGCCGGGGCCGGGGGAAGCGGGCAGGGTGAGCGGCACCGGCACGTACACCCGCGGTGTGCGTGGTGACGAGACAGACGAGGATCCGCTCATGCCCGTGATCGACCGCCGACGCCGCCGGCTCGGCATCGCCGCCCAGGCCGTGCTCCTGACCCTCACCGTCGCAGGCTGTTCGGGCCTCGGCCGGACCGCGGTCGGCCCGGTCATCTACACCACCGAGCGGGACGCGGTGATCGAGGTGAACAGCCCCTCGGTCAAGGGCTGCCACCGGCTCGCCCCGGCCGGCGCGAAAGAGGTGGCCAACGAGACCCTGGTCGACATCGTGCTGTACCGGACGCCCGACTGCACAGGGCCGGGCACCACGTACCTCGCGACCACCTTCTCGGACGTCAACGCGCCGAACGCCCGCCCCTGGCGCAGCTTCAGCACCATCCACTGACCGCTATACGGGCACCGCGCGCACCCAGACCCCGTCGTCCGTGAGCCGGCGGTCCACCCTCAGGCCCGCCCTCTCGAGGTGCCCCGCGAACTCCTCCTCCGTCAGCGGGCGGGACCGGAAGGTCTGCGTCCACCGGGCGTCGTCGAACTCGTACTCCGCGCGCACCGAGCGCACCCCGCCGCCGACCGGCTCCGAGGAGACGATGCGCACGGTGTATCCGGCGGGGTGGACGCGCTCGCGCGGGAGCCCGTCGTGGTAGTCCGCCCCCTCGCGCTGGAAGAGCACCACGCCCCCGTCGCGCACGTAGCGGCGGCAGGTCCGCAGCAGCCCGTCGCGCACCCGGGGGTCGCCCGCGTGCACCAGGAACGATGCGAGCACGACGGCGTCGAAGGTCTCGTCGCCGAGGTCCAGGGACTCGATCGGGGAGCACACCGTCCGCGCCCCGCGCACCCGCTCCAGCATCTGCGGCGACTCGTCCACGGCGGTGATCCGGAAGCCGCGCCCGGCCAGCGGGTGCGTCACCCGGCCCGCCCCGCAGCCCAGCTCCAGGATGTGGGCGCCGGCCGGGACGGCCGCCTCGATCACGTCCGGTTCGTCGCCCACGGCCAGTCGGGCGTACAGCTCGACCGCGCAGCCGTCCGGGGTGATCGCGCCCGGCCCGGTCCCTGAGTAACCCTCACGCACCAGTTGTCCGCTCATACCCGCCGAACGACCGTGCGGGGCCGGGCGTTCCCGCCCCCTGGACCGAGCGGCGTGCGACGAGGGCGGCGCTCAGGTGCTGGAGGTCGGCGGGGCGGGCCGGGGAGAGGCCGGTGAGGCGGTCGATGCGGCGGATGCGGTAGTCGACGGTGTTGGGATGGACGTGCAGCGCCGCCGCCGCGGCCCGGCGGTCGAGGCCGTGTCCGAGGTACGTCTCCAGCGTGTGCAGCAGCTCCGGCTTGGCGTCCAGCGGGCTCAGCAGGCCCGCTAGCCCGCGCAGCGCCTCGCTGGGGCGGCTCAGCTGGTACTCCAGGAGCACGTCGGACAGCCGGTAGAGGCCGGGGGCCCGGCCGGTGCGGGCCACCAGGTCCACGATCTCGGCGTTGCGGGCCACCGCCGCGGGCACCCCGTCCGGGGAGGCGGTCTCGGCGGCGGCCGTGATGGGGACCCCCGCCGCCCGGGTGGCCTCGGCGATCAGGTCGCACAGCCCTCCGGGCCCGTCCCACCGCGGCGGCTCCGCGACGGGCAGCAGGACGGTGCCGCCGGACGCGTCCAGCGCGGTCAGCGCGGGCGTCCCGGCGAACCGGTCGAGGGCCGTCCGGATGCGCCGTATCTTCCGCCGCGCGGCCACGCCCGCGCCCGCCCCGGAACCGGAAGCGGAAGCAGCCCCGGGCACCTGTGGCAGCCCCGTCCCCGTCTCGTCCGGGTGCGGGGCCAGCGCGAGCGTCATCGTCAGATAGCGGGCGGCCGGGCGCAGACCGGTGCGGCGGGTGAAGCCGTCCAGGTCCTCACCGGTCAGCAGCGCGGCCATCAGCGCGTGCCGGCCACCGTGCTCCTGGCTGTCCAGTATCTGCCGGGCCTCCAGATAGGCGCCGCTCACCGCGGAGGTCAGCTGCTGCTGGAGGACGAGGATGCGGTCCATGATCTCCAGCACGGCGGGCAGGTCCCCGGGCCCGGCGTCCTGCGCGGTCTCCTCCCAGCACATCGCGACGCCCACCTGGTAGGCGGTGAGGATGGCGTCCAGCGGCACGCCCTCCTCGGCGCGCTGGGCCGCCGAGTCCCGCTGCTGGGCGAGTTCGCCGTCGGTGGCCGCCCTGCGGTGTTCGAGGACGTCCGCGAAGAGCCTCAGGTTGTGCTGGACGATGTCCGCGATGTCGCCCGCGATCTCCTCGTGCGGCAGCTCCGCGTAGACCGGGAGGTCACTGAGAAGACGGGCGACCACCCGGGTGGTCAGCGCGGGGACGCGGGCCCGCAGCCGTACCGCCACCGGGCGTCCGGCGATGGCCAACGGCTCCTGGTCCGCGGCCCGTTCATTGTCACGCGTCACAAAAGCCCCCGGCGAAGTCTGCGTTACCCACCAGTTAAACGACGGCCTTCGAGTCTGCATGATGACCGGCGACACCCGCCATGCCCCCCACTCATAGCGCACCGGAGGTCGTCATGAACGCGTCCCGGAACAAAACTTTCTGTCGTACGGTCAGAGGAGCCGCCACCGCCGCCGCCCTGGCCTCCCTGGCCGTCGGCACCACCGCGTCCGGCGCCTGGGCCGCGAGCGCCGACGACCCCGTGCAGTACGTCGCACTCGGCGACTCGATGGCCTCGGGGCCGCTCATCCCGGACATCACGGGGCCGCTGGCCTGCGGCCGCTCCACCCACAACTACGCGCACGAGCTGGCGGCGAGCATCGGCGCCTCCCTGCGTGACGTCACGTGCAGCGGAGCCCAGTCCAAGCACATGACGGAGAAGCAGTCGCTGTCCCTGCTCGACGTGCCGATGGGTTCGGCGGCGCCCCAGTTCGACGCACTGCGCGCCGACACCGACCTGGTGACCCTCACCATCGGCGGCAACGACGCCGGTCTCGTCGGCATCGCGCAGGACTGCATGCAGCTCGACCCGACCGCGACGCCGTGCAAGGACAAGCTGACCGAGGGCGGGGTCGACCAGGTGGCGCAGCGGATCGACGCGTTCGCGCCGCGCCTCGGAGCCGTACTGGACGGAATCCACCAGCGCTCGCCGCAGGCCAGGGTTCTCGTGACGGGGTACGGGCTCTACATCAAGCCGGGCGGCTGCTGGCCGTTGCAGCCCGTGCTGCCGGTCGACGCGGACTTCCTGCAGGGCAGCGTGAACCGGATGAACGCGGTGATCGCCGAGCAGAGCGCCGCGCACGGCGCCGAGTACATCGACGTCGCCACGCCGAGCAAGGGCCACGACGCCTGCCAGGCCCCGTCCGACAAATGGGTCGAGGGGTACGTGCCCACCGCTTCGGCCGCCCCGCTGCACCCGAACCAGCGTGGTGAGGCCGCCTACGCGCGCATCATCGGCGACCACCTCCAGGGGAGCTGACCCGTGCGGCAGCGGACACTCGCCGGCCTGCTCGCCGCGGCGCTCGGCGCCGCCGCGCTCCTCGCCCCGCCCGCCCACGCGGCCCCGGCGGACCCTCCCCCGGCGCGGGGCTGCGACCCGCTGGCACCCGCCGAGTGCCTGCTGCCGTTCCCCAACGACTGGTACACCCGGCCCGACCCCGGCACCGACACGGGCCGCCGGGTGGCCTTCGACGCCTCGGTGCTGCCCCGGCCCGCGACCGGGCAGGCCGTCGACCCGGCCGCCTGGAACCGGTCGGACGGCTTCTCGCCCGGCTCCACGCTGATCGCCCAGGTGCCGGGCCTCGACCTGACGGAGACCGGCGCGGCCCCGCTCACCGACATCGGCCGGTCCCTCGACCGGGACGCGCCGGTCGTCCTGCTGGACACCACGACCGGTGAGCGGTGGCCGTACTGGGCGGAGCCCGACAGCAACGCCACCGACCCCGCGCGCCGGGCCCTGCTGATCCACCCGGCCCGCAACTTCCTCGACGGCCACCACTACGCCGTGGCGCTGCGCCACCTCAAGGACGCGTCGGGCCGTACGCTCCCGGCCGCCGCCCCCTTCGCCGCCGTCGCCGGGAAGCGACTGCCCGCGCACGATCCGCTGCGCGCCCGCCAGGACCGGCTGCGGCCCGCGCTGTCCGCGCTGCGCCGGGCGGGCGTCCCCACGCAAGGGCTCAACCTCGCCTGGGACTTCACGGTCGCCTCCACGCGCAGCCTCACCGGCGACCTGTTCACCATCCGCGACGACGCGTTCCGCGGGCTCGGCGACCGCTCGCCCGCCTTCAAGGTCACCGGGGTCACCGATCTCACCGCGGAGCAGGACGCCCGGATCGCCCGCGAGGTCACCGGCGAGATCACCGTCCCGGGCTATCTGGACGCACCCGGCGGGCCGCCCGGCGCGGTGCTGAACCGCGACCGGAACGGCACGCCGCGCGCGCTGCCCGGCAGCACCCAGACGGCCGCGTTCCGCTGCGAGATCCCGCGCGCCGCCTTCCGCAGCCCGTCGCACCCCTCGCTGTACGGGCACGGGCTGCTGGGCTCACGCAACGAGGTCGGCGCGGGCAACGTCAAGGACATGGCCGCCGAGCACGACTTCACGTTCTGCGCGACGGACTGGATCGGCATGGCCAAGGACGACGTCCCCGTCGTGCTGGCCGCGCTCGCCGACCCGAGCCGCTTCCCGGCCGTCCCCGAGCGCAGCGAGCAGGGCATGCTCAACGCCCTCTTCCTCGGCCGCGCCCTGATCCACGCCGAGGGCCTGACCACCGACCCGGCGTTCCGCACCGCCGACGGACGTCCGCTCGTGGACACCCGGCACGGCCTCGCGTACGACGGGAACAGCCAGGGCGGCATCCTCGGCGGCGCGCTCGTCGCCGCCTCCGCCGACATCCGGCGCGGGGTGCTCGGCGTCACCGGCATGAACTACGGCCTGCTCCTCAACCGCAGCGCCGACTTCGCCCCGTTCCAGCAGGTCCTGGACGCCGCCTACCCGGACAAGCTGCACCAGCAACTGGTCCTCCAGCTCTTCCAGATGGTCTGGGACCGGGGCGAGACCAATGCGTACGCCAACCACCTCACCGACCGCCACCAGGTCCTGATGCACATCGCGTACGGCGACCACCAGGTCGCCAACGCGGCGGCCGACGTGGAGGCACGCACCATCGGCGCCCGGCTGCTGACCCCCGCGCTCGCCCCGGGCCGCAGCCCGGACGCCGTCCCGTACTGGGGCATCCGGCGCATCGGCACGCGCCAACTGCCGTACCGGGGCTCGGCGATGACCGTCTGGGACAGCGGTACGCCCACGCCCCCGGTCACCAACACCCCGCCCGCCGGACCGGCGTACGGGCACGACCCGCACGAAGATCCCCGCAACTCGCCCGCCGCACGTCAGCAGAAGGCCACCTTCCTGACCACCGGCCGGGTCATCAATGTCTGCGGCACCACCCCGTGCACCGCCACCCCGATCTCCTGACGCCTCCCCTGCCCCGCAGGGTCACGACAAGGAGCACCATGCGTACGCACCGCATCGCCGGAGCCGTCCTCGCCACCGCCCTTCTCACCGGTACGGTCATGGCCCCGGCCGCCCTCGCCGCGCCGCGCTCGACCGCTCCGGCCGCCGTCGCGCAGTCCGCCGTCCCGTTCACGGCGGCCACCGCCACCCGCACCGCCGACGGCGGCCACACCCTGTCCTGGGCCTCGCCCGCCGGATCGGTGACCGTCACCGCCGTCACCTCGCCCGACGCCACCACCGGCACCGCGCTCGGCTCGGCCCCCGGCACCGGCTCGCTGACCGTCGCCCCGGGCACGCTCCCGGCGGCGGGGCGCTGGTACTTCCGGCTGGTCCCGGACAGCGGCAGCCCGCTCGTGGTCGCCGACCGGTCGCCCGGCCTGGCCTCGGCCCGTAACTTCCGGGACATCGGCGGCTACCGCACCACGGACGGGCGCTGGGTGCGCCCGGGCCTGGTCTACCGCTCCAACAAGCTGAGCGGCCTCACCGACGCCGACCAGCAGTGGCTGGGCTCCCAGGGACTCACGCTCGACGTCGACCTGCGCAACGCCCAGGAGCGCCACGACGCCCCGGACCGGCTGCCCGCCGGGGTGCGCTACCAGGTCGCGGACGTCGTCTCGCTCGCCCACGGCATCCGCTTCCACGACTCGGCCCTGATGACCCTGGCGGAGGCCGTCGCCGCCGGGCTCTTCTCCGGCTCGTCCGACCTCGGCCAGTCCATCGGCTACCCGTTCATGGTCAACTTCGTGGGCGCGGACTACGCCTTCCACGACCTCGTCACGGCCGTCGCCACGAACACCTCCGGCGCCACGGTCTTCCACTGCAGCGCGGGCAAGGACCGCACCGGCTGGGGCACGGCCGTCCTGCTCACCCTGCTCGGTGTCCCCCGGGCCACGGTCGAGGCGGACTTCCTGGCCAGCAACGCGTACACCGGCGACCCGAAGGCCGTGGAGCTGAGCTGGCTGCGCGCCGCGTACGCCGAGGTGGACCACATCTACGGCGACTTCGACACGTACGTACGGGAGGGGCTGAAGCTCGACGCGGCGACCGTGGCGGCGCTGCGGGCGAAGCTGCTGACCGACTGACCGCGCGGACCGTGCCCGGGACTCAGCAGCCCGGGTAGCGGTCCTGCGGCCACTCGACGGCGTGCTCGAACTCCAGGCACAGGTCGTCGGCCACCTCGGCGATCACCCCGCGTCCCTCCGTCCGCGCCAGCCAGTGCGGAGGGAGGCGGGTGTCGCCGTGGTGGGCGCCGAGGAGGTTGCCGCAGACCGCGCCGGTGGAGTCGCTGTCGCCGGAGTGGTTGACCGAGAGCAGCAGGGCCTCGGCGACCTGGTCCGCGCCGGGCCGGACGAGTGCGCAGTACACCGCGATGGCCAGCGCCTCCTCCGCCACCCAGCCCTGGCCCAGGGACTCCACCTTCTCGGCGCTGGGCACGCCCCGCGCGGCCAAGTCGACGGCCGCGCGCAGGGCCGCCGTGGTCTCCTCGTGGCCCCGGTGCCTGGCGAGCAGTTCCATGGCCCGCAGCACGGCGCCCGGCAGCGAGTCGCCCTCCAGGAGATATCCGACGATCGCCGCGAGCGCCCCGGCCGCGTAAGCGCCGGTGGGGTGGCCGTGGGTGATCTGCGCGCACCGGGCGGCGAGCGCGAAGCCGGTGGCGGGGTCCTCGCCGGTCAGGCCGAAGGGCGCGGACCGCATGACCGTGCCGCAGCCCTTGGACCCGGTGTTGACCGGCCCGGGCTCACCGACCGGGCCCGTCGGGTCCGGGACATGGGCGGCCGCGAGGCCGGTCAGGCAGGCGTTGCCGGGGGCCCGCTGGGCGTACAGCCAGGGCTGTTGCCGGAGCCATCCGTTGCGGACGGGGTGCCCGGCCGGGGCGTGGGGCGGCTTCGGATGGTTCTGGGTGTCCAGCCAGCGCAGGTACGCGTTCCTGACGATGGCCGTCTCGGCGCCGCCGATGCCCTTGGCCATGGCGCGCGAGTGCGCCCGGATCAGCCCCTCGGCGGTGAACAGCGTCATCTGGGTGTCGTCCGTGATCCGGCCGACGACCCCTTCGTCGTCCGGTGTCAGGCCGCGTACGCCCTGCTCGCCGTGCGCGCGCCGGATGCCCGCGAGCGACAGGAATTCGACCGGATTGCCCAGGGCGTCCCCGATCGCCCCGCCCAGCAGACATCCGCGCACCCTGGCCCGGCGGGCCGTGAGCCCCGCCCCCGTCGTCGTACCGATCACCGTCGGCCCCCGCCCTTTCCGCACCGTCGTGCCGCACCTGTCCGACCGTGGGTCCATCCTGGTAGGGAGGCGATGCCATGCGTACCGGCAATGAACCGACGACCGCCCGCAGTCCGCTGCGGATGCGGCTCTGGCTGAGTCTATGGGGCCTGGCCTGGGCCGTCTTCGGGGTGACGGCCTTCGCCGTGAACGGCCGCACCGGCTGGGCCGCCGTCTGCGGGGTGCTGCTCCTGCTGGTCCTGGTGGACCTGTGCGTGGTCGTGCACCGGCTGCGCCAGGGCCCGCACTACCAGCCGGGCCGCTCCATCCCCCCGTACGACCCCGACCACGGCCCGCACGGCGGCAAGGGGCCGCCGCCGGGCACGCCCTAGTCCTCGAAGCGGGCCGCGCGCAGATACTCCGGGTTCGGGTCGAGCGCCGCCGCCAGGCGGAAGTGGCGGGTGGCGCGCTCGGGGTGGCCGGAGCGTTCGAAGGTGCGGGCGAGGGCGAAGTGCGCGAAGGCGTTGTCCGGTTCGCGCTCAAGCACCAGCTCGAATTCCAGCTCGGCGGGGCGCAGCTGCGCCGCCGCGAAGAAGGCGCGGGCGCGCAGCAGCCGGGCGGCCGTGTTCTCCGGGTGCGCGGCGATCACCGAGTCGAGGAGCCGCACGGCGCCCCGGGGATCGCGTGCGGCGAGCAGCTGCTCGGCCGCGCGGAAGTCGATGACGTCGGTTTCCGGGGTCCTCTCGGGCACGGTGACATCCTTCCCTGGTCCGTCCCGGGGTGAACACGGGGGCGGCCGCGGGTATTCCGGTACGGTTCCGGCTCAGCCCGCCTGCGCCGCGCGGCGGGCCAGCTCCGCCCAGACCTCGCGGACCCGGGCCGTCAGCTCCTCGACCGGTCCGTCGTTGTCGATGACCACATCGGCGACGGCGCGCCGCTGCTCGCGGGTGGCCTGGGCGGCCATCCGGGCGCGGGCGTCCTCCTCGGTCATGCCGCGCAGCCGGACGAGCCGGTCGAGCTGGGTCTCCGGCGCGGCGTCGACCACGACGACCAGGTCGTAGAGGGGTGCGAGGCCGTTCTCGGTGAGGAGCGGGACGTCGTGGACGACCACGGAGTCCGGTCCGGCGGCCTTCTCCAGTTCGGCGGAGCGGTCGCGGACCAGGGGGTGCACGATCGCGTTGAGCGCGGCGAGGCGGTCCGGGTCGGCGAAGACGATCGCGCCGAGCGCGGGCCGGTCCAGGGTGCCGTCCGGGCTCAGGATGCCGGGGCCGAACTCCTCGACCACGGCGGCGAGTCCGGGGGTGCCGGGCTCGACCACCTCGCGGGCGATGCGGTCCGAGTCGATGAGGACGGCGCCGTGGCCGACGAGCAGCCGGGACACTTCGCTCTTACCGGCTCCGATGCCACCGGTCAGGCCCACTTTCAGCATGTCCGGCAGCCTAATGCCCGCTGCCCGTCACCCCCGCGGGCGGGGGTGACGGGCAGCGGGCACGGACGAGCCGGTCAGATGTCGCCCTCGCGCTCGGCGAGGAACTTCTCGAATTCGAGGCCGATCTCGTCCGCCGACGGCAGGTCCGCCGGTTCGGCGACCAGGTTGCCCCGCGTCTCCGCGCCCGCGACCGCGTCGTACTGGTGCTCAAGGCCCTCGACCAGTGCGACCAGCTCCTCGTCGCCCTGGCCGATCTGGCGGTCGATCTCCGTCTGGGTGCGGTGCGCCTCGGTGCGCAGGGCGTGCGCGACGGACGGCAGGACCAGGCCGGTCGCGGCCGTGATCGCCTCCAGCGCGGTGAGCGCCGCGTCCGGGTAGGCGGAGCGGGCGACGTAGTGCGGCACATGGGCGGCGACGCCGAGCACGTCGTGGCCCGCCTCCATCAGCCGGTACTCGACCAGCGCCTCGGCGGAGCCGGGGACCTGCGCCTCCTCGAAGGGGCTGCGGTGGCCGGGCGTGAGGTCGGTGCGGTTGCCGTGCGGGGTGATGCCCACGGGGCGGGTGTGCGGGACGCCCATCGGGATGCCGTGGAAGTTGACCGCGAGGCGGACGCCCAGGCGCTCGACCACCTCCTCGACGGCCGCGGCGAACCTCTCCCACTCCACGTCGGGCTCGGGCCCGGACAGCAGCAGGAACGGCGCGCCCGTGGCGTCCTGGACGACACGGACCTCCAGGGCGGGTGTCTCGTACGCCGCCCAGCGGTCGCGCTTGAACGTCAGCAGCGGACGCCGGGCGCGGTAGTCGATCAGGCGGTCGTGGTCGAAGCGGGCCACGACCTGGTGCGGCAGCGATTCGAGCAGGCCGTCAACGATCTGCTCGCCGGTCTCACCCGCGTCGATGTAGCCCTCGAAGTGGTAGAGCATGACCAGGCCGGCCGACTCCTGGGCGAGCGCCATGTCGACCACAGCCAGGCCCTTCGGCTCCCATTCGTACAAACTCTGCGGATCAGGCACGGTTACCGCTCCTCCTTGTGTTCCTGGAGAAGAACGCTCAGGGGGGCATGGTCATTCCCTGTCCATGCCCCCCTTCGTACGGTGTCTACCCAAGAACCCGCTCGTGCAGTGCCATGACGGCCTTGCGCGCCGAGGTGAACGCGCCGTGCTGCCAGGCGTCGGCGTAGCTCAGGTAGTCCCCCGCGAAGTAGACGTGCCCCGCGGCCCGGTTGAGGGGCGCGAAGACGGGGGCGTCCGGACCGCCCGCCAGGGAGTGCCAGGAAGCCTCCAGGTACGGGGTCTGACGCCAGTGGTGCGAGAACGAGGTGGCGAGTTCGGTGCGGTACTTCTCGCCGTGGATCTTCACTCCCTGGGCGATCGCGCGGGCCTCCCGCTCGGCAGGGGTGAGTGCGGCGTACGCGTCCGCGTTGGAGCCGGTGTTGTAGTAGCCGATGATCGTGCCGCGACGGCCTTGGTGGCCGTAGGACGGGTACCAGATGTGGGCGAGGTCCATGTCGGTCTCGGTGATGCCGCCGTAGATCCGGTGGTCGCTCTCCCACCAGCGGCTGCGGTATTCGAGCCCGATCTTCCCGGCCGAGGAGGGCTTGCACGCCTCCAGAGCGGTCTGGACGGCCGGGCCCAGATTGTGCGAGGTCTTGGCCAGGATGTTGGGCGGCAGGGCGGCGACGCAGTAGTCCGCCTCGATGCGGCGGGTCCGGCCGGACCGGGTGTACGTGACGGTGACGCCGTGGGCCGTGTCGGTGATGTCCGTAACGGCGGCCCCGGTCCGGATGCGTCGTTCGCCGATGGCCCGGGTGAGGGCGGCGGGTATGCGGTCCATGCCGCCGACGGGCTGGAACATCAGCATGGCCTGGTCGTACTCGAACTCGAAGGCGAAGTAGCGTCCGACACCGCTCGCGAAGACTTCGGAGGCGGAGGGGACGGAGCCGAGCGCTTCCCCCGGCGTGCCTGCGGCGGCCGGGTCGACACGGTAGCCCCGGCGGGGACTGCCGGTGTAGTCGAGCGTGTCGCCGATGTCCCCGAAGTCCTTGAGGAATTCCAGCAGCCGCTCCTGGTCCTCGGCGGTGACCTGCCGGTCGAGCGCGCCCTTGTCGGTGGCCTTGGAGAGCAGCTCCGCGACATAGCCGTATACGTCGGCCTTGGCGGTGCGGTAGCGCACCGGCGCCTTCATGCCCGCCTTCTCGTTGAAGATGTAGGCGTTGGCGTTCACGTTGGTGAAGACCTCTATGGGTACGCCGAGCTCGCGGCAGTAGTCGAGGGTGACCATCCACTGCGGTATCCGGCCGGGCCCGGCGTTCATGTACTGCCCGTCGGAGAAGTGGGCGGTCTGCTCGACGCCGTGGATGTCGGTGGTGGAATCGCCGCCGCGCACGGTGAAGTTCCGGCCGCCCGTGCGGCCCCTGGCCTCCAGGACCGTGCAGTCGTAGCCCGCCTTGCCCAGTTCGTAGGCGGTGGCCAGACCGGCGATGCCGCCGCCGACGACGACCACCTTGGCGGCTGCCCTGCCCTTGAGGTGGAAGTCGCTCTTGCTGGGAGCGCGGTAGGCGGGTTCGCGCCCTGCGGCCTGTGCGGTGGGGGCGAGCCCGAGCGCCCCCATGGTGGCGAACATGGCCCCGGCCCCACCTGCGATTCCGACGTTGTGCAGGAAGGTGCGGCGGCTCGTGCCCGGTGCCGCGGGCGACTGGTGCGATGCGTGCGTCATGTCCCGGCTCCCCTTCGGATCTTGAGGTTGCCGGGATCCTGACAAGCGGCTGTTACGAGCCGTCGGCTATTCGTGTATCCCGCACGTTTCTCTGTGTTACGTCACCGCGCGGAAACGCGTGAGGCCCGCTCCCCGAAGGGAGCGGGCCTCACGGTCACTTACCTACCGCAGCCGATGACCGGCCGGAGGGACAGAGCGTCAGCTCTGGCCACCCGCCAGCTTCTCGCGGAGCGCGGCCAGGGCCTCGTCCGACGCCAGGGCGCCGGAGTTGTCCGAGGACTCCGAGGAGTAGGAGCCGCCGCCGGTGCCCGACGCGGCCTGCGTGTTGCCGGCGGGGGTGGCAGCACCCTCGGCGGCAGCGGCCTCGTCGGCCTCGCGGGACTTGATGACCTGGGCCTGGTGCTGCTCGAAGCGCTGCTGCGCCTCGGCGTACTGGGTCTCCCAGATCTCGCGCTGAGCCTCGAAGCCCTCGAGCCAGTCGTTGGTCTCGGGGTCGAAGCCCTCGGGGTAGATGTAGTTGCCCTGGTCGTCGTAGGACGCGGCCATGCCGTACAGGGTCGGGTCGAACTCGACCGAGGCCGGGTCCCCGCCGAACGCCTCGTTGGCCTGCTTCAGCGAGAGGCTGATGCGACGGCGCTCGAGGTCGATGTCGATGACCTTGACGAAGATCTCGTCGTTGACCTGGACGACCTGCTCCGGGATCTCCACGTGGCGCTCGGCCAGCTCGGAGATGTGGACCAGACCCTCGATGCCCTCGTCCACGCGGACGAACGCACCGAACGGAACGAGCTTGGTGACCTTACCGGGGACGACCTGCCCGATCTGGTGCGTACGGGCGAACTGCTGCCACGGGTCTTCCTGCGTCGCCTTGAGCGACAGCGAGACGCGCTCGCGGTCCATGTCGACGTCGAGGACCTCGACGGTGACCTCCTGGCCGACCTCGACGACCTCGGAGGGGTGGTCGATGTGCTTCCAGGACAGCTCGGAGACGTGCACCAGACCGTCGACGCCGCCCAGGTCCACGAAGGCACCGAAGTTGACGATCGAGGAGACGACGCCGGAGCGGACCTGACCCTTCTGGAGGGTCGTGAGGAACGTCTGGCGGACCTCGGACTGGGTCTGCTCCAGCCAGGCACGGCGGGACAGGACCACGTTGTTGCGGTTCTTGTCCAGCTCGATGATCTTGGCCTCGAGCTCCTTGCCCACGTACGGCTGGAGGTCGCGGACACGACGCATCTCGACGAGCGACGCCGGGAGGAAGCCGCGGAGGCCGATGTCGAGGATGAGACCACCCTTGACGACCTCGATGACGGTACCGGTGACGATGCCGTCCTCTTCCTTGATCTTCTCGATGGTGCCCCAGGCACGCTCGTACTGAGCGCGCTTCTTCGAGAGGATCAGGCGGCCTTCCTTGTCCTCCTTCTGGAGAACCAGGGCCTCGATCTCGTCACCGACCTTCACGACCTCGTTCGGGTCGACGTCGTGCTTGATCGAGAGCTCGCGGCTCGGGATGACACCTTCGGTCTTGTAACCGATGTCGAGGAGAACCTCGTCCCGGTCAACCTTGACGATGACACCGTCAACGATGTCGCCGTCGTTGAAGTACTTGATCGTCTCGTCGATCGCCGCGAGGAACGCGTCCGCGTCGCCGATGTCGTTGACCGCAACCTGCGGAGTGGTGGCGGTGGTCTCGGTGCTGCTCGTCATGTGGGAAAGGGCTCCGGTACGGACAGTGAGTCGTAGGTACTGCTACGCCGAAAGCCCGTATCGCCTCTGCCTAAGCCGGACAGCCCGGGAAGCGCCAAATCCATGTCCGGAAGGCGCCTCGTGAACCGAGGGGACTAGCAACAGATGCGAGCGCGGCCTGCTAGGTCTGAGGAGCGCAGGCTCGCAGCGCAACTTGTAGCATACGGGGGCAGCAGGGCACGGTCAATGCGCGAAGGCGGACACCGTGGGCGGAAAGCCCCATATCCGGCACAACTCGGGTTCACCGAGGCCAGATCGTGTCCGGCAGCCTCCGGACACACCGGAGCAGCGCTGCGCAGGCCCGCTTGGTACGTACCGCGTACGGCGGGGTGAAGGCAAACTACAACGACGGACACGATGAGCCAAGAGATGTACGCCGCCGAACCCGAGGCGACCCGCCGCAGCACCGGGACCACCGAGAGCAGCCGGGCCAGCCGGGGCTGGTGGGACCGCAACGCCGACGAGTACCAGAGCGAGCACGGCGCCTTCCTCGGTGACGACCGCTTCGTCTGGGGCCCCGAGGGCCTGGACGAGGAGACGGCCGGGCTGCTGGGCCCCGCCGCCGCGCTGAAGGGGCTCGACGTCCTGGAGATCGGCGCCGGCGCGGCCCAGTGCTCCCGCTGGCTGGCCGCGCAGGGCGCCCGCCCCGTCGCCCTGGACCTCTCGCACCGCCAGCTCCAGCACGCCCTACGCATCGGCGCGGACGTCCCGCTGGTCGAGGCGGACGCCGGACGCCTGCCGTTCCGCACCGCCTCCTTCGACCTGGCCTGCTCCGCCTACGGCGCGGTGCCCTTCGTCGCCGACCCGGTCCAGGTCTTCCGCGAGGTCCACCGGGTGCTCCGCCCGGGCGGCCGCTGGGTCTTCTCCGTGACGCACCCCGTCCGCTGGGCCTTCCCGGACGAGCCCGGCCCCGAGGGCCTGTCGGTGGCCGCCTCCTACTTCGACCGCACGCCCTACGTGGAGCAGGACGAGCAGGGCGACGCGGTCTACGTCGAACACCACCGCACGCTGGGCGACCGGGTCCGGGACGTGGTCGCGGGCGGCTTCCGGCTGGTGGACCTGGTCGAGCCGGAGTGGCCCGCCTGGAACGACCAGGAGTGGGGCGGCTGGTCCCCGCTGCGCGGCAACCTGATCCCGGGGACCGCGATCTTCGTCTGCGTCCGGGACTGAGCCGACGGCCGGTGCGGGGACCGGGGCCACGCCGTACGAGACTGGGGGCGTGATCCGCACCGACGCCCTCGACCGGCTGCCCGTCCGCACCGCCGTCCCCGCCCTCCGGCAGGCGCTGGACGACCACGGGACCGCGGTCCTGTGCGCACCCCCCGGCACCGGCAAGACCACCCTCGTCCCGCTCGCCCTGGCCGGGCTCACCGGCGAGGGCCCGGTGCGCCGGGTCGTCGTCGCCGAGCCGCGCCGGATCGCCGCCCGCGCGGCGGCCCGGCGCATGGCGTGGCTGCTGGGCGAGCGGGCCGGGGCGCGCGTCGGGTTCACCGTGCGCGGCGAGCGGGTCGTCGGCCCGGACACCGTGGTGGAGGTCGTCACCACCGGGGTGCTGCTCCAGCGGTTGCAGCGCGACCAGGAGCTGGCCGGGGTGGACGCGGTGATCATCGACGAATGCCACGAACGCCATCTGGACGCGGACACGGTGGCCGCTTTCCTGCTGGACGTGCGCGCGGCGCTCCGCCCGGACCTGCGTCTGGTGGCGGCGTCCGCGACGACGGACGCGGAGGGCTGGGCCCGGCTGCTCGGCGACGCCCCGGTGGTCGAGGCGCGCGGCGTGTCGCACCCGGTGGAGGTGGTGTGGGCCCCGCCGTCCGCGCCGGTGCGGCCGCCGCACGGGATGAGGGTCGACCCGGCGCTCCTGAGCCATGTCGCCTCCGTGGTGCGGCGGGCGCTCGCCGAGCGGGACGGCGACGTGCTGTGCTTCCTGCCCGGCGTCGGCGAGATCGGCCGGGTCGCCGGGCAGCTGGCGGGCGTCGGGGCCGAAGTGCTCCAGGTCCACGGGCGGGCCCCGGCGGCCGTGCAGGACGCGGTGCTGGCCGGGTCTGCGGAGGGGCGGCGGGTGGTCCTGGCGACCTCGGTGGCCGAGTCGTCGCTGACGGTCCCCGGCGTGCGGACAGTGGTCGACTCGGGGCTCGCCCGGGAGCCGCGCACCGACCACGCCCGGGGCCTGAGCGCGCTGGCCACCGTACGGGCCTCGCAGGCGGCGGGGCGGCAGCGCGCGGGGCGTGCGGGGCGCGAGGCGCCGGGGACGGTGTACCGCTGCTGGGACCAGGCGGAGGACGGCCGGCTCGCCCGCTTCCCGGCCCCGGAGATCAGGGTGGCCGACCTGACGGCCTTCGCCCTCCAGACGGCCTGCTGGGGCGATCCGGACGCCTCCGGACTCGCGCTGCTCGACGCGCCGCCGGAGAGGGCGATGGCCGCCGCCCGCCAGGTCCTCGCGGCGGTCGGCGCGGTCGGCCCGGACGGCCGGGTCACCGAGCGGGGCGTCCGGATGTCCCGCCTCGGGCTGCACCCCCGGCTGGCCCGGGCGCTGCTGGACGGCGCGGCCGAAGTGGGCGGGCGCCGGGCCGCCGAGGTGGTGGCGCTGCTGAGCGAGGAACCGCCCCGCTCGTACGGGGACGACCTGGCGGCCGCGCTGCGCACCGCGCGCCGGGGCCAGGACGCCTACGCGGGCCGCTGGCGCCAGGAGGTGCGGCGCCTGTCGTCCGCGCTCGAGGGCGACGGCGGCGGCGGCCGGGCCGTCGCGGACGACGCGGCGGTGGGGCTCGTGGCGGCCCTGGCGTTCCCGGAGCGGGTGGCGCGAGCGCGGGGCGGCGGGGCGTTCCTGATGGCGTCGGGCACGGGCGCGGAGCCGGGCGAGGGCTCCGGGCTGCGCGGGGCGCCCTGGCTGGCCGTGGCGGTCGCGGACCGGCCGGCGCACGCGGCGTCCGCCCGGGTGCGCCTGGCAGCCGTCGTCGATGAGGACACCGCGCTCCTGGCGGCGGCTCCGCTGCGGTTCGCGGGCGAGGAGGTCCGCTGGGACGGCCACGACGTCGTCGCCCGCCGGGTGGAGCGGCTGGGTGCGGTCGAGCTGGCCGCCCGCCCGCTGAAGCAGCCCGATCCGGCGCTGGTCCGCGAGGCCCTGGTGGCGGGGCTGCGGCGGGAGGGCCCGGGGCTGCTGCGGTGGAGCCGGGACGCGGGGCAGCTGCGGGAGCGGCTGGCCTTCCTGCACCGGGTGCTGGGCGAGCCGTGGCCGGACGTGTCGGACGGGGCGCTGCTGGCGGACCCCGGGGCGTGGCTGGAGCCCGAGCTGTCGCGGGCACGGCGGCGCTCGGACCTGGCCGCGATCGACGCGGGGCAGGCGCTGCGGCGGCTGCTGCCGTGGGCGACGGGCGAGGCGGTCCGCCTGGACGAGCTGGCGCCGGAGCGGATCGAGGTGCCGAGCGGTTCGCGCGTCCGGGTGGAGTACGGCGGGGACCAGCCGGTGCTCGCGGTGAAGCTCCAGGAGCTGTTCGGCCTCCAGCAGACCCCGGAGGTCGCGGGCGTGCCGGTCCTGGTGCACCTGCTCTCCCCCGCCGGGCGGCCGGCGGCGGTGACGGCGGACCTGGCGTCGTTCTGGCGCGACGGCTACAAGGCGGTCCGGGCCGAGCTGCGCGGCCGCTACCCGAAGCACCCGTGGCCGGAGGACCCGACGACGATGGAGGCGACCCGCTTCACGAAGGCGCGGCTGAAGCGGGACTGAGCACGCCGCGGCCCCTCCGACGGGCGGAGGGGCCGCGGCGTGGTGTCAGGAGGCCGCGGTGGCCGTGCGTTCCTCGACGGTCAGGTCGATGGTGACCGTGGCACCGCCCTCGGTGGTGAGGCGCAGCTTGTACGTACCGGCCGGGCCGTCCGCGTAGAACTTCGGGAGCTTCAGGCTGCCGTCGGCCGCGGTGGTGAGCTCGATGGTGCGGACGGGGTCGCCCGCGTCGTTCGTGCAGTACGGGCCCTTGTCGTTCACGGCCGGGTCGTCGCCGCTGGTGATCATGGTCGCGGTGACGGCGACCCTGCCCGCGGCCTTGCCCTTGTAGGTGGCGGCGACGGTGATGTCGTCGAAGGTCTCCCCGGCGACGGCGGTCAGCTCGGTGGTGCCGGTCCGGGCGATGGCGTCGGCCTGGCGGGCGGTGACGGTCGCCTTGAACGTCGTGGCGACCGAGGTGCCGTCCACGGCGGCCCGCACGGTGAAGTCGCCGGTCTTCTCGCCCGCACGGAGCACCGGCGAGGAGACCGTGCCGTCGGCGCCGGTGGCAAGGGTGACCGACGTGAAGCCACCACCGAACGTGGTGTCGGTGTCGCCGACGACGGTGAAGGTGACCTTCGCCTTGGCCACCGCCTTGCCGACGCCGTCGCGCGCCCGCACCTTGACCCTCCCGGCGAACTCCTCACCGGCGGTGGCGGTCAGCGTGCCGGTGCCGTCGTTCTGCAGCGCCGCCACCTGCTGGGACGGGCTGGGCGCCGGGGTCGGGCTGTGCGTCGGGGGCTTCGGCTTGGAGGGCTCGGGGCTGGGCTCGGACGGCTTCGCGGGCTTGCCGGACGTGCCCGGCTTCGGCGTACTGGACGGCGAGGGCGTCGGGGACGGCGTGCGCGACGGGCCGCCGGACGGCCGGCCGGGGCCGCGGTCGCGGCTGGTGGGGCCGGTCGGGAGGACACCGGTGCCGTCGGGCACCTCGTGCGTGCCGCGGTTGTAGTACGTGAACCAGGAGCGGACCGTACGCAGGTACACGTCGGAGTGGTTGTAGCTCAGGACCGCCCGGTCCAGGTCGGTGGCGGTCGACAGGTCGCGGTCCCCGGCGCAGAGGTAGCGTCCCGCGGCGAGCGCGGCGTCGTAGACGTTGTTGGGGTCCTTGCGGCCGTCGCCGTTGCCGTCCTGACCCCAGGTCGCCCAGGTGGACGGGATGAACTGCATCGGGCCGACCGCCCGGTCGTGCGTCCGGTCCCCGTCGTAGGCGCCGTTGTCGGTGTCCTTGATCAGGGCGAAGCCGTTGCCGTCGAGGGCGGGGCCGAGGATCGGGGAGAGCGTGGTGCCCTGCGCGTCGACCCGGCCGCCACGGGCCTGCCCGGACTCGACCTTGCCGATCGCGGCGAGCAGCTGCCACGGCAGCCGGCAGGCCGCGTCCGTGCCCGCGATGGTCCGCTCGGCCCTCTTGTACGCCGCCAGGACGGAGGCGGGTATGCCGGCCTCGGCGGGGCCGGTCACCGGGAGATCGGCCGAACTGCCGGGCTTCTCCGGGGTGTTCAGCGGCGGCAGGTCCGTGTAGTACGGCGAGTCGCCGGAGACGCCGCCGCCCTGGTCTGCCGGGGTCGAGGAGCCCGCGGCCGGCTGCTCGCCGTCCGCCGCGTTGAACGGGGACGGGGCACCGGGGGCCTGCGAGGCCGAGAGCGCCGCCACGGCGACGGCAGCCACGGCGGTGGTGGCCGCTCCTCTGTACAGTCGGCGACCGAATTGCGCTGCCATGACGTGTGGGCCCTCCCCCTCGTCGCTGTCGGCGCTCCCCTGCGCCTGGACTCAGGCGACCCTACGGCAACTCCTGCGGCGCGCACACAGCGGGCGGGCCGGTTCTTACCGCTTTCTCACCTTCCTGAACACAAGTTGTCCACGTGCGGACATCCCCGTGACGGGGCTTCCTGCCCGCCGGGCCACCCCGGACCTGCCCCTCCGGGTCACGCATACTGCCCGCATGCCCTTCACGCTCAGCCATGCCGCCGCCGTGCTCCCGGGGCTCCGGCGCGACGGCACGGGCCGCGGTCCGCTGCTCGCCTCGGCCCTGGTCGCCGGGTCGTTCGCCCCCGACCTGACGTACTTCGCGGACTCGGTGATCCCGGGCGCGATGGAGTTCGGCGAGGCCACCCACGCGGTGTGGGGTGTCGTCACCGTGGACGTCCTGATCACCGCACTGGCACTCGGGCTGTGGCTGCTGCTGCGCGACCCGCTGGTGGCGTTGCTGCCTCGGCGGTGGCGGGGGCGCGTGCACACCTGGCTGCGCGGCGGGGCCCCGGCGGGCCCCGGGCGGTGGCGGCCCGGCGCGCGGGACGCCATGTGGTTCGCGGTGTCGGCGGTGATCGGGTCCGCCACCCATGTCGTGTGGGACGCCTTCACCCATCACGGCCGGTGGGGCGTACGCCTGGTGCCCGGGCTCGACGGCAGCGTGGCCGGATACCCGGTCTTCACGCTCGTCCAGTACGGCACATCGGCCCCGGCCCTGCTGCTGCTCGCCTGGTTCGCGGTGTCGGGGCTGCGGCGCACCGGGGACCGGCCGGTGCCCGCCTCCGTGCCGGTCCTCGGCGCACGGGTCCGGGGCTGGGCGCTCGCCGGCATCGGGCTCTGCGCCGTCCTGGGCACCGTGCACCGGTGCGCCCGCTGGTACGCGTACCACGGGCGCGTCGACACGCCGCTGGACATCATCCCGACGGCCTGCTTCGGCGCGGGCGCGGGCCTCGCGGCGGGGCTCCTTCTCTACGCGGCAACGGTGCGGCCAGGGCCTTTCGTTTGGATCAGGCCGGATCAGGGAGCGGGGCCTGGTGCGTGCAGCTGCAAGGCGGAGGATTGAGGCAACGCGGAGCGTTGGTGATTGACGACAACGCCGCAGATGCGCGTGCCAGGCCCCGCGAGCCCGGCCTGATCCAAACGAAAGGCCCTGACCACAGCGCGGCGGGAGGCGGAGGCGGCCGGGGCCCCTGCGGACCCCGGCCACCGGCGGTCAGTGGGCCGCTGACTCCCAGTCGCCGCCGACGCCGACCGACACGTCCAGCGGGGCGCGCAGCCGCACCGCCGTGGACATTTCGTGGCGCAGGATGCTCTCGACCTGCTCCCGCTCGCCCGCGGCGATCTCCAGCACGATTTCGTCGTGCACCTGGAGCAGCATCCGGGACCTCAGCTCCGCCTCGGTCAGCGCCCGGTCGACGTGGAGCATGGCGACCTTGACGATGTCGGCGGCGGTGCCCTGGATCGGGGCGTTGAGCGCCATCCGCTCGGCGGTCTCGCGGCGCTGGCGGTTGTCGCTGTTGAGGTCGGGGAGATAGCGGCGGCGGCCGAAGATCGTCTCCGTGTATCCGGTGGCCCGGGCCTCCTCGACCACGCGGCGCAGATAGTCCCGGACCCCGCCGAACCGCTCGAAGTAGGTGTCCATCAGGACCCGGGCCTCGCCCGCCTCGATGTTCAGCTGCTGGGAGAGGCCGAAGGCGGAGAGCCCGTACGCCAGGCCGTAGCTCATGGCCTTGATCTTGCGCCGCATCTCCGGGTCGACCGCCGTCTTCTCGACGCCGAAGACCTGTGAGGCGACCGTGGTGTGCAGGTCCTCGCCGGAGGTGAACGCCTCGATGAGGCCCGCGTCCTCGGAGAGGTGGGCCATCACGCGCAGTTCGATCTGGCTGTAGTCGGCCGTCATCAGCGTCTCGAAGCCCTCGCCGACGACGAAGCCGCGGCGGATCGCCCGGCCCTCGTCCGTGCGGACGGGGATGTTCTGCAGATTCGGGTCGGTGG
Source organism: Streptomyces sp. NPDC052299 (assembly GCF_040679335.1). Taxonomy (NCBI): domain Bacteria; kingdom Bacillati; phylum Actinomycetota; class Actinomycetes; order Kitasatosporales; family Streptomycetaceae; genus Streptomyces; species Streptomyces sp. NPDC052299. The sequence goes on along the minus strand of NZ_JBFAUP010000025.1, from coordinate 28,018 downwards.
AGGACAGCCGGCCGGTCGCCGCCACCGTCTGGTTGAACGTGGTGTGGATACGGCCGTCCGCCGCGATCGTCTTCACCAGGCCCTCGACGGTGACCCGCAGCTTCGCCTGCTCGCGGTGGCGGAGCATGAGAACGGGCAGCTCGTGCTCCGTCTGGGCGGCCAGCCAGGCCAGCGCGTCCGCGTCCGTCGTGTAACCGGTCTTGGTCTTCTTGGTCTTCGGCAGGCCCAGCTCCCCGAACAGGACCTCCTGGAGCTGCTTGGGCGAACCGAGGTTGAACTCCCGGCCCACCGACGCGTGGGCCTCCTTCACCGCCTGCTGGACGGCACCGGCGAACTGCTGCTCCATGCCCTCCAGATGGGCCCGGTCCGCCGCGATGCCGTGCCGCTCCAGGCGGGCGAGCAGGACCGACGTCGGAAGCTCCATGTCGTGCAGCAGCTCGGCCGCGCCGACCTCCTTCAGCCGCTCCGTGAACGCGTCACCGAGATCCAGGACCGCGCGGGCCTGCGCCATCAGGGCGTCGGCCTCCGCCCGGTCGTCGGCGCCGAACGCCAGCTGACCGTCGGCCGCGGCGGCCGGGGCGAGCTCCCGGCCCAGATACTCCACGGCCAGCGCGTCCAGCGCGAAGGAGCGGCGGCCGGGCTTCACCAGATACGCGGCGAGCGCGGTGTCCATCGTGACGCCGTCGAGGTGCCAGCCGTGCTCCGGGAAGACCCGCATCGCGCTCTTCGCGTTGTGCATGACCTTGGGCCGGGCCGGGTCCGCGACCCAGGCGGCGAACGCCCGCTCGTCGGCCTCGTCCAGCTGCGCCGGGTCCAGCCAGGCAGCGGACCCGTCGGCGGCGGCGAGCGCGATCTCGGTGACCGTGCCCGCGCCGAGCGCCCAGGTGTCGACCGTCATGACGCCGAGCGGCTGCCCGCCGTGCTCCGCCAGCCAGGGGCCCACCTCGCCGGTGCCGAGCACCGCCCCGTCCAGCTCGATCCCGGCGGCGGGCGCGGGCGGCTCGGCCTCCGCGGCGCCCGGGTCCACCGCGAGCAGCCGCTCGCGCAGGCTCGGGTTGCGGATCTCCAGTATGTCCAGGATGCCGGTGACCGCCGTGCGGTCGTAGGGGGCGCGCTCCAGCCCTTCCGGGGTCTTCGGCAGCTCCACGTCCCGGACCATCTCGGTCAGCACGCGGTTCATCTTCACCGCGTCCAGGTGGTCGCGGAGATTCTGCCCGGCGACGCCCTTGACCTCGTCGGCCCGGGCGATCAGCTCGTCGAACGAACCGAACTGGTTGATCCACTTCGCGGCGGTCTTCTCACCGACCTTGGGGATGCTCGGAAGGTTGTCCGACGGGTCACCGCGCAGCGCCGCGAAGTCCGGATACTGCCGCGGGGTGAGGCCGTACTTCTCCACGACCTTCTCCGGGGTGAACCGGGTCAGCTCGGAGACCCCCTTGGTGGGGTAGAGCACCGTCACGTTGTCCGTGATCAGCTGGAAGGAATCGCGGTCCCCCGTGACGATGAGGACCTCGAAGCCGGCCGCCTCGGCCTGCGTCGCCAGCGTGGCGATGACGTCGTCCGCCTCGAAGCCCTCGACCGCGAACCGGTCCGCGTGCATCGCGTCCAGCAGCTCGCCGATCAACTCGACCTGGCCCTTGAACTCGTCGGGCGTCTTCGACCGGTTCGCCTTGTACTCGGGGAACTCCTGCGCGCGCCACGTCTTGCGGGACACGTCGAACGCCACCGCGAAGTGCGTCGGCGCCTCGTCACGCAGGGTGTTCGCCAGCATCGACATGAAGCCGTACACGGCGTTCGTCGGCTGGCCCGCCGCCGTCGTGAAATTCTCCGCGGGCAGGGCGAAGAACGCCCGGTACGCCAGGGAGTGCCCGTCCATGAGGAGCAGGCGCGGTCGGTTGTCTGCCGTCTTCTTCGATGCCGTCTCAGCCACACCCCGATCCTGCCACGGACCACTGACAATCCGGACCGGCCGCCGCCCGCGACGCCTCACCCGGCGCCCCGCCCGCACCCCGTGCCAGGATCGGAGGGAGAAGGAAACCCACACGGCGGACCCGCGAGACACCCCCCGGGCCCCGCAGGACCCCGAAGAGGAGCACCATGGCCGGCAAGCCGCCCGCAGGAGACCCCGTCCAGGACGCCCCCCGGGTCGGACCGGCCAAGCACTCCGCCGCCGGGCTGCCCGCCGTCGCCCAGAGCCTGCGCGTCGCCCAGCAGCAGATGGGCCTGCGCCGCACCGCGCAGACCCTCCTCAAGGTCAACCAGAAGGACGGCTTCGACTGCCCCGGCTGCGCCTGGCCCGAGGGCGACAAGCGGCACACCGCCGAGTTCTGCGAGAACGGCGTCAAGGCCGTCGCCGAGGAGGCCACGCTCCGGCGGGTCACCCCGGACTTCTTCGCCGCGCACCCCGTGTCCGACCTCGCCGGGCGCAGCGGCTACTGGCTCGGCCAGCAGGGCCGCATCACCCAGCCCGTGTACCTCCCCGAGGGCGCCGACCGCTACGAGGCGGTCACCTGGGAGCGGGCCTTCGCCATCATGGCCGAGGAGCTGGGCGCCCTCGCATCCCCCGACGAGGCGGTCTTCTACACCTCCGGGCGCACCAGCAACGAGGCCGCGTTCCTCCTCCAGCTCTTCGCCCGCGAGTTCGGCACCAACAACCTGCCGGACTGCTCCAACATGTGCCACGAGTCCTCGGGCTCCGCGCTCACCGAGACCATCGGCGTCGGCAAGGGCTCGGTGTCCCTGGAGGACCTGCACCACGCCGACCTGATCATCATCGCCGGGCAGAACCCCGGCACCAACCACCCCCGGATGCTCTCCGCCCTGGAGCAGGCCAAGGCGGCCGGAGCGAAGATCATCTCGGTGAACCCGCTGCCCGAGGCCGGCCTCGAACGCTTCAAGAACCCGCAGACCCCTCAGGGCATGCTCAAGGGCACCCCGCTGAACGACCTCTTCCTCCAGATCAGGATCGGCGGCGACCAGGCCCTCTTCCGCCTCCTGAACAAGCTGATCCTGGAGACCGAGGGCGCCGTCGACCGCACGTTCGTCGCCGAACACACCCACGGATACGAGGAGTTCGCGGCCGCCGCGGCCGAGGCGGACTGGGACGCGACGCTCGCCGCGACCGGGCTCGACCGCGCCACCGTCGAACAGGCCCTCGCCATGGTCCTGGCCTCGGAGCGCACCGTCGTCTGCTGGGCCATGGGCCTCACCCAGCACAAGCACTCCGTGCCCACCATCCGCGAGGTCGTCAACTTCCTCCTGCTGCGCGGCAACATCGGCCGCCCCGGCGCCGGCGTCTGCCCCGTGCGCGGCCACTCCAACGTCCAGGGAGACCGCACCATGGGCATCTTCGAACGGCCCGCGCCCGCCTTCCTCGACGCCCTCGACAAGGAGTTCGGGATCACCTCACCGCGCCACCACGGCTACGACGTGGTCCGCGCGATCCGCGCCCTGCGCGACGGCGAGGCCAAGGTCTTCTTCGCGATGGGCGGCAACTTCGTCGCCGCGACCCCCGACACCGACGTCACCGAGGCCGCCATGCGCAACGCGCGCCTCACCGTCCACGTCTCCACCAAGCTCAACCGCTCCCACGCGGTCACCGGCGCCCGCGCGCTGATCCTGCCCACCCTCGGCCGTACCGACAAGGACGTCCAGGCGAGCGGCAAGCAGTTCGTCACCGTCGAGGACTCCATGAGCAAGGTCCACGCCTCGCGCGGCAACCTCACCCCCGCGAGCCCCCACCTCCTCTCCGAACCCGCCATCGTCGCCCGCCTCGCCCGCGCCGTCCTCGGGCCCGCGTCCGCCACGCCCTGGGAGGAGTTCGAGAAGGACTACGCCACGATCCGCGACCGCATCTCCCGGGTCGTCCCCGGCTTCGAGAACTTCAACGCGCGCATCGCCCACCCCGGCGGCTTCACCCTCCCGCACGGCCCCCGCGACTCCCGCCGCTTCCCCACCACCACCGGCAAGGCCAACTTCACCGCCGCACCGGTCGAGTCCCCCGAAGTCCCCGAGGGCCGGCTGCTGCTCCAGACCCTGCGCTCCCACGACCAGTACAACACCACGATCTACGGCCTGGACGACCGCTACCGGGGCATCAAGGGCGGCCGCCGCGTCGTCCTCGTACACCCGCAGGACGCGGACGCCCTCGGGCTGGCCGACGGGTCGTACACCGATCTGGTCAGCGAGTGGAAGGACGGGGTCGAGCGCCGCGCCCCCGGCTTCCGCGTCGTCCACTACCCCACCGCCCGGGGCTGCGCCGCCGCGTACTACCCGGAGACCAATGTGCTGGTCCCGCTCGACGCCACCGCCGACACCAGCAACACCCCCGCCTCCAAGTCCGTCGTGGTCCGCTTCGAGCCCGCGCACTAAGCGCCCGCTCAGGCGTCTGATATGAACGACGCGACACGAGCACCGCACAGACGAAAGGCGGACCCATGGGCGAGCACACCGCACCCCAGTTCCCCCAGGAGATCATCGACGAGTACGCCGCACTCGGCGTCGACCTGCCCGCCCTCTTCTCCGCAGGCCACCTCGGCGAACGCATGGGCGTCCGCATCCTCGAAGCCTCCGCCGAACGCGTCGTCGGCACCATGCCGGTCGAGGGCAACACCCAGCCGTACGGGCTCCTGCACGGCGGCGCCTCCGCCGTCCTCGCCGAGACCCTGGGCTCCGTCGGGTCCATGCTGCACGGCGGCCCGTCCAAGCTCGCCGTGGGCGTCGACCTGAACTGCACCCATCACCGAGGGGTACGGAGCGGCCTCGTCACCGGCACCGCCACCCCCGTGCACCGGGGACGCACCACCGCCACCTACGAGATCGCCATCACCGACGAGCAGGGCAAGCGGGTCTGCACCGCACGCCTCACCTGCCTGCTCCGCGAGGCCCCCACCCCCGAGGCCGCCTGACCCCCACCACGCTCCACCACCCCTGCCCGGCCGTCACCCAAAACGGCCGGGCAGCGGCATACCCGGGCACAACCACCGCCACGATCAAGGAAATTGAGCGGCACGAGGCGTCAACCCCCTTGACCCGAAGCCCTGTTCCGTGGCCCACTCAGCTGCCCACACCTCACCCGCCCCCACCACCACACCGCGTCGCCGCACCCCCGCCACCGTAACGCAGCGTAACCAACGCCCGAAGCGGGGCGCTCCGCCGCGACGCGACCAGCCCGGCCCCGAAGCCACCGGGCCCTTCGCCATGCCCCGGACCCCCACACCGGACCCCCCGCCGGGCGACAGCAGCAAGATCACCTCAAGCCCCTTAGCAGAGCTGCGCGTTCTCACATTGCGGTCACTTCACGGTCCGGTAAAAAACCGTACATGTCCGCCCACCCACCTCAAGCCTTGCTCAAGGGCATAACAAGACAGTCACATCCTTGGCCGGCACCCCTCCCGACCCCCACCACTGCCCTTAGAGTCACGGCCAGTCACCGCGCCGCCGGGCGCGTCTGCAAGCACGGCCCTGTACCAATCCAGTACGGCCCGGCGAACGACACGGCACCTCAAGCAGAGGAGGCCGCGCCAGGGAAAGGACCTTTCGTGCGACACCGTTCTTTGCTCATCCTCACCACAGTGCTCACCACCGGCGCACTGACGCTCACCGCCTGCGGGTCGCGCGACGACGACAACAAGAGCGACGGCAGCAGCGGCGGCTCCAACACCACCGTCGTCATCGGCGTCGACGCACCGCTCACCGGTGACCTCTCCGCCCTCGGCCTCGGCATCAAGAACTCCGCCGACCTCGCCGCCAAAACGGCGAACAAGGAGAAGACCGTCCCCGGCATCACCTTCGAGGTGCAGCCGCTCGACGACCAGGCCCAGCCCTCCGTCGGCCAGCAGAACGCCACCAAGTTCATCGACAACAAGAAGGTCGTCGGTGTCGTCGGCCCGCTGAACTCCGGCGTCTCCCAGTCGATGCAGAAGCCGCTCAACGACGCCGGCCTCACCCAGGTCTCCCCCGCCAACACCGGCACCGAGCTCACCCAGGGCGACAACTGGAAGACCGGCGACAAGAAGCGCCCCTTCAAGACCTACTTCCGCACCGCCACCACGGACCAGATCCAGGGCGCCTTCGCCGCGAAGTACCTCTACAACAACGCGAAGATCAAGCAGGTCTACCTCATCGACGACCAGAAGCCCTACGGCGCCGGTCTCGCCGCCTCCTTCAAGACGACCTTCACCGGCCTCGGCGGCAAGATCGTCGGCTCCGACCACGTCAACCCCGACGACCGCGACTTCAACGCCGTCGTCACCAAGGTCAAGAAGTCCGGCGCCAAGGCCGTCTACTACGGCGGTGAGTACCCCGCCGGCGCACCCCTGAGCCAGCAGCTCAAGGACAGCGTCCAGATCCCCCTCATGGGCGGCGACGGCATGTACAGCGCCGACTTCATCAAGCTCAACAAGAAGGCCCAGGGCGACATCGCGACCTCCGTCGGCAAGCCCGTCGAAGAACTCGACTCCGCCAAGAAGTTCATCGCGGACTACAAGACCGCCGGCTACAAGGACGCCTACGAGGCCTACGGGGGCGGCACCTACGACGCCACCTGGGCCATCATCGAGGCCGTCAAGCTCGCCGTCTCCGAGAACGACGGCAAGCTCCCCGACGACGCCCGCGCCAAGGTGCTCGACGCCATGAGCAAGGTCAAGTTCGACGGCGTCACCGGCCCCGTCTCCTTCGACCAGTACGGCGACACCACCAACACCATGATGACCGCCTACCAGGTCGACGGCGGCAAGTGGGTCTCCAAGCTCAGCGAGGCCTACAAGCCGTAACCGCTCCCGGGCCACGCCCGACCGACCCCAGACCGCGCGGGAGCGCTACGAGCACTCCCGCGCGGTGCCATATCCGAACCACTCCACGGAGGCCCTGCGGTGCACGAACTGCCGCAACAGCTGGCCAATGGACTCATCCTCGGCGCGATGTACGGACTCATCGCGATCGGCTACACGATGGTCTACGGAATCATCCAGCTCATCAACTTCGCCCACGGCGAGATCTTCATGATCGGAGGCTTCGGAGCTCTCACCGTGTACCTCTGGATGCCGGCCGGCTCCAACCTCCTCGCCATCGTCCCCCTCATGATCATCGGCGGCGTCATATGCTCCGTCGCCATCAGCGTCGCCGCCGAACGCTTCGCCTACCGGCCCCTGCGCAACGCCCCCAGGCTCGCCCCGCTGATCACCGCGATCGGACTCTCCCTCGCACTCCAGCAGGCCATCTGGAAGTGGTACCCGGACGCCACCAAGGACCACCCCTTCCCCCAGTTCAAGGGCGACGCCTTCGAACTCTTCGGCGCCCACGTCCAGCGCGGTGACCTCTTCGTCCTCATCTCCGCACCCGTCTGCATGATCGCCCTCGGCCTCTTCGTCTCCAAGACCCGCGCCGGCCGCGGCATGCAGGCCACCTCGCAGGACCCCGACACCGCCAAACTCATGGGCATCAACACCGACCGCATCATCGTCATGGCCTTCGCCATCGGTGCCGCGTTCGCCGCCGTCGCCGCCGTCGCCTACGGACTCAAGAACGGCCAGATCGGCTTCCGCATGGGCTTCCTCATGGGCCTCAAGGCATTCACCGCCGCCGTCCTCGGCGGCATCGGCAACATCTACGGCGCCATGCTCGGCGGCGTCGTCCTCGGCGTCGCCGAATCCCTCGCCACCGGCTACATGAGCGACGTCCCCGGCATGGACCTCTTCGGCGGCGGCGCCTGGAAGGACGTGTGGGCCTTCGTCCTCCTCATCGTCGTCCTGCTGCTGCGGCCCCAGGGCCTGCTCGGCGAACGCGTCGCGGACAGGGCGTGATACGGATGACCACCGCACTCCTCCCCGCCCCCGCCCCCGTCGCCCGCATCGCCACCCTCACCGGCGCCGCGGCCGCCCTCGCCGGCACCCTCCTCCCCTGGACCTGGACCTCCGAATTCCCCGGCGACCTCACCGTCACCGGCTACCCCGGCGGCCTCCAGGTCCTCACCCTCACCGGCGCCGTCCTCACCCTGCTCTTCGCCCTCACCGGCTACGGCATCCCCGGACTGCGCTGGCTCACCCCCGCCGGCACCAACAGCCCCGTCCGCCTCCTCGCCCTCGCCACCTTCGGCACCACCGGCTACGCCATGGGCGCCATCTCCTACGAGCTCGGCGGCGTCGTCAACCTCGAACCCGGAGCCTGGGTCAGCGGCATCGGCGCACTCGTCGCCGTCATCGCCTCCCTCGCCCTCCCCTACGACGTCCCGCTCACCACCGACGGCCCCGCGCAAAACGCCTGGCAGCGCTTCCGCAACAGCCTCGCCGCCACATCGGCCCCCCGCGCCAAGGCCCTCCCGGCCTGGGCCGAGATCGTCATCATCGCGGTCGCCTTCGGCCTCGCGCTCTACGTCTTCACCTACGGGATCGACATCCCCACCGAGGACTCCGAACAGTTCATCGGCTTCCTCATCACCGCGGGCTTCGCCTTCACCGCCCTCACCCGCGCCGGACTCATCGCCCGGCTCACCGCGCTGACCGCCAAGCACCGCAACGTCACCCTCGCGGCCGCCCTCGTCGCAGCCCTCTGCTTCCCCTTCACCCAGGACACCGCGGAATACGCCCTCATCGGCGTCAACATCCTCATCTTCGCCACCGTCGCCCTGGGCCTCAACGTCGTCGTCGGCCTCGCCGGCCTCCTCGACCTCGGCTACGTCGCCTTCCTCGGCGTCGGCGCCTACACCGCCGCCCTGGTCTCCGGCGCACCCCTCTCCGCGATCGGCGTCAAGTTCCCCTTCTGGGCCGCCGTCCTCACCGGAGCGGTCGTCTCGATGATCTTCGGCGTCCTCATCGGCGCCCCCACCCTGCGGCTGCGCGGCGACTACCTCGCCATCGTCACCCTCGGCTTCGGTGAGATCTTCCGCGTCACCGTGAACAACCTCAACGGCAACAGCGGCCCCGACCTCACCAACGGCTCCCAGGGCATCCCCAGCATCCCCGACCTCAACCTCTTCGGGATCGACTTCGCCCTCAGCCACGACGTCGGACCCTTCACCCTCAGCAGGCCCGCCAACTACTACCTGCTGATGCTCATCGTCACCGCCGTCGTCGTCCTCGTCTTCCGCCGCTCCGGGGAATCCCGCATCGGCCGCGCCTGGGTCGCCATCCGCGAAGACGAAACCGCCGCCACCGCCATGGGCATCAACGCCTTCCGGCTCAAGCTGCTCGCCTTCGCCCTCGGCGCCACCCTCGCCGGCCTCGCCGGCACCGTACAGGCACACGTCAACTACACCGTGACGCCCGAGCAGTACCAGTTCGCCGGCTCCGTGCCGCCGAACTCCGCGTTCCTCCTCGCCGCCGTCATCCTCGGCGGCATGGGAACCCTCAGCGGACCCTTCGTCGGCGCCGCACTGCTCTACCTCATCCCGGCGAAGCTCCAGTTCATGCAGGACTACCAGCTGTTCCTCTTCGGCATCGCGCTCGTCCTCCTGATGCGCTTCCGGCCCGAGGGCCTGATCGCCGACCGCAGGAAGCAGCTCGAATTCCACGAGAACGACCAGCTCGACGTGCCCACACCCCGGAAGTCCGACGAGACGGACGCCGGCATCGCCAAGGCGGGGGCGTAACACCATGACCACCACCACAGGAACCGCCACCCGGACGACCGTCCTGGACGCCAGCGGGGTCACCATGCGCTTCGGCGGCCTCACCGCCGTCCGCGACGTCGACCTCCAGGTCAACACCGGCGAGATCGTCGGACTCATCGGCCCCAACGGCGCAGGCAAGACCACCTTCTTCAACTGCCTCACCGGCCTCTACGTCCCCACCGAGGGCAAGGTCAGCTACAAGGGCACCGTCCTGCCGCCCAAACCCCACCTCGTCACCAAGGCCGGCATCGCCCGCACCTTCCAGAACATCCGGCTCTTCGCCAACATGACCGTCCTGGAGAACGTCCTCGTCGGACGCCACACCAGGACCAAGGAAGGACTCTGGTCCGCCCTGCTCCACCTGCCCGGCTACCGGGCCGCCGAGAACTCCAGCCGCGAACGCGCCATGGAACTCCTGGAGTTCATCGGCCTCCAGGACAAGGCCGACCACCTCGCGCGCAACCTCCCCTACGGAGACCAGCGCAAACTGGAGATCGCCCGCGCCCTCGCCAGCGACCCCGGACTCCTCCTCCTGGACGAGCCCACCGCCGGCATGAACCCGCAGGAGACCCGCGTCACCGAAGAGCTCATCTTCGCGATCCGGGACCAGGGCATCGCCGTCCTCGTCATCGAGCACGACATGCGCTTCATCTTCAACCTCTGCGACCGCGTCGCCTGCCTCGTCCAGGGCGAAAAGCTCGTCGAAGGCACCGCATCCGAGGTCCAGAGCGACGAACGCGTCATCGCCGCCTACCTCGGCACCCCCTTCGAAGGCGCCCCCGGCGCCGACGAGGTCGCCGAGGTCGAGAAGGCCGAGGCCGAGGCCCACACGAGCACGAACACGAGCACGGAAGAGGAGGACAACCGATGACCGCACTGCTGGAGGTCGAGGACCTCCGCGTCGCCTACGGCAAGATCGAAGCCGTCAAGGGCATCTCGTTCACCGTCGAAGCCGGCCAGGTGGTCACCCTCATCGGCACCAACGGCGCCGGCAAGACCACCACCCTGCGCACCCTCTCCGGGCTGCTCAAACCCCTCGCCGGACGCATCCTCTTCGAGGGCAAACCGCTCAACAACATCCCCGCGCACAAGATCGTCTCCCTCGGCCTCGCCCACTCCCCCGAGGGCCGCCACATCTTCCCCCGGCTGACGATCACGGAGAACCTCCTCCTCGGCGCCTACCTCCGCAACGACAAGGCCGGCATCGAGAAGGACGTCCAGCGCGCCTACGACCTCTTCCCCATCCTCGGGGAACGCCGCAAGCAGGCCGCCGGAACGCTCTCCGGAGGCGAGCAGCAGATGCTCGCCATGGGCCGGGCGATGATGTCCCAGCCCAAGCTGCTCATGCTCGACGAGCCCTCCATGGGCCTCTCCCCGATCATGATGCAGAAGATCATGGAGACCATCGTCGAACTCCGCGCCTCCGGCACGACGATCCTCCTGGTCGAGCAGAACGCCCAGGCCGCGCTGTCGCTGGCCGACCAGGGCCATGTCATGGAGATCGGCAAGATCGTCCTCTCCGGCACCGGGGCGGACCTCCTCCACGACGAGTCCGTCCGCAAGGCGTACCTGGGCGAGGACTGAGCGCTCCCGCATACGAGGAAGGCCCGCGCCTCCGTGGCGCGGGCCTTTTCTCTGCTCTACGGGGCCTACTCGGCGGCCCGCTTCTTCTCCTCGGCGTCCTCGATCAGGGCCTCGGCGAGCTGCTGCATCGACAGCCGGCGGTCCATGGACGTCTTCTGAATCCACCGGAACGCCTCCGGCTCGGAGAGCCCGTAGTCCGTCTGGAGGATGCTCTTCGCCCGGTCCACCAGCTTCCGCGTCTCCAGCCGCTGGGCAAGGTCGGCGACCTCGTTCTCCAGCGCCTTCAGCTCGGAGAACCGGGATACGGCCATCTCGATCGCCGGGACGACATCGCTCTTGCTGAACGGCTTCACGAGGTACGCCATCGCCCCGGCGTCCCGGGCCCGCTCCACGAGGTCGCGCTGCGAGAACGCGGTGAGCATGAGCACCGGCGCGATGGACTCCTCGGCGATCTTCTCGGCGGCGGAGATCCCGTCGAGGACCGGCATCTTCACGTCCAGGATGACCAGGTCCGGCTTGTGCTCCCGCGCCAGCTCGACGGCCTGCTGCCCGTCCCCGGCCTCGCCGACGACGGAGTAGCCCTCTTCTTCGAGCATCTCTTTGAGGTCGAGGCGGATGAGTGCCTCGTCCTCGGCGATGACGACGCGGGTCGTCAGCGGCGGAACGTGCGACTTGTCGTCATCGGCGACGGGCTGGGGCGACTCGGGGGTGGTCACGGGGCTCCTTGTTCAGGGCATACGTCTCTCCCTGAGCCTACCTAGCTACGGTATGGTGTAGCTACACGGGGGCGCCGCTCGCCCTTTCTTTCTAAGGCCCCAGTACTCCAACTGGTTAGAGAGGCCGCTCTCAAACAGCGGACAGTGTGGGTTCGAATCCCACCTGGGGCACTTTTCCTTCATTTCCAAGGTTGCATGAGAACGGCCCGGATTCACATGATCGTGTGGCTTCTCTGCCAATTCCGCCACCGGGCCCGACAACTTCTTCAAGCTCGGCCATGTGTACGACATTGAGACGCGCAAGCACGCGCTCGCCCTCCTCGATCAGGGCCTCAGCCTGAACGCCGTGAGTAAGCAGACCGGCATTTCGCGGGCAGCGATACGCGCCTGGCTCACACGCATCGAGCCGCTGCCTCGCATCCAAGGGCACACCGAATGCCCCCGCTGTGCGACCGTGCCGTTACCGCCCAGCGACCCCGCCAACTACTCGTATCTACTGGGCCTGTACTTGGGCGACGGGTGCATCAGCGCGCACCCGAGGGGTCTCGGCTACCACTTGCGCATTGTCTGCGCCGATGCATGGCCGGGCCTCATTGAGGAATGCCGCAAAGCCATCGCCGCTATCCATCCGTCCAGCGCCACGTATCTCGTCCAGAAGCAGGGGTGCGTCGCGGTGACCAGCTACAGCAGACACTGGCCCTGCTGGTTTCCCCAACACGGCCCGGGCAAGAAGCACCACCGCCGGATCGCCCTTGCTGTTTGGCAGCAGGACCTTGTGGACGCCCACCCTTGGGAGTTCGTCCGAGGACTGGTCCATTCCGATGGCTGCCGCATCACCAATTGGGCCACTCGCCTCGTCCGGGGAGAACGACGGCGCTACGAGTACCCGCGCTACTTCTTCACCAACCTGTCGGCCGACATCCTGCGCCTTTACACCGACACACTCGACAAACTCGGCGTCGAGTGGAAGGACACCAACGGCAAGAACATCTCCGTCGCCCGACGGGCGTCCGTAGCCCTCATGGACGCTCACGTCGGGCCGAAATACTGAGCCGCCCCGCTACTTCGGGCTGTCGTCCTCGCCGATGTGGTGCACGCGCACCAGATTGGTCGAGCCCGCGACACCCGGCGGGGAGCCCGCCGTGATGACCACGACGTCGCCCTTCTGGCAGCGGCCGATCTTCAGCAGTTCCTCGTCCACCTGGGCCACCATCGCGTCCGTGGAGTCCACGTGCGGCCCCAGGAACGTTTCGACGCCCCACGTCAGGTTGAGCTGGGAACGCGTGGCCGGGTCCGGGGTGAAGGCCAGGAGGGGGATCGGGGAGCGGTAACGCGACAACCGCTTCACCGTGTCGCCGCTCTGGGTGAAGGCCACCAGGAACTTCGCCCCGAGGAAGTCGCCCATCTCGGCCGCCGCGCGGGCCACCGCGCCGCCCTGGGTGCGGGGCTTGTTGCGCTCCGTCAGCGGCGGGAGCCCCTTCGCGAGGATGTCCTCCTCGGCCGCCTCCACGATGCGGGCCATCGTGCGGACCGTCTCGATCGCGTACTTGCCGACGCTCGTCTCGCCGGAGAGCATCACCGCGTCCGTGCCGTCGATGACGGCGTTGGCGACGTCGGACGCCTCGGCGCGGGTGGGCCGGGAGTTGTCGATCATCGAGTCGAGCATCTGCGTCGCGACGATGACCGGCTTCGCGTTGCGCTTGGCGAGCTTGATCGCGCGCTTCTGGACGATCGGAACCTGCTCCAGCGGCATTTCGACGCCGAGGTCGCCGCGGGCGACCATGATGCCGTCGAAGGCGGCGACGATGTCCTCGATGTTCTCGACGGCCTGTGGCTTCTCGACCTTGGCGATGACCGGGAGGCGGCGGCCCTCCTCGTCCATGACGCGGTGGACGTCCTCGATGTCGCGGCCGCTGCGGACGAAGGAGAGGGCGATGATGTCGGCGCCCGTGCGGATGGCCCAGCGCAGGTCCTCGATGTCCTTTTCGGACAGCGCGGGAACGGAGACGGCGACGCCGGGGAGGTTGAGGCCCTTGTGGTCGGAGACCATGCCGCCCTCGACCACGGTGGTTCGGACGCGGGGGCCGTCGACCTCGGTGACCTCCAGGGTGACGCGGCCGTCGTCGATCAGGATGCGCTCACCGGGGGTGACGTCCGCGGCGAGGCCGCTGTACGTCGTACCGCAGCCGTTTCGGTCGCCGTCCATCGGCTCGACGGTGATGGTGAAGTCGTCGCCGCGTTCAAGGAGTACCGGTCCTTCGCGGAAGCGTCCGAGGCGGATCTTCGGGCCTTGAAGGTCGGCGAGGACGCCCACGCTGCGGTGCGCCTCGTCGGACGCTTTGCGCACGCGGTGGTACCGCTCTTCGTGTTCGGCGTAGCTGCCGTGGCTGAGGTTGAGGCGGGCGATGTCCATTCCCGCCTCGACCAGGGCCTTGATCTGGTCGTATGAGTTGGTTGCGGGTCCCAGGGTGCAAACGATTTTGGCTCGGCGCATGGTTCGAGCCTAGACCTTACCTATGGGTAGGTAATTGGCTCCGTATGACTGTCCAACCACCTTTGAATGAAGGGTTATTGACAACTGTTGAATTGTGCGGCGGCGCGCTCGGATGAGCACGCGCCGGTGTCCCCGCGTGCGGGAATTCAGAGTTTCGGCGGGGTCATGGTGAAGCGGGCGTTCACCTGCGCGTACACGGTCTGCTGCTGGGGTTCGAGGTCGACCGGGGGCGGCGGCGGTGCGCCCGCTCCGGCGGGGGCGGGCACCGCGCCGCCGTAACCGGCGCGGCGGGCGTAGGCGACGGGGGCGGCGTTCTCCGCGCCTATGTCGGCGAGTTCGACCAGGGCGGCGAGCTCGGCGCCGAGCGCCCCGGCGTATTCGCGGGCGCGCTGGACGGCTTCGCGGACGGCCTGGCGGCGGGCCTCGCCGTGGGCGGGTGAGGTGGGGCGCAGGGCCCACCAGGGTCCGCTGACGTGGGTCATGTCGAGGTCGCCGACGCGGGTGACGAATTCGCCGAGTGCGGTGAAGTCGTTGAGGACGGCGGTGATGTAGACGCGGCCGTGGTAGGCGCGGATCTTCTCGTCGCGGCCGCGCTGGACGAGTTCGGGGTGGATGGAGAGGGCGCCGGTCTCGATCTTCTCGACGGCGTCGCCGTAGGTGCGGGCGAGTTCGAGGACGGTGGCGTTGCGTCGGGTGAGGTCTTCGAGGGCGGCTCGGCGGTCCTTGCCGCGGGCGGTGACGGTGATGGAGAGGCGGGCGATTTCGGGGTCGACTTCCAGGCGGGCTTCGCCTCGGACGGCGAGGCGGGGCTGGTCCGGGGTGCCGTAGGGCTGTGCGGGTTCGGTCATGGGTCCACTGTGGCATCCGGGTGTGACAGCGGGGGTGTTCGCGGCCGGTCGGCGTCCTGTCGATGTGTGGTCATGGAACGGAAACCTGCCGGGGGTGTTGCCGGGGGTGGTGCGTGGGTGATTATCTACGCGCGTTGTTGGACGGCGTACGACCGAACTTTGCACCAAGTGAAACGAAATGTGGGAGACGAGATGCCGCTGAACCGAAGGACGTTCCTGGGGACATCGGCCGCGGCCGGCGCGGGTGCGGTGGTGGTGGGTGGCGTCGCGTCGCCCGCGCAGGCGCACGGGCGTGGGCAGGGTCATGGGCGTCCGCAGAAGCGGTACTCGTTCACCGTGATGGGGACGACGGACCTGCACGGGAACGTCTTCAACTGGGACTACTTCACGGATGCCGAGTTCGACGACAAGGATCACAACGACGTCGGTCTGGCGAAGATCTCGACGTTGGTGGAGCAGGTGCGGCGGGAGAAGGGCCGCGAGAACACGTTGATGATCGACGCGGGTGACACGATCCAGGGCACGCAGCTGTCGTACTACTACGCGAAGATCGACCCGATCACGGCGAAGCGTGGTCCGGTGCATCCGATGGCGCAGGCGATGAACGCGATCGGTTATGACGCGGCGGCGCTGGGGAACCACGAGTTCAACTACGGGATTCCGGTGCTGCGGAAGTTCGAGGAGCAGTGCGACTTCCCGCTGCTCGGGGCGAATGCGCTGGACGCGAAGACGTTGCGGCCGGCGTTCGCGCCGTATGTGATCAAGACGCTGCGGACGCCGCACGGGCGTGATGTGAAGGTGGGCATCCTGGGGCTGACGAACCCGGGGATCGCGATCTGGGACAAGGCGAACGTGAGCGGGAAGATGGTGTTCCCGGGTCTTGAGGAGCAGGCGGCGAAGTTCGTGCCGCGGCTGCGTTCGATGGGCGCGGACGTGGTGATCGTGTCGGCGCACTCGGGGAACAGTGGGACGTCGTCGTACGGGGACCAGATTCCGTACGTGGAGAACGCTGCGGGTCTGGTGGCGGAGCAGGTGCCGGGGATCGACGCGATCCTGGTGGGGCATGCGCATCTGGAGATTCCCGAGTACTTCGTGGAGAACAAGGAGACGGGGAAGAAGGTCGTGCTCTCGGAGCCGTTGAAGTGGGGGCAGCGCCTGACGTTGTTCGACTTCGATGTGGTGTGGGAGAAGGGCCGCTGGGTGGTGGAGAAGGCCGGTTCGCGGGTGCTGAACTCGAACACGGCGGTGGAGGACCGGAAGATCACGAAGCTGCTGGCGGACGAGCACGAGAAGGTCGTGGCGTACGTCAACCAGGTGATCGGTACGGCGGCGTCGGAGATGACCACGGCGGAGGCGGCGTGGAAGGACGAGCCGATCATCGATCTGATCAATGTCGTCCAGGCGGAGACGGTGAAGGCGGCGCTGGCGGGTGGGGAGTACGCGGGGCTGCCGGTGCTGTCGCAGGCGTCGTGCTTCTCGCGTACGGCGCGGATTCCGGCGGGTGATGTGACGATCAAGGATGCGGCGGGTCTGTATCCGTTCGAGAACACGCTGGAGGCGCGTCTGGTGACGGGTGCGCAGATCGCGGAGTATCTGGAGTACTCGGCGAAGTACTACGTGCAGACTGCCGTGGGCGCTCCGGTGGATCCGGAGAGGCTGACGAATGCGGAGAACACTCCGGACTACAACTACGACGCGGTGTCGGGGCTGACGTATGACATCGACATCGCGAAGCCGGTGGGTTCGCGGATCGTGAATCTGTCGTTCGAGGGGCAGCCGCTGGATCCGGAGGCGCAGTTCGTGCTGGCGGTGAACAACTACCGGGCGAGCGGGGGCGGCAACTTCCCGCATGTTCCGGCGGCGAAGCAGCTGTGGGCGAATTCGGAGGAGATCCGGAACACGATCATCGCGTGGGTGCAGGCGAAGGGTTCGGTGGACCCTGCGGAGTTCGCTTCGGTGGACTGGCGGCTGACGCGTGACGGTGTGCCGGTGTTCTAGGCGCGGGTTTGGTGTGGGCGGTCGTTCCGTCTCCCCGTTTTGGGGAGGTGGGGCGGCCGCCCTTTTCTGTTCAGGGGTGGGTGAGGGGGACGAGGGTGGGTTGCTGGGTGGGGATGGCGGGTTGGGTGAGGCCGAAGGTGGTGAAGGCGGTGCGCTTCGGGAGGGGGTAGGGGTTGGTGCCGGTGAGGTCGTTGAGGATGGTGGCGCTGCGCCAGGCGGCGAGGCCGAGGTCGGGGGCGCCGACGCCGTGGGTGTGGCGTTCGGCGTTCTGTACGTAGATGTGGCCGGTGACCGCGGGGCCGAGGTCGAGGCGGTGGTGGGCGTCGATGCGGGGGCGGCCGGCGCTGTCGCGGCGGAGGTGGGGGGCGAGGTGGTGGAGGAGGGTGTCGAGGGGGCGTTCGCGGTAGCCGGTGGCGAGGACGACGGCGTCGGTGGTGAGGCGGGTGCGGGTGGATTGCTGGGTGTGTTCGAGGTGGAGTTCGACGCGGGTGTTGGCGACGCGTCCGGCGGTGCGGACG
Organism: Streptomyces sp. NPDC052299; assembly: GCF_040679335.1. Taxonomy (NCBI): domain Bacteria; kingdom Bacillati; phylum Actinomycetota; class Actinomycetes; order Kitasatosporales; family Streptomycetaceae; genus Streptomyces; species Streptomyces sp. NPDC052299. Next base: position 10,253 of record NZ_JBFAUP010000025.1, on the reverse strand, counting down.
GTGACGCCGGGGGTGAGGGTGGCGTCGGGCCAGCCGCCGTGGAGGGTGCGTCGGTAGAGCTCGTCGTGGATGGCGGCGATGGTGTCGTGGTCGATGCCCTTGTGGAGCTGCCATTGCTGGGGGACGAGGGTGTCGCGGACGGTTTCGGGGAGGGCGTGGAAGTAGCGGGTGTAGTCGGGGGTGAAGTGTTCGAGGCCGAGTTTTGAGTACTCCATGGGTGCGAAGGCGGGGGTGCGGGCGAGCCAGTGGAGTCCTTCGTTGCCGGTGGGGCGGGCGCGGAGGAGGTCGAGGAAGATTTCGGCGCCGGATTGTCCTGAGCCGATGACGGTGATGTGGCGGGCCGTCAGGAGGCGGTCGCGGTGGTGGAGGTAGTCGGCGGAGTGGATGACGGGGGCGTTGCCGGTGTCGGTGAGGGGTTTGAGGGGGTCGGGGATGTGGGGTTCGGTGCCGATGCCGAGGGCGATGTGGCGGGTGTGGGTGCGGCCGAGTGATGCGGCTTCGCCGTGGGCGTCGAGGTGGGTGTGGTCGACGTCGAAGCGGGCGGTGTGGGGGTCCCAGCGGATGGCGTCGACCTGGTGGCGGAAGTGGAGTCCGGGGAGTTGGGTGCTGACCCAGCGGCAGTAGGCGTCGTATTCGGCGCGGTGGATGTGGAAGCGCTCGGCGAAGTAGAAGGGGTAGAGGCGGTCCTGGGTGCGTTGGTAGTTGAGGAAGCTCCAGGGGCTGGTGGGGTCGGCGAGGGTGACGAGGTCGGCGAGGAAGGGGACTTGGAGGGTGGCGCCGTCGATGAGGAGTCCGGGGTGCCAGTGGAAGGCGGGGCGTTGTTCGTAGAAGGCGGTGGTGAGGGGGGTGGGAAGGCCGTGGGCTAGGGCGGCGAGGGAGAGGTTGAAGGGGCCGATGCCGATGCCGACGAGGTCGTGGGTGCGGAGGGGGTCGTGGGTGGGTGGGGCGGCGGTCATCGGAGGGTGCTGCCTTCCTTGAGTTCGGCGGTGAGGTGGGTGACGAGGGTGAGGAGGCGGTGGAGGTCGTCGGGGGTGGTGTGGGGGTTGAGGAGGGTGGCTTTGAGCCAGAGGCGGCCGTGGGTGTGAGTGCGGCCGAGTACGGCGTGGCCGCGGGTGAGGAGGGTGCGGCGGATGGTGGCGACGGTGTGGTCGTCGGCGTCGGTGGGGCGGAAGAGGACGGTGCTGATGGTGGGGCGGTCGTGGAGTTCGAGTCCGGGGGTGCCGGTGATGAGGTCGGCGAGGGTGTGGGCGGCGGCGCAGGTGCGGTGCACGAGGTCGGCGAGTCCGGTGCGGCCGAGGGCCCGGAGGGTGACGGCGATCTTGAGTGCGTCGGGGCGGCGGGTGGTGCGCAGGGAGCGGCCGAGGAGGTCGGGGAGGCCGGCTTCGGTGTCGTCGTCGGCGTTGAGGTAGGGGGCTTGGTGGTGGAGGGCGTGGAGGTGGTGGCGGTCGGGGACGGCGAGGATGCCGGCTGAGGCGGGCTGCCAGCCGAGTTTGTGGAGGTCCAGGGTGACGCTGTGGGCGCGGTCGATGCCGTCGAGGAGGGGGCGGTGGGCGGGGCTGAAGAGGAGGGGTCCGCCGTAGGCGGCGTCGATGTGGAGTTCGGCGCCGTGGTGGGCGCAGAGGTCGGCGATGTCGGTGAGGGGGTCGATCTGGCCGGTGTCGGTGGTGCCCGCGGTGGCGGTGACGAGGAGGGGGCCTTGTCCGTGGTTGCGGGCGAGGGTGTCGTGCAGGGCGTGGAGGTCGATGGTGCCGGTGGGGGCGGGCACGGTGAGGGGTTCGGGGAGGCCGAGGAGCCAGGCGGCGCGGGTGATGCTGTGGTGGGCGTTGGCGCCGGTGATGGTCTGGACGGGGCCGTGGCGTTCGCGGGCGAGGAGGAGGCCGAGTTGGTTGGCTTCGGTGCCGCCGGTGGTGACGAGGGCGTCGGGGGCGGGGTGGTGGGGGTAGACCTCGGTGGCGAGTGCGGCGGTGGTGTCGGCTTCGAGGGTGGAGGCGGCGGGGGCCTGGTCCCAGGAGTCCATGGAGGGGTTGAGGGCGGAGGCGGCGAGGTCGGCGGCTGCGGCGAGGGCGAGGGGCGGGGTGTGGAGGTGGGCGGCGCAGAGGGGGTGGGCCGGGTCGGCGGCGCCTTCGGTGAGGGCTTGGACGAGGGTGGCGAGGGCGTCGTGGGGGCCGGTGCCCTGGTCGGGGATGACGGGGGTGAGGGCGGTGCGGGTGCGGGGGGTGACGGTGTCGGGTCCGCCTGCGGGGAGGGGGCCGTCGCGGCGTCGGGCGCCTTCGGCGAGGGCGGTGAGGACGGTGTCGAGGAGGGGGCGCAGGGCGTCGGGTCCGGTGGTGGAGCCGGCGAGGGGTGGTACGGGCATGGGATGGGGTGGTCCTTCGGGCGCGCGGGGACGGGGCACGGGTGTGGGCATGGGTGTGCGTGCCAGCTTGTCCGGGTTTCGGGTGGCGCGGCCGGGGACCGGGTGATCTGAACTCGAAAGGGTGGCGGGGCGCGGGTGGGGGCGCGTTGTCCGGGGTGGGGGTGGTATGGGCGTGCCCGGCGCGCTCCTCGGGTGAGGGGCGGGCCGGGCACGGGTGGGGCGGGTGGGGTCAGTTGGCGTTGCGTACGTTCAGGGCGCGGCGCAGGTCGTCGATCTGGTCGATGAGCTTGCGGCGGAGGGCGGGGATGAGGGCGGGGTCGGCCAGGGCCTCTTCGCCGGTGCGGAGGCTGTCGGTGTCGACGGCGTGGGCGGGGAAGGCGTAGCGGCCGGCGGCTTCGGCGATGGCGGCGCCGCGGCGGGCGGCGAGCTGGGCGGCCTCGGGGTAGAAGCGGGGCACGTACGCGCGTACGAGGTCGGTCTGTTCGGGTTGCCAGAAGCCCTGGGCGGTGGCGGTGAAGAGGTAGTTGGAGAGGCTGTCGTCGTGGAACATCGCGTCCCAGGCGGCGGCCTTGGCCTCGGGGGTGGGCAGGGCGGCGCGGCAGCGGGCGGCGCCTTCCTGGCCGGTGGCGCTGGGGTCGTCCTCCAGGGCGGTGTCGATGGCGGCTTCGTCGGTGGCGCCGAGGACGGCGAGGCGAGTGAGGATGCGCCAGCGGAGTTCGGGGTCGAGTTCGGGTCCGCCGGGGACGGTGTCGTCGGCGAGCCAGCCCTGGATGGTGTCGGGCTGGGTGGCGGCGTCGATGAGGTGGCGGACGGCGGTGAGGCGCAGGCCGGGGTGGGTGCCGTCCTCGGTGCGGCGGATGAGGTCGCGGCAGAGGGCGGTGAGGGTGGCGAGGGCGGCGGGCCGGTCCTCGGGGGCGGTGTAGCGGCCGGCGACCTGGGTGTCCGCGAAGGCGAGGACGCCTTGGAGGAGGGCGAGGTCGGTTTCGTGGGGGAGGTGGGCGCGGGCGGCTTCGAGGTAGGTGCTGGGGGCGAGTTCGCCGTCGCGGACCATGTCGCGGGCGGCGTTCCAGATGACGGCGCGGGTGAGGGCGTCAGGGATGCCGGAGAGGCTGTCCAGGACGGTGTTCCAGGAGTGGGGGTCGAGCCGGATCTTGGCGTAGGTGAGGTCTTCGTCGTTGATGACGACGAGGGCGGGGCGGCGGCCGGGGCGGGTGGCGGGGGCTTCCTCGGGGATGCCCGCTTCGAAGCGTTCGCGCAGGACGAGGGGGGTGGGTCCGTGCTGGGTGTCGAGGCTGTGGTCGTAGGCGCCGACGCTGATGCGGTGGGGGCGGGTGCCGCGGTGGTCGATGGTGAGCGACCAGGTGGTGTCGGTCTCGGTGGTGTGCGCGGCGAGCGTGTCGACGCCGGTCGTGCGGAGCCACTGGTCGGCCCAGGCGTGGACGTCCCGGTCGGTGGCGGATGCGAGGTTGTCGATGAAGTCGGCGAGGGTGGCGTTGCCGAATTTGTGGCGGGCGAAGTGGGTGTTGATGCCCGCGAGGAAGTCCTTCTCGCCGAGCCAGGCGACGAGCTGGCGCAGGGCGGAGGCGCCCTTGGCGTAGGAGATGCCGTCGAAGTTGAGGAGCGCGGAGGCGGTGTCGGGGACGTCGGCCGGGTCGGGTGCGACGGGGTGGGTGGAGGGGCGCTGGTCGGCGTCGTATCCCCAGCCCTTGCGGGCGACGCCGAAGTCGACCCAGGTGTCGGTGAACCTGGTGGCTTCGGCGAGGGTCTGGTAGCCCATGTACTCGGCGAAGGACTCGTTGAGCCAGATGTCGTCCCACCAGGCGAGGGTGACGAGGTCGCCGAACCACATGTGGGCCATTTCGTGGGCGATGACCATGCCGCGGGTCTGGCGTTCGGTGTCGGTGACGGCGGAGCGGTAGATGAATTCGTCGCGGAAGGTGACGAGTCCGGGGTTCTCCATGGCGCCGGCGTTGAATTCGGGGACGAACGCCTGGTCGTACGAGTCGAAGGGGTAGGGCTCGGTGAACTTTTCCTGGAACCGGTCGAAGCAGGCCCGGGTGATGTCGAGGATTTCGTCCGCGTCGGCGTCGAGGTGGGGGGCGAGGGAGCGGCGGCAGTGGATGCCGAAGGGGAGTCCGGCGTGCTCGGTGGTCACGGAGTGCCAGGGGCCGGCCGCGACGGCGACGAGGTAGGTGGAGAGCGGCGGGGTGGGGGCGATGGTCCAGCGGCCGTCGCCGGTGTGTTCGGTGGTGCCGTTGCCGAGGACGGTCCAGCCTTCGGGGGCGGTGACGGTGAGGGCGAAGACCGACTTGAGGTCGGGCTGGTCGAAGGCGGCGAAGACGCGCTGGACGTCCTCCATGAAGAGCTGGGTGTAGACGTATGTCTCGTTGTCGCTGGGGTCGGTGAAGCGGTGCATGCCCTCGCCGGTGCGGGAGTAGCGCATGGCGGCGTCGACGCGGATCTCGTGCGGGCCTTCGGTGAGGCCGGTGAGGGGGTACCGGTTCTCGGTGAGGTCCGCGGGGTCCAGCGGCTGCCCGTCGAGGCTGATCGAACGCAGGGTGGCGGGCTTGAGCTCGATGAAGGTGTCACCGGCCTGGCGGGCGGTGAACTCGATCACGGCGCGGGAGTCGAAGGTCTCCTCCCCCGTGGTGAGATCGAGGTCGATCGTGTATCGCTGTACGTCGAGGATCTGGGCTCGGGCCTGCGCTTCATCGCGCGTCAGTACGGACATGGGGACATGCTGCCGTATCGTCCGGGCGGCGCGCAGGGGGGTTCCGCTGGGGGCGGACGGCCGCGGAGGCGGCCGGGCCGCCTCCGCGGTCAGGCCGTCAGCGTCCCCCGGTTGCCTCCGCGCCGTTCGCGGACTCCTCCGCGATGCGTTCGTGGTGGCGGATGACCTCCGCGACGATGAAGTTGAGCAGCTTCTCGGCGAACGCCGGGTCGAGGTGGGCGCTTTCCGCGAGCTCCCGGAGGCGGGCGATCTGGCGGGCCTCGCGGGCCGGGTCGGCCGGGGGGAGCTGGTGGGCGGCCTTGAGGTGGCCGACCTGCTGGGTGCATTTGAAGCGTTCGGCCAGCATATGGACGACGGCGGCGTCGATGTTATCGATGCTCTGGCGCAGCCGGTCGAGTTCGACGCGTACGGAGGCGTCGATGTCGTTCGTGGTCATGGGCAGCGAGCTTACGGGGCTACGAGGAGATCGTCGGCGGGTGTTCGGGGTCCGGGACGCGGTCGCTCCAGCCGCAACCGCAGGGGTGGTCGTGGCGTCCCCGCAGGTGCAGGGAGGGGGGCGTGGCTGGTGCCCTGGCCGGGAATCGGGAGCGGAGTGGACGGAAACAGTTCGCCGGGGGCGGCGGAAGCACGCGAACGGCCGGTGGTCGTCGTGCCCTGGGGGGTGGCGGCGGGCACGGTCGCCTGGTGTGTCGTGGGTGGTGTCCGGGCGGCCCGCATGGAGAACTATCCCTGGAACGTGTGGACGCCGATCGGCTACGGCGCGGTCAAGGGCGTCTTCCTGGGGCTGCTGGCCGGCTGGTGTGCCGTACTGGGGGTCCGAATTGTCCGTCGGACCGGTGGCGGGGCGGTGCCGCGCGCGGTCTCGCTGTTCGCGGGTGGTCTCCTGGGCGGGCTGGTGCCGGGCTCGCTGCGCGACTTCCTGGGTCCGCCGCAGCCGCGGACGCTGTACTACTTCGACGGACCGAGGCCCGGGTCGCAGTGGTACTGGCGGCCGTTGCTGACCGAGTGGCTGGTCCACACGGTGCTGCCGGCGGTGGGCTGCGCGGTGCTGCTCACCGTGTGCGCGCTGCTCTGCGCCCGGTCCTCGCGTCGCGAGCGCGCCCGCTGGGCGGTGCCCGTGTCGGTGGGTCTGGGTCTGCTGGTCCTCCCCCACTACGCGGCGGCGGGGCTGCCCGCGCCCGAGGGGAACGGCGACCACGTCAACGAGTCGGCGACGGCGGGCATGGCGGTCGCTGCCACGGGGTTCGGTCTGCTGGTCAGCGCCTGGATCGCGTGGACGAGGCGACGCCGCCGGCCCGGGGAACGGACCGTACGGACTACGACGTGATCGTCGGCGGGTGTTCGGGATCCGGGACGCGGTCGCTCCAGCCGCCCGGGACCGTGCGGCCCTGCTGTTCCCGGAAGCGGACGGGGGCGGTGCCGACGCGCCGCGCGAAGAGGCGGGAGAAGTAGGCCGGGTCGTCGTAGCCGACGCGGCGGGCGACGGCCGCGACCGGCAGGTCGCTCGTGGCGAGGAGTTCCTTCGCGCGCCCGAGCCGGATGGTGAGGAGGTAGTCCTTCGGGCTGCATCCCGCGCCCCGGCGCACCGCCGTCCGCAGCTCGGCGGAGGTCATCCCGTGCCGGGCGGCGTGCTCGGCGACGGACAGCGGCTGGAAGGCGTCCCGGGCGAGCGCCTGGAGGACCGGGTCGCCGTCGGGGCCGACGTCGGCGCGGGCCCGGCGCAGGGCGACGAGGAGTTCGTGCACGGCAGCCCCGGTCTCGACCTCCAGGAGCGGGTTGCCGCGCCGGGCGGCCCGGACCATCCGGCCGATGGCGGCGCGCGGGGCGGCGGTGTCGGCGAGGGGCACCAGGGGGCGGTCGGGCTCGATGTAGCCGAGCTCGGTGTAGGTGGTGGTGGCGGGGCCGGTGAAGTCCACGAAGCTCTCGTCCCAGCCGGTCGCGGGGTCGGCGCCGTAGTGGTGCGGGGTGCCGGGGGTCAGCCAGATGAGGCTGGGCGCGGTGACCGGGACCCGCCGCCCGTCCGGCCCGGCGAACCAGCCGCTGCCCGCGTGGACGACGACGGCCACGTGGTGGTCCAGGGTGCGCGGCCCGACGGTCGGCAGGGTGCCGTGCTGGAGCCCGACGCCGAGGCAGACGAGGCCGAGGCGGTGGTGCAGCGGACTGGGCGTGAAGAAGCGCATCCAGGTGTGGTACATCGGCCTCTTCCTCCCCGGTCCGGCCCTCTGGTCAGGCAACACGTGTCCAAACAGCCAAGATCTTTGTCCATGGACCGGCCGCGCACCAGGGGTGAGGCTGGACCGAGACATTCCGCGCATCAGGAGAACGGGCACCATGGCTGACTTCACCGTCGGGGACGACGGCTTCCGGATCGACGGGGAGCCCGTGCGGCTGCTGTCCGGGGCGCTGCACTACTTCCGGGTGCACGAGGGCCAGTGGGACCACCGGCTCGCGATGCTGCGGGCGATGGGCCTCAACTGTGTGGAGACGTACGTCCCGTGGAATCTCCACGAGCCCCGGCCCGGCCGCTTCCGGGACACCGGGGCGCTGGGCCGCTTCCTGGACGCGGCGCACCGGGCCGGCCTGTGGGCGATCGTGCGCCCGGGCCCGTACATCTGCGCGGAGTGGGAGAACGGCGGTCTGCCGGCCTGGGTGACCGGCCGGTTCGGGCGGCGGGTGCGGACCCGGGACGAGGGGTATCTCGACGCGGTCGGGGCCTGGTTCGCGGAGCTGCTGCCGCAGGTCGCGGAGCGGCAGATCGACCGCGGCGGCCCGGTGATCATGGTGCAGACGGAGAACGAGTACGGGAGTTACGGCACCGACGGTGTGTATCTGCGCCGGGTGGCGGAGCTGCTGCGGGCGTACGGGGTGACCGTGCCGTTGTTCACCTCGGACGGGCCGGAGGACCACATGCTCACCGGCGGTTCGGTGCCCGGTCTGCTCGCCACCGCCAACTTCGGTTCGGGTGCCCGCGAGGCGTTCCGGGTGCTCCGCCGCCACCAGGCGTCGGGTCCGCTGATGTGCATGGAGTTCTGGTGCGGCTGGTTCGAGCACTGGGGCGCGCCGCCGGTGGTGCGGGATCCGGCGCAGGCGGCCGGTGCGCTGGCGGAGATCCTGGAGTGCGGGGCGTCGGTGAACGTCTACATGGCGCACGGCGGCACGAACTTCGCGGGCTGGGCGGGCGCGAATCGTTCCGGGCCGCTCCAGGACGAGGAGCTGCTGCCGACGGTGACGTCGTACGACTACGACGCGCCGGTGGACGAGTACGGCCGGGCCACGGAGAAGTTCCGGCTGTTCCGGGAGGTCCTCGCCGGCTATGCGGACGGGCCGCTGCCCCCGCTGCCGCCGGAGCCGGCCGGGCTCGCGGCCCCGGTGCGGGCGGAGCTGACCGAGTGGGCGCCGCTGAACTCGGTGCTGGAGGCGCTGGGCGACGAGGAGGCGGCGGAGTCCGGGGTGCCGCCGACGTTCGAGGAGCTGGGCGTCGACCGCGGCCTGGTGCGCTACCGGGTCGCCGTGCCGGGTCCGCGCCGCCCGTATCCGCTGGGCGTCTCGGGGCTGAGGGACCGTGCGGTGGTGTACGTGGACGGGGTGCGCCGGGGTGTCCTGAGCGAGGGGGCCGCCGTCCTGGAGGAGCCGGTGGCGGGGCCCGCCGATGTGGAGCTGTGGGTGGAGTCGCTGGGCCGGGTCAATTACGGGCCGCGCCTGGGCGAGCCGAAGGGCATCACCGGCGGCGTGCTGCACGAGCGGCAGTATCTGCACGGGGTGCGGGCGCGGGCGCTGCGGCTGGACGCGTTCGACGAGCCGGGTGCGGTGGCGGGGGTGCCGTTCGCGCCGGTCGGCGGGGAGGGCGGGCCGGGCCTGTACCGGGGCACGTTCGGGCTGACGGCCGGGGCGGACCACGCGGGGCTCGAACTCCCGGGCTGGACGCGGGGGTTCGTCTGGGTGAACGGCTTCTGTCTGGGCCGGTACTGGTCGGCGGGCCCGCAGCACACGCTGTACGTGCCGGGTCCGGTGCTGCGGGACGGGGTCAACGAGGTGTGGGTGCTGGAGACGGAGGGCGCGGGTGCGCCGTTCGTCGAGCTGGGTCCGGGGCTGCCGGTGCGGGCGGGCGGCTGACAACCCCGGGGCGCGCTTACCCGTCTTCATGGGTGAGGAGTCGGGCCCGGAGCGACGAGCGGGGGTACGGAGATGCCGGACAGCCCCCGCCGCAGCCCGGTCGAGCACGGGTTCCCGCATCTGGAGACGGTCCGTTCGGCGATCACCGCGCTGTACCGCAGGCTGTCCGCCGACGGTGTCCAGCGGTTCGCGACGAGCCTCGCGCCGGTCGACGCCGCGTTCACCGGCGCGGAGGATCTGCACCTGGGTGCGCAGCGGGTGGCCCGGGCGATGGTGCGCCACTACCGGCTGCCGGACGCCCGGGTGATCGTGGCGTTCCGGTCGATGGAGCACGCGGGCAGCGTCGAGCTGGCGGCGGGGCCGGAGTACTTCGTGGAGCTGAACGACCGCTTCCGCACCCATCGGCGGGACATCGGGGCGGCCCTGTCGCACGAGGTGGCGCATGTGCTGCTGCACCGGCTGGGCCTGGAGTTCCCCGGCACCCGTGACAACGAGATCCTGACCGACACGGCGGCGGTCTACCTGGGGGCGGGGTGGCTGCTCCTCGACGCGTTCCGCGAGGACGCGACGTCCAGCCAGAAGCTGGGTTACCTGACGCCGGAGGAGTTCGGTTACGTGCTGGCGAAGCGGGCGCTGGTGTTCGGCGAGGACCCTTCGCCGTGGTTCACCAGTCCGCAGGCGTACACCGCGTACACGGTGGGCCGGGCGCGGGCGCTGCGGGATGCGGCGCGGGCGCCGCTGACGGCGGCGGGGTGGTCGGGTCGGCGGCGGTACGCGCGGGACCGGCGGGCCGCGTCGGGGGTGACCGGGGGGTCGTACGCCTTCGAGGCGGGCGGGGACGGGTTGCGGGTGGCGTTCCCTTGTCCCGTCTGCCATCAGCGGAACCGGGTTCCGGTGCGGGGGCGGGTGCGGGTGCGGTGCGCGTTGTGCCGCGCGGTGCTGGATTGCACGACGTGACCGGTCACCGTCCCGGGGGGGGGGGGGGCGGGGCCCCCCCCCCCCCCCGCCCCCCACCCCCCCCCCCCGGCGAGGGGACGAAGAGAGGACGAGATG
>NZ_JBFAUP010000024.1:0-102225 GCF_040679335.1 Streptomyces sp. NPDC052299 | reverse complement strand
ACCTCGGCCGCCGGGGCGCCCGTCCCGCCGCCCCGGCCACCGCCGGCGGGACCAGCGCGAGGCCCACGAGCAGGCCCTCGGCCGGCACGAGGCCCGAGCCGAACCCCGAGCAGACCGTGCAGCCGCGCGCGTGCCGTGCGATGCGCTTGCGCCACAGCGGCGAGGGCGCCCCGTCCCAGCCGGTCAGGATGTCGTCCAGCAGGACGCACCGCGGCTGCGCGGCCAGCGCCCCCACCACCACGCGGGCGGTGTCCAGCTGCGCCTTCATCCGCTGCACGCGGACCGCGGTGTGCTCGGGCGAGAGGTTCATCGCGGTGGCCACCTCGGCGCGGGTCAGCTCGCCCGCCGCCTCCAGCCACCACAGCGAGAGCAGCGCCCGGTCGTCCTCGTCCACCCACCGGGTCGCCTCGGCGACCTGGCGGCGCTGCCCGGACAGCCCGAGCCGCAGGATCGTCACGTCCACGAAGTCCGCCGCCGGGTCGACCCGGTCCTGGTCGGGGGCCAGTGGCTCCACGGGGATCGCGGCGGACTGCCGGTCGCGCCAGTGCCCCCGTATCTCGTTCATCGCGATGGCCACCAGCCAGGAGCGGAAGCGCTCCGGATTCCGCAGGCCGGGCAGGGCGCGCAGCATGCGCAGGACCGTCTCCTGCACGACGTCGTCCACGTCCGCGTGGCCGTTCAGCGCGCGTCCGACGATGTTGTAGAGCAGCGGAAGACAGGACGCGACGAGTTGGTCCTTGGCGTCGGCGTCACCGGCCCGTGCCGCCTTGATCAACGCCCGTTCGCGGTCCTGGCCCATGCTGTGCTCACTCTTCCGGAGTCCTGTTCTGGCTTCACGCACACCTGGGAGATGCGGCCCGGCCGGAGACCATAACAAAAACCCGTCGATCACCTGTACGTAAAGAAGTCCGGCCCCACCACACAGGTGGCGGGGCCGGACGGAGTCACCGGGTCATCCGGTCACTGATCAGGGAGCGGTGCCCCAGGAGAGCGCACCGGCCGTGTACACGCCGACCTTCGAAGCGTCGGCGAACGAGGTGCCCGTGCCGTGGCTGTAGTCGTCCGCCTCGTTGAAGTTGGACCAGTCGCTCTTGTTCAGCCGCAGCTGCATCTCACCGGTGGAGGCGCCGGCCGCCAGGGTGCCGCTGCCGAAGGAGACCTCCAGGTAGTGGCTGGCCCCGGCCGTCGTACCGTCCGGCTTCACCGCCAGGCTCAGCTTCCCGCAGCCCAGGACCGCGTAGTCGCACGAGGTGCCGAAGGTGGAGGAGCCGGACTCGGGGGTGAACCAGTAGCGCAGCTTCACCGTGGACAGGTCCACCGCCGTGCTGCCGGTGTTGACCAGCTGGAGACCGAACCGGATCTGGTTGTCGGTCGCGGAGGAGTCGTTGTTCTTGTACTGCACCTTCAGGGAGCCCGTTCCGGTGCCACCGCCCGCCGAGGTGGTGACGGAGAGGGCCGAGGAGGCCGCCGAGACGTTACCGGCCGCGTCCTTCGCCTTGACGGTGTAGCTGTAGGCGGTCGAGGCCGACAGACCCGAGTCGGTGTACGAGGTGGTGGAGGTCGAACCCACCTTGGTGCTGCCCCGGTACACGTCGTAGCCGGTGACCGCCTTGTTGTCGCTCGACGCGGTCCAGGACAGCGAGACGCTGCTGCTGGTCTTCGCCGTGGACGTCAGACCCGTCGGCGCGGTCGGCGCCTGCGTGTCGTCATCGCCACCACCGGGGTTCTCGCCGCTGCCGTCGATCGGCGGGTAGGCGTTGCGCACCAGCTCCTGGAACTGCGCGGAGAACCAGTGACCCGCGACCGGCGCGTTCGGCAGGGCGCCGGACATGCTGTTGCCGTTGCGCCCGTTGCCCTCGTAGGTCGGGTCGCACATGCGGTCCCAGCCCTTGCCCTCGTCGTTCTCGACGGGCTCGCTGTTGCCGTCCGACTCCCCCGGGGGCTTCGCCCACACGTAGGCGTCGATCCCGGCCTCGGGGGCGGCGGTGGGCCGCTCACCGATGCCCGCACCGCTCTGGTTGCACCAGTTTCCGGCGTGGATGCGCCGGTCGACGCGGCCGCCGTTGACGTAGTCGTCCACGCTGGTCAGCGGGCCCGCGGAGGTGGGCCGGTCGTCGCCGCCCCAGCCGTTGCGCGCGGTGTCGATCAGCATGCCGATGTTGGAGTTGAAGCCCTGGCCGACCAGCTGGGTGCGCAGTGCCTGGGCGAACGTCAGCTCATCGGTGTAGTAGTTCCAGTCGATCCACTTGGACTGGCGCACCGTGGTGCCGTTCACCGTGTCGGTGATCTTGAAGTTCGGCTCCTTGAGAGCCGAGTAGTTCGCCGTGTTCACGATGAACCCGGCGACGTCGTTGACGGTGGCACCCTCGGAGGTGGCGGCCTTCTTGAACTCCAGGCCGGCCGGGGCCATGTTGCTGTCCCAGCCGAGCCAGCCGTGGTGGGCGGCGTCGATGTAGTTGTAGACGTTGGGAATGGCACCCAGGGTGTGCAGGGCGTAGCCGACACCCTTCTCGTAGTTGCCGTTCGCCTTCATCGTCGCGCAGTCCTCGGTCGAACCGGCGGTGCCGCCCGCGTTGGTGACGATGTTGGGAAGCGAGTCGGGCTCGATGATCGTGACAATGCGCAGGTTCGCGTACGCCGGGTCGGCGAGGATCTCGGCGATCGGGTCGATGTATTCGTTCTTGTAGCGGTCGAGCTCCGTGGGGCCGAGCTCGCCCTGGGAGGCCAGGGCCGCACAGTCACGACCCGGCAGGTCGTAGATGACGACCTGGAACAGGTCCGCACCCTGGGCGAGGGCGGTGCCCAGGTGGTCGCGCAGGCTCCGCTTCCCTTCCGTGCCCTCGATGGCCGCGATGCGGTCCATCCAGACGAAGGAGGGGGTGTCGGCGATGGCCGCGCCGCCCGGCTCGGCCTTGGCCAGGGCGGACCAGTCCGGGTTCACATATGCCTTGGCGCCCACGTAGGGGTTGTCGACCCGGGCCGCCGCCGCGTCGGCGGTGGTGGGGATCGCCACCGCCAGCGCCGCGCCCATGGCCAGGGCGGAGGCTGCGGCCAGCCTCCGGCGCAGACCTTGCTTGATGGTGCCTCTGGTACTCATTGCGGCTCCGTGCTCCTCTCGTACGCCCGCGGAGGCTCTCCGTGGACGGGTTCATGGGGGGTGTGCCCGATGGCGGGCTGAGCGGGGTGAGTGTGTGGCCCGCCATCGGGAGTGGTGGGGTGACCGGCGGGCCGGCCGGTCAGGGGGTGGCGCCCGAGGACAGGGCGCCGTTGACGGACACCCCGACCTTCGAGGCGTCGGGGAAGGCCGTGCCCGCGGCCAGGCTGTGGTCGTCCGTCTCGTCGAACGGCGACCAGCCGGACTTGCTGAGCCGGCACTGTTCGCTGTCCGAGTCCCACTCGTTCTGCTGGTAGAGGTATTCCCGGCCGCGCAGTTCGGTGGTGCCCCGGGGCGTGCAGTCGGTGACCGGCGACGCCGAGGCCGATGGCGTGCCGGTCAGCATCGACGCGGCGGCCAGGACCAGGGCGGCGGCCGTCCCGGCCAGCGCCGGCAGCGGGCGGACTGTCACGGCTCGACGCCCCAGGCGAGCGTGCCGGCCACGTAGGCGCCGACCTTGGAGGAGTCCGCGTAGGAGGTGTTGGTGGCGCGGCTGTAGTCGTCCGCCTCGTTGAAGTTGGACCAGTCGCTCTTGTTGAGCCGCAGCTGGATCTCACCGGTCGAGGCGCCCGCCGCCAGCGTGCCCGCGCCGCCGGTGAACCCGACCTCCAGATAGCGGTCGGCACCGGTCTTCGGGCTGGAGACGGCGACCACCGCGTGCGTGATGGTGGACGAGCCGAGCGCCGCGTAGTCGCAGTAGGTGCCGAAGGTGCTCGGTCCGCCGTCCGCGGTGAACCAGTACCGGACCTTCACCGTCGACAGGTCGACGGGCGCGCTGCCGGTGTTCACCACCTGCAGGCCCATCCGGATCTGGTTGTCCGTCGCGGAGGAGTCGGTGCTCTTGTACTGCACCTTCACCGCGCCGGTCCCGGTCGAACCACCGGTCTTCGTCTTGGCGAGGACCGCGTCCGACAGCGGCGAGGTGTTGCCGCCCGCGTCCCGTGCCGCCACCGCGTAGGTGAACTCGGTGTTCGCGGCGAGCCCGGAGTCGGTGAACGTCCGCCCGGTCGCGTTGCCCGCGAGCACCCCGTTCCGGTACACGTCGTAGCCGGTCACCGCGACGTTGTCGGTGGACGCGGACCAGGAGAGCGAGACGCTGTCACTCGTGGTCGCGGTCACCGTGAGCCCGCCCGGTGCGGTCGGCGGCTCGGTGTCGCCGCCCGGATCACCGCCGCCGCCCTCCACCAGCAGCTCCGCGTAGATCGCGAAGGCCAGGGCGAGCGCGGCCTGCGCCCAGAAGCGGTGGTACGTGAACACGGGCGCGTCCCCGCCGTCCAGGTACGCCTGCACCTTCGGCCAGTCCGGGTCGTCCTTGTACCAGCTGCGGATGCCGATGAACGTCGCACCGGACCGGATCGGGTCGCCGTTGGGCATGGTGCCCGTCCAGCCCGACGGGATGTACACCTCGTCGTCGAACCGGTTGTAGTCCAGCCGGGTCTCCGGCACCGAGATGCCCTTGTCGGTGGTGTTCAGCGCCATGGCGTCCAGCAGGGCCTTGGCGAGGGCCGCCGCGTCCTCGTCGCCCGACTTGGCGGCGTAGTAGGTGAGCGTCTTGACGTACGCGGCGCCCACGCCGACGTCGTTGGCGTAGTCCACCACGGAGACGTGCAGACCGGCGTTGTCACCGGGCGACGCGGCGTTCCAGGTGTCGGGCTGTCCCGTCCAGTTGAGGGTGGAGGGGAAGCGGTAACTGCCGTCGGCGCCGATGGTCGTCTCGCTCGACGCCCAGGCGACCCACTTCGAGAGCACGGCCTCGGCGGTCGCGTTGCCGGTCACGTAGTAATAGGCGGCGACGCGCTCCATGCCCCACGCCTGGAAGCCGAACCAGTTGTTGCTCGCCGGGTCGTGGTACACCGGCTGCCAGTCGTACGCCATCCCGTAGAAGGTGGGCGTGCCGGCCGGGGGCGCGCTGTAGCTGCCCTCCCAGCTGTTGGTGCAGCCGCCCGCGAGGGCGCCCTCGCTGGACTGGAGCCAGGTCAGGAACTCCAACTGCCGGGTCAGGCTCTTGGACCAGTCCGACTTGGCCGTCGCGGACTTCGGCGTCAGCGAGGGGACGTTGGACAGTGCCCACGCGGCGAGCGGGTTCTGGTAGCCCTGGTGCGAGGCGCTGTCACCGATGCGCCAGGCCCAGCCGCCGCCGGTGCCGGCGGACCCGCCCCACGCGTAGTACCAGGACAGCAGGTAGTGCTGGGAGTCCCTGCCGGAGGCGGCCGGGCAGGAGTTGGGGTCCGTGCAGTCGCCGATGCGCTTGAAGTACTTGTCGAACATGGCGTAGCGGAGGTAGTCGCCCATCTTGGCGGCCTTCGCCACCGAGGCCGCGACCTGGCTCTCCTTGCCCTGCTCCGAGGCCCAGCGGTACGCCCAGTAGGCCGCCTGCACCGCGCGGGCGTCGGCGTCCGGCGCGTTGGTGTACTTCCACTGCTTGGCGTAGCTGGAGTCCCCGACGAACAGGTCGAGATACCCGTTGGGGCCGCCGTACTTGAAGAGGTCGGTGGTCGGCTGCGGCACGGTCTCCCAGACCGACTCCTGCGCACCGCGCTGGTAGGTGTTGATGAAGGAGGCGCCTGCGCCCGGCCCGGACTCGCTGCCCGTCCCCGGCTTGTTGCCGTAGCCGTAGACGTTGTCGAGGTCCATCAGCCAGTGCATACCGTAGATGTCCATCGTCCCGTAGGACGAGGCGAGTTCGGCCGAGAGCGGGTCGCTGCCCACCGGCACCGAGCCGTTCATCGCGGAGGGGTAGCCGCTCGGCAGCGGGTGCTCGGCCGCGAAGGTCGCGGGTGCCGACGGCTTGTACGAGTCAGTGGTGGGCTGGTCCGCGTGCTGCGGGATGATGGTCTTCTCCGCGACCGCCCAGGCCGCGTTGAACGGCGCCCAGTCACCGGTCACCCTGCCGTACGCCGCCTCCAGCCACATCCAGAAGCTGACGGCCTCCGACGTCGTCTGGTGGCCGTGGTCCGGCGCCTCGACCATCAGGGTCTCGACCGAGTGGTACGGGAGACCGTCGGGGCTGAAGTAGCCGTTCGCGGCGTCCTTGATCTTGCCGTACTGGGTGAGGAACGCCTGCGTGTACGGGTCGTCGCCGGCGGCGGCCGAGCGGGCCCCGGTACCGGCCTGCGCCGAGGCGGGGGCGGCGATCGCGGTGCCCTGGGCGAGGCCGAGGGCCAGCACGCTGCCGCCGAGGGCGCTGCTGAACGTTCTACGTGATATCGACACAAATCCTCCAGTGGCGGGTGTCGTCGAGGGGGAGGGGAGGAGGGGAAGAGGTGGGGACGGGGTGCGGCGGATGCGCGGAAGGGTTCTACGGGTGGGGGTTGTGCGGGGAGGGCGGGGGCTGAGCGGGGCCCCGGCCCTGGATCAGGGCTCGATGCCCCAGACGAGTTCGCCGCCGACGTAGACGGTGACCTTCGAGGCGTCCGCGTACGAGGCGCCGGCGCCGTGGCTGTAGTCGTCGGACTCGTCGAAGTTCGACCAGTCCGTCTTGCTCAGGCGCAGCTGCATCTCGCCGGTCGACGCGCCGGGGGCGAGGGTGCCGCTCGCGAAGCCGACTTCGAGGTAGTGGTCGGCGCCGGCCTTCGGCGTGCTCGCGGCCACCACGCGGTGCGTGATCGAGGAGCAGCCGATCGGCGACCAGTCGCACCAACTGCCGTACGTGGAAGCGCCGTTGTCGCCGGAGAACCAGTAGCGCACGGTCACCGCGGGGAGGCTGACCGGGGCGCTGCCGGTGTTCACGAGTTGGAGGCCGGGCTTGATCTGGTTGTCGCCGGCGGAGCTGTCGTTGGCGCGGTACTGGGCCTTGAGCGTGCCGGGCGTACCGCCGTCGTCCCCGCCGCCGTCGCTCTCGTCGCCGAGTGCGGTGCGCACGGCGGCATAGGCGGGCTTGGGGGACAGGTTGTCGTCGTACAGATTGGCCGCGCCCTCGCCCGGGAAGGTGCTCGGCACCCAGGAGTACTTGTCCGTGTAGTCCCAGACCGTGATGCCGACACAGCGCTCGACGGCGAGGCAGGCGTCGACCACCTGCGCGTAGTACGAGGACTGGGTGGCGAGCTTGGTGGCGTCGGCCGGAAGCTGTATGCGCACGTCAAGCTCGGTGACGGCGACGTCCAGGCCCAGATCGGCGAACCGCTGCATGTTCGCCTGCATCTGGTACGGGAAGCCGTACTGGGTCGCCAGGTGCGCCTGCATCCCGACCCCGTCGAGCGGCACGCCCTCGGCGAGCAGATCGCTCACGAGGTCGTACATCGCGTCGCTCTTCGCGCCCTTGCCCTCGACGTTGTAGTCGTTGATGTAGAGCTTCGCGTCCGGGTCGGCGGCGTGCGCCGCGCGCAGGGCCTTGGCGATGAAGTCCTTGCCCATGGCGTTGTAGAACGGGCTGGTGCGGAAGGTCCCGTCCTCGTTGAACGGTTCGTTCACCACGTCCCAGGCGGCCACCTCGCCGCGGTAGTGGGTGGCCTCCGCGGTGATGTGGTCGGTCATGGCCGTCTCCACCTCGGCGAGGGGCAGTGAGCCCACCCAGCCGGGCAGCTGGCTGTGCCAGACCAGGGTGTGCCCGCGCACGGTCTGGCCGTGTTCCTGGGCGAAGTCGGTGATCACATCGCCCTTGGTGAAGTTGAACTGGCCGCGGGTGGGCTCGGTGGTGTCCCACTTCATCGAGTTGCCGGGGGTGATCTGCCCGAACTCGGAGCCGAGTTTCGCCGCGTAGGCCGCGTCGGGGAGCTCGGGGTTGTCGGTGGCGGAGCCGAAGTACTTGCCCTGGGCTGCGGCGAGGTCGTGCAGTGTGTCCTGCGACGCGGCCGACGCCGGCCCGCCCGCCAGGCCGGTGGCCAGGGCGAGGGCGCCGACCACGAGGGCCGGGAGCCCCGGGCGGCGGGGCCTACAGCGCTTCACCAAGCTCATGACAAACGCCTTCCTCTGCCAGGCAGCGTGGCACGTCACGGGGAGCGCGGCTGCGCCCCGTAACGCCCTTGCGGCTCAACGGCGTTGGGGGAGAGGGGGAGGGGGTGGAGTGTGCAAGTCTTGATTGTGGGAGCGCTCCCAAGGTGGCGTGGCGACAGGCACCTGTCAAGAGTTAAAGCGCAACTGGCTTACGACGGTGTGAACGCGGCCACACGTCGAACGGACGCCTCACGCGGCGGAGTTGACGGCCGGGTAACCGTGGGTCACCCCGCCCCGGGAGTCGCGCCGCCACGTCTGCGGAGACGTTCGCAATCGCATGCGCGGGCCGCGTGCGCGGCCGGGGATCGCTGCCCGATGTTCGCCTGCGTGGTCACCGAAGGTAACGCACACCGCTGTTGCGGTGACGGGTGTCACGCCGCACCCGGCGACGGCAAAGCGCCAGGGCAGCGCCGCGTCCCGTGGTCGGAGGGTGCATCCCGGAACGGCGCGTCCGGCCCCGACGGCGCGGGGCGCCCGCGCTGCGAAGCGGACGGTGAGTGACAGGAGAGGCGGCAGTGACCGGCAGACGCACACGTGTGTTTGCGGCGTTCGCAACGTCGCCACCGGAGGTGAGGTGTGGGTGCCGCGGCTCCCCCGCCGGGGCTTGCGGTTCGCCGGGTGCCCGGGCGTGGGTGCCGCGGCTCCCCCGCCGGGGCTTGCGGTTCGCCGGGTGCCCGGGCCCGTCGTGGAGCGCGGCGGCCCGGCAGGCGCGGTCACCGTATGCGCTGGTTCATCTGCGCGTAACCCCGCCTGGATCGCCGTACGCCGGGCCCGGGCAGCGCATGGGAGCGCTCCAGCACGTGCCGTCGGGGCCGGTCGCGCGCGGGCCGGGCGCGGGTACAGTCGGCGACCATGACGGACGACTGGCGGAAGGACCGGATCGGCTCCGCGCTCCGCGGCGGGAACCCCACGGTCCTCCGGAGACTGGAGGCGGGGTTCGCCGTGATCGGGGACGTTCAGTTCCTGCCGGGATACTCCGTGCTGCTGGTGGACGATCCCGCCGTACAGCGGTTGTCAGAGCTCTCCCACCCCCGGCGGCAGGCGTTCCTGGCCGGCATGGACGCCCTCGGCGAGGCCGTGGAACGCGCCTGCCGACGGCTGGACCCCGCCTTCCGGCGCGTCAACCTGGAGATCCTCGGAAACGCCGACCCGTTCCTGCACGCACACGTGTGGCCCCGGTACGACTGGGAGCCGCCGGAGCTGGTGGGCCGGCCGGTGTGGTTGTACCCGGCCGAGCGGTGGCGGGACGGGCGCCATGCGCTCGGCCCCCGGCACGCCGCCCTGCGTCGGGCCATCCGGGAAGAGCTGGACCGCGTCACGTCTCCCGCGTAGCCGCCATCCCGATCGTGATCAGGCCCAGGATCACCCAGCCGAACCAGAGCCAGCCATTGCTTCCCAGGGCCACCGTGTAGGCGGTCACCGCCACCAGGGCGCCGGCGGTCAGCATTCCCATCGTCCTCGTGGATCCGGACATGCGCGCACCCTCCTCGTCGGCCGCGCGGCCGTAAAGGCCATCGTCACCCGAAAGGCGGGTCCGCCGCTACTGTCCGCGCGCCTGCAACGAGGCGAGATACGCGTTGTACGCCTGGAGCTCCTGGTCCCCGTCGCGGTCCGCGGCCCGGTCCGAACGCTTCGCCGTGCGCTGTTCCGAGCGGTACCACTGGAACACCAGGGCCACCAGCACCACCACCGAGGGGATCTCGCTGAACGCCCACGCGATGCCGCCCGCCGCGCTCTGGTCGGACAGCGCCTCGATGCCGAGCGAGGACGGCGGGTCCTTGTACACCTCCACCATCGGCGTGGAGGCCATCATGAGGGCGATCCCGAAGAACGCGTGGAACGGCATCCCGGCGAACAGTTCCAGCATGCGCATCACATAGCCGGGGCGGTGCGGCCCCGGGTCGACGCCCATGATGGGCCAGAAGAAGAACAGGCCGACCGCCAGGAAGTGCACCATCATCACGAGGTGCCCCGTCGTGGAGCCCATCAGATAGTCGAAGAGCGGCGTGAAGTACAGGCCGTACAGGCTGGCGATGAACAGCGGGATCGTGAACGCGGGGTGCGTGACGATCTTCATGTACCGGCTGTGCAGGAGCATCAGCAGCAGCTCGCGCGGCCCCTTCGTGCCGCGCGGCGCGACCGGCAGCGCGCGCAGCGCGAGCGTCACGGGAGCACCCAGCAGGAGCAGGATCGGCGACAGCATGCTGATCACCATGTGCTGCACCATGTGCACGCTGAACATGACCATGCCGTAGTCGTTGAGCCGGGTGCACATCACCAGCGCGATCGTCAGGACACCGGTCACGAACACGACCGTGCGCCCCACCGGCCACGCGTCCCCGCGCCGCCGCAGCCGCAGCACCCCGTACCCGTACAGCAGCACCGCCAGGACGCAGCCGATCAGGAAGAACGGGTCCGCGGAGAAGTGGAGCCCGCGTCCCAGCGTGAACGGCGGCAGGTCCATGTTCATGCCGTGCCCGCTGTGATCCATCTGTTCACTCCCGATGGGAACGCCGGGACGTCCCCGTTTCGTGCTGGTTGTCCCGACCAGACTAGAACCGCCCCCGGCCGATCTTGCGGCCGGGGGCGGTCTCGTGCCGGGTGTCGCTCAGAGCACGCACTCCGCCTCGGCGTACCGGGCGGCCGGGACCGTCTTCAGGGTCTCCACCGCGTGCGCGAGCGGAACCAGGGTGATGTCGGTGCCGCGCAGCGCCGTCATCATGCCGAACTCGCCCCGGTGCGCCGCCTCCACCGCGTGCCAGCCGAACCGGGTCGCGAGGACGCGGTCGTACGCGGTCGGCGTGCCGCCGCGCTGGACGTGGCCGAGGATCACCGGGCGGGCCTCCTTGCCGAGGCGCTGCTCCAGCTCGACGGAGAGCTGGGTCGCCACGCCCGTGAAGCGCTCGTGGCCGTAGATGTCCTTGGCGCCCGACTGGAAGTCCATGGAGCCCTCGCGCGGCTTCGCGCCCTCCGCGACGACGACTATGGCGAACTTCTTGCCGGCCGAGAAGCGGCGGCCCACGACCTCGGTCAGCTCGTCGATGTCGAACGGACGCTCCGGGACGACGATGGCGTGCGCGCCGGCCGCCATGCCGGAGTGCAGGGCGATCCAGCCGGTGTGGCGGCCCATGACCTCCACGATCATCACGCGCTGGTGCGACTCGGCGGTGGTCTTCAGCCGGTCCAGCGCCTCCGTGGCGACGCCGACGGCGGTGTCGAAGCCGAAGGTGACGTCGGTCGACGCGATGTCGTTGTCGATGGTCTTCGGCACGCCGACGATCGGCAGCCCCGCCTCGGAGAGCAGGTTCGCCGCCTTGAGGGTGCCCTCGCCGCCGATCGGGATGATCGCGTCGAGCCCGAGGTCCCGCACATGGCCGCGCGCCGTCTCGACGCCCCCGCGCAGATGTGCCGGCTGCACCCGGGAGGAGCCGAGGATCGTGCCGCCACGGGCGAGGATGCCGCCCACGGCGTCCAGGTCGAGCTTGCGGTAGTCGCACTCCAGGAGGCCCCGCCACCCGTCGTGGAAGCCGATGACCTCGTCGCCGTGGTCGACCACAGCGCGGTGGACGACGGACCGGATGACGGCGTTGAGGCCGGGGCAGTCGCCGCCGGAGGTGAGCACACCAATTCGCATTGCCCGGGAAACCTTTGCAACGTGGGCCGACGACCGGACCACGTCGTCCGGTTGGATCCCCGCCACCCTACCGGCGCAGGGTGGCGGGACCGAACCGGGCGTCCGCCTGCTGGACGCCGCTCATCCGAGCCCTGCGCCACTCATCGGACAGCCAGTGAAATGCCTGGTCAGGCAGGCTGTGTGGCAGCCGCGATGCGCTCCGCGCGCAGCGCCTCGTACCACCGGTCGTCGGTCGGCGGGAGCGCGTTCACATCGAGGGCCAGCTTCAGCAGCAGGTCCGCGATCAGGGGGTTCCGCGCCATCACCGGACCGTGCATGTACGTGCCGAACACGGTGTCGTTGTACGCGCCCTCGGTGCCGTCCCCGGTGCCGTTGCCCCGCCCGAACCGCACCCGGGCGAACGGCCGCGCCGTCGGCCCGAGATGCGTCACGCCCTGGTGGTTCTCGAACCCGGTCAGCGGCGGAAGGCCCAGCTGCGGATCGATGTCCGCCAGCACGTCGCCGACGCACCGTGCGCCCTCGCCGCGCGTCGACACCACGTCCAGCAGCCCGAGACCCTGCTCGCGCTCACCGAGGTCGTTGATGAACTCGTGGCCGAGGATCTGGTAACCGGCGCAGACCGAGAAGATGATCGCGCCGTTGGACGCGGCCCGGGCGAGCCCGCCGTCCCGGCGCAGCCGCTCCGCCGCGAGCCGCTGCGGCCGGTCCTCGCCGCCGCCGATCAGATAGATGTCGCCCGACGTGGGCACCGGCTGGTCGCTGCGCACGTCGACGCGCGCCACGTCCAGGCCGCGCTGGCGGGCCCGGCGCTCCACCACCAGGGCGTTGCCCTGGTCGCCGTAGGTGCTCAGCAGGTCCGGGTACACCCACACCAGCCGCAGGCTGTTGTTGCTCATGCTTCGTCCTCTCCGGAGGGGCCCGGGGCCGGGGTCAGTTGCCGACACGGCGGCGCAGGTCCTGGAAGGCGGTGTAGTTGGCGATGACCTCGATGCGCCCGGGCGGAGCCTGCTGCACGGCCTCGTCCAGGTTCTCGCAGACCCGGAAGTCGAGCCCGGCCACCTCGAGGCGGACCGCGAGGTCCAGCTTGCGGTCGCCGAGCACGAAGATCGGGTGGCCCGCGAGCTGGGTGTAGTCGACGTCCCACAGCCACGAGGTGTCCGTGCCGTCCGCGCCGCGCGCGTTCACCGAAAGGATGACCGGGGTCGGCGGCGGGTCGATCAGCGAGAACGTCTCCAGCCAGCCCGCCGGGTTCTTCGCGAGCAGGAGCCGCAGCTCACGGCCGAGGAAGCTCACCACGTCGTAGCGGCCGGCGACGGCCTGCACCTGGTACATGCGCTCCAGGGCCACCTGCGGCGGCACCCCGAAGACGGCGGCGACGGCCGCCGAGCTCGTGGCGTTGGCCTTGTTGGCGCGGCCGGGAAGCTGGAGGTGGATCGGCCATGCCGAACCGTGCGGGTCGAGCACGTAGTCGCCGTGCAGCACCCAGCTCGGCGGCGGACGCCGGAAACCGCACTCACCGCAGAACCAGTCGTCGCCGGGGCGCTGCATGACCCCGCCGCAGGACGGGCAGGACCAGGCGTCGTCCTTCCACGCCTGGCCGGCCGCGACCCACACGACGTTGGGGGAGGAGGAGGCCGCCCAGACGATCAGCGGGTCGTCGGCGTTGGCGACGATCACGGACTTCGAGCCGGAAAGCCCCTCGCGCCACTTCTCGGCCAGCATCCGGGTCTCCGCGGCCCGGTCCAGCTGGTCGCGCGAGAGGTTGAGGAGCGCGATCACCTTGGGCGTCGTGTCGCGGGCCACCCCGGCGAGGTACTTCTCGTCGACCTCGATCACGCCGTACTGCGCGTCGGACCCGCCGGCCAGCGCCGACGTGATGCCCGCCGGCATGTTGGCGCCGAGCGCGTTCGACACGACCGGGCCCGCGGCGCGCAGCGCCTCGGCGATCAGCCGGGTGGTGGTCGTCTTGCCGTTCGTCGCCGAGACGAGGATCACGTCCAGATGCTGCGCCAGCCGCCCGAGCAGGTCGGGGTCGAGCTTGAGCGCCACCCGGCCGCCGATCACCGATCCGCTGCCCCGCCCGGCCGCCCGCGACACCGCCGCAGCGGCCTTGCCCGCCGTCACGGCCAGCTTGGCCCGCGGCGACAACGGCTCCGTGTTGCCTGCCATCGTCCTAGATCCTCCTTGCATCGGTCCGCCGCCCAGCCTATCGATGTCCGGCACTGTGACCGCACGGCGGCACCGTCCGGCACCGCACTTCCCGTGGAATGGAGGACGCGTGAGCGGGCCGTCGCGTTCTCCACGGGCCCGCCGGCGACGGAATCCGGGTGCGCGGGCGGCCGGGGGCGCGTTACCTTCGGCGTATGGACGTCAACGGCATCACCACCACCGCGACCGCGCGAGCGACCAGCTCGCCGGTTGCCGCCGTCTGACTTTCCCTTCCCCCGGCGACCGGAAACGGTCCGTCGGTGGTTTGCCGTGGTGATTGCTCCCCGGCCGGGTGACCGAACGGTCCGTTCTCCGGCGCCTCCCCGCCACCCGCGAAGGAGCCGTCCCATGGACACCGAACAGCTCGCCCGTATCTTCCTCGAATACTTCGAGGAGCGCGGCCACCGCCGCGTCACCGGCTCGACGCTGCTGCCGCCGCCCGGCGACCCGGTGCTCTTCACCACATCCGGGATGCATCCCCTCACCCCGTACCTGGAGGGCCGCCCGCATCCGCTGGGCAGCCGGCTGGTCAACCGGCAGCGCTGTCTGCGCACGACCGACCTGGACGAGGTCGGCGACGCCACCCACCTCACCGTCTTCGAGATGCTCGGCAGCTGGTCGCTGGGCGACTACGAGGGCCCGCAGAGCCTGGCATGGGGCTACGGGCTGCTCACCGAGGGCCTGGGCATCCATCCCGGCCGGCTGCACGCCACGGTGTACGCCGGAGACGAGCGCACCGAGCGCGACACCGCCTCGCTGCGGGTGTGGCAGGAGCTCGGTGTGCCCGTGGAGCCGACCGTCGAGGACAACTGGTGGTCCAACGGGCCGACCGGGCCCTGCGGCCCCGACTCGGAGATCTTCCTGTGGAGCGGCGAGGGACCGCCCGTGTCCACGCCCACCGGGGACGACCGCTGGGTGGAGGTGTGGAACCACGTCACGATGAGCCACCGCAGGCTCGACGACGGATCGCTGGTGCCGCTCCCGCAGCGCAATGTGGACACCGGACTCGGACTGGAACGGCTCGCCTCGCTGCTCCAGGGCCGCCGCTCGGTGTTCGAGTGCGATGTCTTCGAACCCTGGCGCCGGTGCGTACCGGCCCTCTGGCCGCTGGACGAGACCTCGCTGCGGCTGGTCTGCGACCACCTGCGCTCCGCCGTCGTCGTCATCGGCGACGGGGTGCGCCCGGCCGCCACCGGGCGCGGATACGTGCTGCGCCGCCTGCTCCGACGGGCCCTCACCGTGCTCCGGCAGGACGATCCCTCGCGCACGTTCGACGGTCTTCCGCCCGAGCCGGTCCGGCACACCCTGGACCACTTCCGGCAGGACACGGACCCCGGCGAGGTGCTGCGGGTGCTGGCCGACGAGGAGGGCCGGTTCGACCGGCTCCTGGCACGCGGCCGGCAGGTGCTGGCCCGGCCCCGGTTCCGGGGGACGCTGACGGAGGAGGACCTGCGCTACCTCCACGACACCCACGGGCTGCCGCGCGACCTGGTGACGAGCCTGCGGAAGGAGTGAGACGACGGCGGTGCCGGGGCCGCGGCCCCGGCACCGCCGGACGCCTACGGGGTGACCACGTTCCCGCCGAAGGACACGACCAGGCGGCCGTCGGAGGCGAACGACCAGTCCATGGCCCCGTCGTACGCGGAGCACCGGGAGCCGTTCGAGCCGGTCCAGAACTGGTTGGAGCCGTCCGCGTCGCCGACGGTCTTGTCGTTGGAGCCGTCACCGCCGCGGCAGGAGGTGTTGCCCCGGAACACCGAAGTGCCCTTGTCGAAGGAGAAGTTGCGCTCCTCGTTGTCGATGCCCACATTGTCCGACACGGCCATCGAGCCCGGGTTGCTGTTGTACGTGAAGCCGTGGTGGCCGTTGTTGTAGGCGATGTTGCGCCGCACGACGTGGTCGACCTCGATCCCGTCGCCGCCGAGCTTGAAGCCGTTGCGGTCGCCGTCCTCGTTCACGGTGCCGTCGGAGAGGGTGCCGTTGTCGTAGCTGAGCGAGTCCTCGATGGTCACCGGGCCGATGGGCCCGGTCTCCGTCTTGGTGTAGAGGTCCCAGCCGTCGTCGATGTTGTTGTGCGAGACGGTGTAGCGGAAGACGTTGCCCGGCCCCGCGGTGAGCTTGGCGGCGAAGCCGTCCGCGTCCTCGCCGTCGGAGTCCGCGTTGTCGTGGGACTCGGAGCTGAGGACGAGGTTGTTCGCCGGCCACTCGTCGTCGGGGGTGTCGGAGGAGATCCTGGAGATCTGGAGCCCCGAGTCGTGGTTGAAGCGGGTCACGACGTGCTCGATGACGTTGTCGCTGCCGCCGACGAAGATGCCGTTGTCGCCGGCGTGCTCGACCGTGAGCCCGTCGATGTGCCAGTAGTCGCCGTTCACGGCGAGACCGCGGTTGGCGGGGTCCTCGCTCATCTCCGAGAAGTTCAGCACCGGTTGCTCGCCCGGGTACGCCGCCATGGTGGTGCGGGCGGCCGAAGTGCCGTCGTTGCCCGGCGGAATGGTGACCGTCTGCCCGTAGCGGTACGTGCCGCCGCGCAGGTAGATCGTGCCGCCGGCGTTCACCCGGCTGATCGCCGAGGCGAGTGTGGTGGGGTCCGACTCGGTACCGGCGGCGTCGGCGGTGCCGTCCGGCGCCACGTACAGGGCCGCGGCCGCCAGGGAAGCGTTTTCCTGACCAGGGGCGGCCTGTGCGGTGGTGCCCAGCACGGCGAGTGACCCGGCCAGCAGGCCGGCACATGCGAGAACAGGCTTGAGCTGCATCTTCGACTCCAGGTGGGGGGAGTGGACCGGACGGATTGCCGCCCGGATTGGTGCAAGCGCTTTCCGTCGACCGTAGAGTGACGCCATGGGCACGTCAATGGTCATGCATGTGTTCACAGGTTGTGTATGTGAACGCACCTTGAGGGGGGTGGCCCGGGCCCGGGCGTTGACCGGGGCGGACGCGCGCCGCGATGCGCGCCCCGTGGAACGTACGATGACCGCCATGCGCAACCGCCCGATCCCCGGCAGCTCCGGAATCGTCCGCACCATGAGCCTGCTCGGCGACCCCGTCCTGCACGCGCCGTGCGAGCCGGTCACGGAGTTCGGCCCCTCGCTCGCCCGTCTCGTCGAGGACATGTTCGCCACGATGTACGAGGCGCGGGGCGTCGGGCTCGCCGCCAACCAGATCGGTGTGCCGTCACGGGTGTTCGTCTACGACTGCCCGGACGACGAGGACGTGCGCCACCTCGGTCACGTGGTGAACCCGGTCCTGGTGGAGGCGGACGGGGTCACGGTGCGCGGCTCCGAGGGCTGCCTCTCGCTCCCCGGTCTCGAGGCCGGCACCCCGCGCTTCGACCACGCGGTGGTCGAGGGCGTCACGGCGACCGGCGAGCCGGTCCGGATCGACGGCACCGGCTTCTTCGCGCGCTGCCTCCAGCACGAGTGCGACCACCTGGAGGGCCGGGTCTACACCGACCGGCTGACCGGGCTGCGCCGGGCCCGGGTGCTGCGCGCGGCCCGCCGGGCTCCGTGGGCGCGCAACGGCTGACCGGCCGGCGGCCCGTCAGAAGCCGGGCCCGTCCGCGCGGTCGCCCGCCGCGGCCAGCCTGCCCCAGAGGAGGTCGGCGAGGCTGCGGACCAACTGCTCGCGCGAGCAGGGGCGTTCGCCCAGCCACCAGTCACCGGCCGCGTGCATCATGCCGACGATGCCGTGGCCCCAGATCCGGGCCATCGCCTCGCTGTCCGGGCCGAGGTCCACCCGCTCCGCGATCACCGTGGCCAGCTCCTCGCCCAGGCGGCGCAGCAGCGGGGCCGAGTGCCGGCCCACGTCGAAGCCCTGCTCGGGGGAGGGGGTCGCGTCGTCGGACGGGTGCATCAGGAAGCGGTAGACCTGCGGGCGGGCCTCGATCGCCGCGAGGTAGGTGTCGAGCGTCGACTCGACCCGGGCGCGCCGCTCCGCCGGGGCGTCGAGCGCGGCGCGCAGGGCGCTCAGGAGCGCGTCGGTGTGCCGCTTGGCGAGGGCCCGGTAGAGCCCGCCCTTGTCGCCGAAATGCCGGTAGAGGATCGGCTTCGTGATGCCCGCCTCCGCCGCGATGGCGTTCATCGAGGCCCCCGGGCCGTCCCTGAGCACCACGCGGTCGGCGGCGTCGAGCAGCTCCCGGCGGCGGCGCTGGGCCGTGGTCCGCTGGCGCTCGGCCTGTCGTGTGGTCTCCATGTCGTCTCTCCCACCCCTGACCGTGCCTGTCCGTCGTGCCTGCGCAACGTAACACCCCGTCCGGCGGGGTGCGGATGGCGTCTCATGTGGTTGACACAGGCTACTTGCCAGTAACAGACTGTTGTTACCGCAAGTAACGAGCGTTTCGACGGCAGCACGTGGAGGGGAACATGGCCGAGTTCACGCTTGAGCTCAACGATGACCAGAAGCAGGTCCGTGACTGGCTCCACGGCTTCGCCGCGGACGTGATCCGTCCGGCCGCCGCGGAGTGGGACGAGCGTGAGGAGACGCCCTGGCCCGTCATCCAGGAGGCGGCCAAGGTCGGGATCTACTCCCTCGACTTCTACGCCCAGCAGTTCTTCGATCCTACGGGGCTCGGCATCCCGATGGCCATGGAGGAGCTGTTCTGGGGCGACGCCGGCATCGCCCTGTCGATCGTCGGTACGGGCCTGGCGGCCGTCGGCGTCCTCGCCAACGGCACCGAGGAGCAGATCGGCACCTGGATCCCGCAGATGTACGGGGACGCCGACGACGTGAAGGTCGCGGCCTTCTGCTCGTCCGAGCCCGACGCCGGTTCCGACGTCGCCTCGATGCGCACCCGCGCGGTCTACGACCAGGCCAAGGACGAGTGGGTGCTCAACGGCACCAAGACCTGGGCGACCAACGGCGGCATCGCCAACGTCCACGTGGTGGTCGCGGTCGTCGACCCCGAGCTCGGCTCCAAGGGGCACGCCTCGTTCATCGTGCCGCCGGACACCCCCGGGCTCTCCCAGGGCCAGAAGTTCAAGAAGCACGGCATCCGCGCCTCGCACACCGCCGAGGTCGTCCTGGAGGACGTGCGCGTCCCCGGGCACTGCCTGCTCGGCGGCAAGGAGAAGCTGGACCAGCGCCTCGCCCGCGCCCGCGAGCGCGCCGCCACCGGCGGCGAGCGCGTGAAGAACGCCGCGATGGCCACCTTCGAGGCGTCCCGTCCCGCCGTCGGCGCGATGGCGGTCGGCACCGCCAGGGCCGCGTACGAGGTGGCGCTCGACTACGCGAAGACGCGGACCCAGTTCGGCCGCCCGATCATCGACAACCAGGGCGTCGCCTTCCAGCTCGCCGACATGCGGACGCAGATCGACGCGGCCCGGCTGCTGGTCTGGCGCGCCTCCTGGATGGCCACCACCGGCAAGCCGTTCGAGTCGGCCGAGGGCTCCATGTCCAAGCTGTACGCGAGCGAGACGGCCAAGAAGGTCACCGCCCAGGCCATCCAGATCCTCGGTGGCAACGGCTTCACGCGCGAGTACCCGGTGGAGCGCATGCACCGGGACGCCGCGATCTACACCATCTTCGAGGGCACCAGCGAGATCCAGCGTCTGGTCATCGCCCGCACCCTGTCGGGCATGCCCATCCGCTGACCGCACGCGAAGCGCCCGCGGCCGCCGCGGGCGCTCACGATGGTGTGCACCTGCCATGTACCTGTAGATTCCCGGTGGAGATCGTGACCGGGTGATGGAGGGAGCACGGCATGGCGAGGTCCGGTGCGGGACGGATCGCGGTGACCGCGGCGGCGGCCTTCGGGCTCGTGGTCACCGCGCAGACGACGGCACACGCCGAGCCCCGGACGGTCGACGCGGTCTTCGGCGGCTACGGGGAGTGGAACGCGGACCCGTACGGCGCCGCCCCCGGCGACTCCATCCGCGCCTGCGACACCTCCGCCGACGGCTGGAGCATCGAGGTCAAGATGGACATCGGCAGGGACGGCACCTGGGACCGCACGGCCACCACCCGCGGCCACACCTCGCCGTACTGCACGCCCTGGAAGACCGGCAACATCAAGGAGGGCACCCCCGTCCTCATCCAGGTGGCGAACGTCGGCGGCGACGCCACCTACCCCAAGGGCTCCGTGCTGCTCAGCCGCGCCTGAGTCCGGTTCTACGCCGGCAGCTGCGCCTCGATCGCCGCCACCAGCTCGGGTGCGTCCGGCTCCGTGCGGGGACGGATGCGGGCGACCGGCTCGCCCGCAGGTGAGATCAGGAACTTCTCGAAGTTCCACTGGACGTCCCCGGCCTCGCCACCGGCGTCCGCGAGCCGGGTGAGCTCCGCGTACAGCGGGTGCCGGTTCGCACCGTTCACCTCGGTCTTCTCGAGCAGCGGGAAGCTCACCCCGTACGTGGTCGAGCAGAACGTCTCGATCTCCTCGGCGGTCCCCGGCTCCTGACCGCCGAACTGGTTGCACGGCACACCGAGCACGGTGAGGCCGCGGTCCCCGTACTCCTTCTGGAGCCGTTCCAGACCCGCGTACTGCGGGGTCAGCCCGCACTTCGATGCCACGTTCACCAGCAGCACCGCCCGGCCGCGGTAGTCGCCCAGCGACGTCGGCTCGCCGGTGAGGGTGCGCAGCGGAATGTCGTACAGCGTCATGGATCTCTCCTCGTCGGTGTCTTCCCGGCCCATTCTCACCCCGCGGGTCCGTCCGTGACGCGGCCGACCGCCTTGTAGTAGAAGGTCGTCGGCTTCAGGACCCCGTCGGGTCCGGCCGCGTAGTCCGGAACGGAACCGCACTCCGTCCACCCCGCAGCGCGGTACAGCCGCTCCGCCGGGCTGCCGGTCTCGGTGTCCAGGACCAGCAGCGTGACGCCGTCCTCGGCGGCCGCGCGCTCGGCCGCGGCCAGCAGCTCACGGCCGAGCCCGCGACCGCGCGCCGAGGGGCGGACCATCAGCTTGGCCACCTCCGCACGGTGGCGGGCGTTGGGCAGCGGCGCCCGCACCAGGGCGACGGTGCCCGCGACGCGTTCCCCGTCCCGGGCGATCCACACCCGAAGGCCGTCCGCGTCCACGGACGCGGCCCGGGCGCGCCACCACTCGGCGGCGGTGCCCCGCTCCAGGGGCGCGAGGAAGCCGACGGACGAGCCGTTCTCGACGGTCTCCACCAGCAGGGCGGCCAGCTCATCGGCGTAGGTGACCAGCTCGGGGCCGGACACCGGGACGATCTCGGTCATGGGGCAGGTCCTTCCACGGAACGCCGGGCCGCGTCCCCGCGCGGACCGGCTGCGACGCGATCCTAATCAGGTGGTGCCGGGCAGTGGATGCCCGGTCCGTCGGCCCCTGCCCGCCGTGCTGCCGGGCACGCGTTCCCGTGACACTCTGGAGACGGAACGTCTGGTTCGGCTCTGCTCCGCGCCGGGCGACCGTGCCAGCAAAGGAGGCCCGACATGGCCAACACCGGCAGCGCGCCGGCGGCACCACACGGCACCAACGGATCACACCATCCCGCCCGCACGGGCTGGACCGCGTTCGCCGCGGTCCTGATGATCTTCGGTGGTGCCATGGCGATCTTCCAGGGCATCGCCGCCATCGCCAAGGACGACGTGTTCGTCGCCACGCGCAACTATGTCTTCCAGTTCAACCTCACCGGCTGGGGCTGGATCCACCTCATCCTCGGAATCGTGATCGTCCTCGCCGGCTGCGCACTGTTCACCGGGGCCTTCTGGGCGCGTGCCGTGGGCGTCGTCCTCGCCGGGCTCGGCGCACTGGCCAACTTCGCATGGCTGCCGCACTATCCGCTGTGGTCCATCGTGCTCATCGCCATCGACATCTTCATCATCTGGGCACTCTGCGCGGGCCCGGACCGCGCGAAAGCCTGACGGGGCCTCACGGCTCCCGCAGCAGTACGAGCGCGTCGCCCGGAGCCGGCTCCGGGCGACCGCTCCGTGTGGCCGGGGCGAGCAGGCCCTCCGGCCGCACCACGAAGAGCAGGTGCTCCCCGGGCGTCAGCGGCCCGTCCGCCGCGCGCGTCACCACCCGCGCCCCGGCCTCGTACCTCCGGACGAACTCGGGCCGGGTGAGGTCCGCGCCGAACAGCGGCTCGCTCCCGGCGTACGGGGCCACCACACCCTCGCTCGCGGCGGACGGCGCGAGGCGGTGCACCGCTCCCTCGACGCTCTCGCGGAGCGTGAGCGAGGCCAGCGCGTTGAAGTCGTCCTCACCGGTGAGCAGCAGCACATCGGTGATCCCTTCGAGGACCGCGCCGAACCCCTCCGCCGACGCCATCAGCTCGCCGGGCGCCAGCTCCAGCCCGGCCGCCTCGATCCGCGCCCGCTCCTCCTCCGCGCCCGCCCACATCAGCACGTCGAGCCCGGCCGTGCTCAGGGCGCGCGCCAGGTCGACCGCCCAGGGCGCCCCGCCCACCAGCAGCGGCCGGGAGCGGGCCGGCCGCAGCACCCCGAGCCGCCGCGCCACCGGGAACGCCGACAGGCCGTAGAGCATGACCGTCGCGACGATCACCACGAAGGTCGCGGGCAGGATGCGCTCGGCACCGGCGACGTGGTGTGCGGCGAGCTCGGCCGAGAACGTGGAGGCGGTGGCCGCGGCGACGATGCCCCGGGGTGCCATCCAGCCGATGAACCACCGCTCCCGGACCGGCACATCGGTGCCGGCCGCCGCGAGGTGCGCGATGAGCGGCCGGGTCACCAGCACGAGCAGGGCGGTCAGCGCGAGCGCGGGCAGCACCACGTGCCGCAGCGACTCCGGGGTGACCGTGGCGGAGATGGAGACGAACAGCAGCCCGATGATCAGGGAGACCAGCGTCTCGAAGAACGGCCGGCGCGTGGGCAGCTCGAGCCCCGGCAGGTTGGTCATCGCCATCCCCATGACCACGGCGGAAATCAGCCCCGTGTCGTCGCGCAGCGCGTCACAGGCGGCGGCCACCCCGATCACGGCGGCCAGCTGCACCGATGCCGCCAGCTCCTCGCTGAGCCGCACCCGCCCCAGCACCAGCCACAGCACACCCGCGCCGACCGCGCCCGCCGCCACGCCCACCCCGGCGCTGGCCAGGAAGTGCCCGAGCCCGCTGCCGAACTCCGGCCGGCCGCCCGCCAGGACCCCGTGGAACACGAGCGCCCCCAGGATGCCGCCGACCGGGTCGATCAGGGCGCCCTCCCAGATGAGGATGCGCCGCAACCGCTCCGTGGGCCGCACGAAGGCGAGGAGCGGCCCCACCACCGTCGGACCCGACACGACGAGGATCGCCGCGAGCATCACCGCCGCCTGCGTCGACATGTCCAGGACCGGTACGGCGAAGAGCGCGGCGGACACCAGTGTCAGCAGTGCCCCCAGCCACAGCAGCCGGATCACCACCCGCCGGTTGTGCCCCTTCAGCCGCTTCAGGTCCAGCCCCAGGCCGGCGTCGTAGAGGATCACCGCCACCGCCAGCGAGACCAGCGGCGAGAAGGAGCTCCCGAGCAGCCGCTGCGGATCGACGTCGTCGGTGAGCGCCCCGGCGGTGAAGCCGGCCGGCAGCAGCACGAGCAGAGCGGGCACCCGCAACCGGCTCGCCAGCAACTGCGATCCGACCGCGAGGACCACGATCAGCCCGAGTCCCACGTACACCTGATCCGCCGACATCGACCCGCCTCCTCCGGCGCGGCCCCGGGCGCCGGACGCGACCCGCACAGCAGCGCGCGCGACCACCTTCCGTGCCGCCACCCGGCTCGGACGCGAGGGCTCGCGCCGAGGGGCGCACTCGGCGGCCCGGATCGCCCGGACGGGCTACGCGCGCGGGTGGACGGCGCGGAGGGCCGGTCTCAGGGCCGGACGCCTTCCTCGGCCGCGTCGAACGCGGGCGCGAGCGGGGCCAGCGCCGCGCGGAGCCGGTCCGGCAGGGAGCCGGCCGGCACGACGAGTCCGCCGGCGCCCGGAGCGGCGGTGCCGGCCGGCTGGATCCAGCCCTCCAGCGCGATGCGGACCGCGGCGGCCGTGCTCGCCGCGAGGACGCGGGCGGTCGGCGCCGAGGTGTCGTCCAGGCGCGCGGCGACGGCCGTCGTGAGCGGCGGCTCGATCCCCGCCGTGGCGTCGAGGAAGGCGGCGCGCAGCGCGGGCCGGGTGGTGACGAGCAGCAGTGCCTCCTGGCCGTGCGCGCCGGGGTCCGTGTACTGCTCGACCACCGCTTCGGTGACGGCGTCGGCCAGGCGGACGTCCGGGGGCCGGGCCGCGACGGCCGCCGCCACGCGCGCCTCCCGGTCGGCGGTGACGGCCGCGACGATCGCCTGCTCGCGGCTGGCGAAGTAGTTGTTGTACGTGCGCGGCGAGACCCCGGCCGCCTCGGCGATGTCCTCGACCCGCACCCGGTCCGGCCCGTGCTCGACGGCCAGGCGCAGCGCCGCCTCGCGCAGCGCCTCACGGGTGGCCTGCTTCTTGCGCTCCCGCAGGCCGGGTGGTGTCGTCACGCCGTCAGCGTTCCACAGAGTCTGCGTGCACGCAAACTTGCGTGCACGCACTTTTCCTGTCAGCCTCGGCCCGACTCGAACGGACCGACGGGGAGGGACGCCGCCATGCGCGCCAGAGGAATGACCTACGACACCGGATTCGTGCTGCACGGCCGCACGTCCCGCGAGCACTTCGACCTCGCGGTGGTCCGCCGCGAGCTCGCGATCATCCGCGACGACCTGCACTGCAACGCGGTCCAGATCACCGGCGGCGACCCGGACCGGCTGGAACAGGCCGCGGCCACCGCCGCCGGACTCGGGCTGGAGGTCTGGTTCTCGCCCTATCCGCTGGAGCTGGAGGCCGAACAGATCCTCACGCTCTTCCGCGACTGCGCCGCCCGGGCGGAACGGCTCCGGCGGGAGGGCGCCGCCGTCGTCTTCGTCGCGGGGGTCGAACTGAGCGTGATGAACCGGGGGTTCCTGCCCGGAGAGAGCCCCGAGGAACGGGTCGGTCGGCTGATGAGCCGTCCCGGGCTCCGGGCCGACGCGATCCGCGAACTGGGTGTCCGCGTCAACGCGTTCCTCCGCGACGCCGTGGCCACCGTCCGTGCGTGCTACCGCGGCACCCTCACGTACGCCGCCATCCAGTTCGAGCAGGTGGACTGGGAACCCTTCGACATCGTGACCTACGAGCTGATCCGCTCCGCCGAGATCGCCGACCGGTTCCGCGACGCCGTCCGCACCCTGGCCCGGGGCCCGAAGCCGCTCGCCGTCACCGGCTTCGGCACCGCGGCCTACCGGGGCGCGGGGGACCGGGGCGGCCGGGTCCTGGAGGTCGTCGAGTACGACCCGCTGACCAAGGACCCCGTAAGGCTGAACGGCGTGCACGAGCGCGACGAGGCCGGTCAGGCCGCGTACCTGAGCGAACTCCTGGAGGTCTTCGAGACCGAGGGCGTGGACAGCGCGTTCGTCTTCCTGTTCGCGCTGCCCGGCTACCCGCACCGTCCGGACGGCGATCCCAGGGACGACCTGGACCGGGCGGGACTGGGCATCGTCAAACTCCTCGAAGGGCGCCGGGGGCGGACCTACCCCGACATGGAGTGGGAGCCCAAGGCCGCCTTCGACGCGGTGGCGCAGCGGTACCGGAGGTGACCGGCCCTACTCCCGCCCGTCGTCCCAGGGCATGCCCAGCCAGCTGTCGAAGGAGGTGACCAGCGCCGTCAGCGCCGCCGCCAGCCGCTGGTCGGTCCACTGCGCGTCCACGACGACCTCGCCGTCGGCGTGGAACTCGAACGGGGTCTCACCGGCCGCCCGCCAGCGGATGCGCCGGGGCCCGCGCGGTACGTCCCCGCCGCCGTTCACCAGGCTGCCCACGCCGATCGCCAGCCACAGCGGGAACAGCAGCCACCACACGTACCACCAGAAGATCCGGCCCTTGAGGCCGACGGCCTCGGGGCAGCCGGTCTGAGTGACCGTCCAGCGCGTGCGCAGGCCCTTGCCCGAACACGCCTTCTCGCGGACGACGGTGCCCAGCACCTCGCCGTAACCGCCCAGCACCTGGTACGCCGAAACCCCGTCACCGGCCGACGCGGTGACGACCGTCGCCAGCCGGGCGCGGCGGTCCGGGTCGGCCCACAGGACGAACGAGCGGGCCCCGGTCTTCCGGGCGGCGAGGTAAGCCGGTATGCCGCCCGGCGGCAGTTCACGCTCCAGATGCGCCAGCACCCGCGTCTCACCGCCCGGCACGTCCGTGACCTTGACGACATGGCTGAAGGGCGAGACGGGAGCGGGCGCCGGCGCGCCCTTGCGCGGCTTCCTCCCCGTCGCGACGGGACTCACTTTCAGGACGGTGGCCACGTGCGCGCTCCTCCGTTGTGATGATCGGGAAGTCGAACAGTAGCCCTACCGCCTGAGGGAGTTACGCGGACGGTGCGGCACCCAGCCGCCGGAACAGGCCCTCCTGCACCACCGACACCAGCAGCCGGCCCGCCCGGTCGTAGATCCGGCCGCGCGCCAGACCCCGCCCGCCCGTAGCGACCGGCGACTCCTGGTCGTACAGGAACCACTCGTCCGCCCGGAACGGCCGGTGGAACCACATGGCGTGGTCCAGCGACGCCATGTCGAAGCCGCGCGGACCCCACAGCGGCTCCACCGGGATGCGGACCGCGTCCAGGAGCGTCATGTCGCTCGCGTAGGTCAACGCGCAGGTGTGCACCAGCGGATCGTCGCCCAGCGGGCCCACCGCGCGCATCCACACCGCGCTGCGCGGGTCCGCGTCCTTGATCTCCTCGCGCGTCCAGCGCAGCCGGTCCACATAACGGATGTCGAACGGCTGGCGCCGCGCCATCCGCTCCAGGGCCTCCGGCAGACCGCCCAGGTGCTCGCGCACCTCATCGGCGACCGTCGGCAGCTCCTCCGGGTCCGGCACCACCCGGGCCGGCGGCAGCTGGTGCTCGAAGCCCGCCTCCTCCGGGCGGTGGAACGACGCCGTCAGGTTGAAGATCGTCCGGCCCTGCTGGACGGCCGTCACCCGACGGGTGGTGAACGACCTGCCGTCCCGGACGCGCTCCACGTCGTACACGATCGGCACCCCGGGACGGCCCGGCCGCAGGAAGTAGGCGTGCAGCGAGTGCACCGGCCGGTCCCCGTCCGTGGTGCGGCCCGCCGCCACCAGCGCCTGCCCCGCGACCTGGCCGCCGAAGACCCGCTGCAGGGACTCCTCGGGGCTCCGGCCGCGGAAGATGTTGACCTCGATCCGCTCCAGGTCGAGCAGGTCGACCAGGCGCTCGGCGGGGTTCGTCATGCCGTTCTTCTCCACTCTCACAACTGGCCCACGGACGTGACCCGCACGACCGCCCGGCCCTCCTCGTCCGACGCGGCGAGGTCCACCTCCGCGCTGATGCCCCAGTCATGGTCGCCGTTCGGGTCGGCGAACGTCTGGCGGACCCGCCACACACCGTGCGCCGCGTCCTCCTCGATCCTCAGCAGCTTCGGGCCGCGCGCGTCCGGACCGGTGCCCAGCTCCTCGTACTCGTCCCAGTACGCGTCCATCGCCTCGCCCCACGCGTCCTCGTCCCAGCCCGCGTCCGCGTCCAGCTCGCCCAGGTCGCGGACCCGGTCCAGCGCGGCCAGCTCCACCCGGCGGAACATCGCGTTGCGCACCAGCACCCGGAACGCGCGGGCGTTCGCCGTGACGGGCTTGACCTCGTCCGCCCGCTCCTGCGCCTGCTCGGCGGTCTCCACCTCGGGGTTGGCCAGCTGCTCCCACTCGTCCAGCAGACTGGAGTCGACCTGCCGGACCATCTCGCCCAGCCAGGCGATCAGATCCTCCAGGTCCTCCGACTTGAGGTCGTCCGGAATGGTGTGCTCCAGCGCCTTGTACGCGCTCGCCAGATACCGCAGCACGATGCCCTCGGTGCGCGCCAGCTCGTAGTTCGACGTGAACTCCGTGAACGTCATGGCCCGTTCGTACATGTCGCGGATCACCGACTTCGGCGACACCGGATGGTCGCCCACCCACGGGTGGCTGCGCCGGTAGACGTCGTACGCGTGCCACAGCAGCTCGCTCAGCGGCTTCGGGTACGTCACCTCCTGGAGCAGCTCCATCCGCTCCTCGTACTCGACGCCGTCGGCCTTCATCTGCCCGACCGCCTCACCGCGCGCCTTGTTCTGCTGCGCGGCCAGGATCTGGCGCGGATCGTCCAGCGTCGACTCCACCACCGAGACCATGTCCAGCGCGTACGACGGCGAGTCCGGGTCCAGCAGCTCGAACGCGGCCAGCGCGAACGTCGACAACGGCTGGTTCAGCGCGAAGTCCTGCTGGAGGTCCACGGTGAGCCGCACGATGCGCCCCTCCGCGTCCGGCTCGTCCAGCTGCTCCACCACACCGCCGTCCAGCAGCGACCGGTAGATCGCGATGGCCCGGCGGATGTGCCGCAGCTGCGCCCGGCGCGGCTCGTGGTTGTCCTCCAGCAGACGCCGCATCGCCTCGAAGGCGTTGCCCGGGCGGGCGATCACGGAAAGCAGCATCGTGTGCGTGACCCGGAAACGCGAGGTCAGCGGCTCCGGATCGGACTGGATCAGCTTGTCGAAGGTGGTCTCCGACCAGGCGACGAAGCCCTCGGGGGCCTTCTTGCGGACGACCTTCCGCTTCTTCTTCGGGTCGTCCCCCGCCTTCCTGACCGCCTTCTCGTTCTCGATGACGTGCTCGGGGGCCTGGGCCACGACGAAGCCCGCCGTGTCGAAGCCCGCGCGGCCCGCCCGGCCGGCGATCTGGTGGAACTCCCGCGCCCGCAGCGTCCGCACCCGGGTGCCGTCGTACTTGGTGAGCGCGGTGAACAGCACCGTGCGGATCGGTACGTTGACGCCGACGCCCAGCGTGTCCGTACCGCAGATCACCTTCAGCAGACCCGCCTGCGCCAGCTTCTCCACGAGCCTGCGGTACTTGGGGAGCATGCCCGCGTGGTGCACCCCGATCCCGTGGCGCACGTACCGCGAGAGGTTCTGGCCGAACTTGGTGGTGAAGCGGAAGTTGCCGATGAGATCGGCGATCTTCTCCTTCTCCTCCTTGGTGCACATGTTGATGCTCATCAGCGACTGCGCCCGCTCCACCGCGGCCGCCTGCGTGAAGTGCACGATGTACACCGGCGACTGCCGCGTCTCCAGCAGCTCCGTCAGCGTCTCCGTGATCGGGGTCAGCCGGTACTCGTAGCTCAGCGGTACGGGACGGGTCGCCGAGCGGATCACCGAGGTCGGGCGGCCGGTGCGCCGCGTCAGGTCCTCCTCGAACATCCGGACGTCGCCGAGCGTCGCCGACATCAGCACGAACT
This sequence comes from Streptomyces sp. NPDC052299, assembly GCF_040679335.1. NCBI lineage: Bacteria > Bacillati > Actinomycetota > Actinomycetes > Kitasatosporales > Streptomycetaceae > Streptomyces > Streptomyces sp. NPDC052299. The sequence goes on along the minus strand of NZ_JBFAUP010000024.1, from coordinate 73,095 downwards.
GCGCCTGCGGGAGTTCGAGCAGGGGGATCTGCCACGCCCAGCCCCGGTCCGGCTCCGCGTAGAAGTGGAACTCGTCCATCACGACCTGGCCGATGTCCGCGTACTTCCCGTCACGCAGCGCGATCGAGGCCAGCACCTCGGCCGTGCAGCAGATCACCGGGGCGTCGGCGTTGACCGAGGCGTCCCCGGTGAGCATGCCGACGTTCTCCGTGCCGAACAGCTTGCACAGATCGAAGAACTTCTCCGAAACCAGCGCCTTGATCGGCGCGGTGTAGAAGGTGACCTTGTCCTGGGCCAGCGCCGTGAAGTGCGCACCCGCCGCGACCAGGCTCTTCCCGGACCCCGTGGGCGTGGAAAGGATCACGTTGGCCCCGGAGACCACCTCGATCAGCGCCTCCTCCTGAGCGGGGTAGAGGGTGATCCCCTGCGTCTCGGTCCAGGACGAGAAAGCCTCGAAGAGAGCGTCGGGATCGTCGGTCGGGGGGAGCTGATCGATAAGGGTCACGCCCCCATCTTGCCTGTCTTCCGCCCCGATGAGGGAACCGGACGACGGCCCGAAGATCACGGACGATACGCTTCCCTCTCAACTCGGCCACGCCGCAACGGCGGTGGCCGGAATCCCGCGCCCGGCCACCACGGGGCGCACTCGGCGACACCTACGGGGGCTCGGCAGTCATGATGGGACCGGCACACTCTCTGTCAGGGGCGGCGGCCTGGCTGGGGGTGGGTGCCGCGGCGGCGGCCACGGGCCACACCATGCCGTGGCCCGTCCTGGTCGTCGGGGCGCTGATCAGCGCGGGCGCCGCGCTCGCACCCGACCTCGACCACAAGTCCGCGACCATCTCGCGCGCCTTCGGGCCCCTCTCGCGCGGGGTGTGCGAGATCGTCGACAAGCTCTCGCACGCCGTCTACAAGGCCACCAAACTGCGGGGCGACTCCAACCGCAACGGCGGCCACCGCACCCTCACCCACACCTGGGTCTGGGCCGTCCTGATCGGAGCGGGCGCCTCAGCCGTCGCCTACACCGGCGGGCGCTGGGGGGTCCTCGCGATCCTCTTCGTCCACCTGGTCCTCGCCGTCGAAGGGCTGCTCTGGCGGGCCGCCCGCGTCTCCAGCGACGTCCTGGTGTGGCTGCTCGGCGCGACGAGCGCCTGGATCCTCGCCGGAATCCTCGACAAGCCGGGCAACGGCGCCGACTGGCTGTTCACCGACCCCGGTCAGGAATACCTCTGGCTCGGGCTGCCGATCGTGCTGGGCGCTCTCGTCCACGACATCGGCGACGCGCTGACCGTCTCGGGCTGCCCGATCCTCTGGCCGATCCCGGTCGGCCGCAAGCGCTGGTATCCGATCGGCCCGCCCAAGGCCATGCGCTTCCGGGCCGGCAGCTGGGTGGAGATCAAGATCCTGATGCCGGTCTTCATGATCCTGGGCGGTGTGGGCGCGGCGGCCGCCATGAACGTCATCTGAGCCGCCCGGGGGCGGCCGACCGGCCCCCGGGCGCCCCGTCAGCCGTGCCAGGAGCGCCAGAGCGCGGCGTACGCCCCGTCCGCCGCCACCAGCTCGTCGTGGCTGCCCAGCTCCGTGATCCGGCCCTGCTCGACCACGGCGATCACGTCCGCGTCGTGCGCGGTGTGCAGCCGGTGCGCGATCGCCACCACCGTGCGGCCCTCCAGCACCCGGGCGAGCGACCGCTCCAGGTTGCGGGCCGCCCGGGGATCGAGCAGCGATGTCGCCTCGTCCAGGACCAGCGTGTGCGGATCGGCCAGCACCAGCCGGGCGAGCGCGATCTGCTGCGCCTGCGCCGGGGTGATCACCAGGCCCCCCGAACCGACCTCCGTGTCGAGCCCGTCCTCCAGCGCCCGCGCCCAGCCGTCGGCGTCCACCGCCGCGAGCGACGCCCACAGCTCCGCGTCCCCGGCGTCCGTACGGGCCAGCCGGAGGTTGTCCCGCAACGAGCCGACGAACACGTGGTGCTCCTGGTTGACCAGCGCCACGTGCGACCGCACCCGCTCCGTCGCCATCCGCGACAACCGCGCGCCGCCCAGCGTGACCTCGCCGTCCCGGGGCGCGTAGATCCCCGCCAGCAGCCGGCCCAGCGTCGACTTGCCCGCCCCCGACGGGCCGACCAGCGCCAGCCGCGTACCCGGCGCGACGTCCAGCGAGACGCGGTGCAGCACGTCGACGCCGTCCACGTACCCGAAGCGCACCTCGTCGGCGCGCACATCCCGGCCGTCCGGGGACACCGAGGCGTCGCCCGCGTCCGGCTCGATCTCCCGGACGCCCACCAGCCGCGCCAGCGACACCTGGGCCACCTGCAACTCGTCGTACCAGCGCAGGATCAGACCGATCGGGTCCACCATCATCTGCGCGAGCAGCGCACCCGTGGTGAGCTGGCCGACGGTCATCCACCCCTCGATGACGAACCAGCCCCCCAGCAGCAGGACCGCGCCGAGGATCGTCGCGTACGTGATGTTGACGACCGGGAAGAGCACCGTCCTCAGGAACAGCGTGTACCGCTCCCACGCCGTCCACTGCTTGACGCGCAGATCCGACAGCGCGACCCGGCGCGCCCCCAGCCGGTGCGCCTCCACGGTCCGCCCCGCGTCCACGGTCTCCGCCAGCGCCGCGGCGACCGCCGCGTAACCGGCGGCCTCCGAGCGGTACGCCGCCGGGCCCCGGCGGAAGTACCAGCGGCAGCCGATCAGCAGCACCGGCAGCGCCACGACCACCGCGAGGGCCAGCGGGGGAGCGGTGACGGTGAGGGCGCCGACCAGCAGGCCCACCCACACCACGCCGATCGTCAGCTGCGGGACGGCCTCGCGCATCGCGTTGGCCAGCCGGTCGATGTCCGTGGTGATCCGGGACAGCAGATCACCCGTACCGGCCCGCTCCAGCACGCCCGGAGGCAGCCGCACGGAGCGGACGAGGAAGTCCTCGCGGAGGTCGGCGAGCATCTCCTCGCCCAGCATGGCGCTGCGCAGCCGCATCATCCGGGTGGCCACCGTCTGCACCACGAGCGCGCAAGCGAACACCGCCGCGGTCCGCTCCAGACGCAGGTCGCGGGCCCCGTCGGACAGGTCCTCCACGAGCCCGCCCAGCAGGTACGGGCCCACGATGGACGCGATCACCGCGCACGTGTTGAGCAGGGTCACCACGACGAACGGCTTGCGGTGGCGCCGCATCAGATCCAGGACGTAGGCCCGCACGGTCGCCGGCCGGCCGACCGGCAGGGTGGTCGCGGTCTCGGGGGCCGCCGGATCATAGGCGGGGGGTACGTGGGCCGGTGGGGCGACGCCGGTCATTGCCTGTCCTTTCATGCCCGTTCCTCGATTTCCCGGTGCGCTTCCTGGTGCGCGGCGGTTTCGTCGTCGGTCTCGCGGGTGACGACGGCCCGGTAACGCTCCTCGGTGCGCATCAGCTCGCGGTGTGTGCCGACCGCCACCACGGTGCCGCCGTGCACGAGAGCCACCCGGTCGGCGAGGTCGAGGAGCAGGGGCGAGGAGGAGAAGACGACGGTCGTGCGGTCCTGGCGCAGCGCCTTGACGCCCGCCGCGACACGGGCCTCGGTGTGCGAGTCGACCGCGGACGTGGGCTCGTCCAGGACGAGCGTGTCCGGGTCGGTGAGCAGCGACCGGGCCAGTGCGAGGCGCTGGCGCTGGCCGCCGGACAGGGACCGGCCGCGTTCGGTGATCCGGGTGTCCAGCGGCTCGCGGTCCGGCTCGGGGGACGCCTGCGCCAGCGTGGCCAGCACGTCGTCGCACTGCGCGGCGGACAGCGCGGCCGCGGCCTCCACCTTCCCGGACGACGGCACGTCCAGGAGTTCGCGCAGGGTGCCCGAGAGCAGCACCGGGTCCTTGTCCTGGACGAGTACGGCGGTGCGCGCCGCGCCGGGTTCCAGTTCGTCCAGCGGTACCCCGCCCAGCAGGACGGAGGGCGGCTCGGCGGCGTCGGTGTCCGGTGCCTCGGACCGGGCGTGTCCGCCGAGCCGTTCCGCCAGCCGCCCCGCCTCGTCGGGGTCGCCGCAGACGACCGCGGTGAACCGGCCCTGCGGCGCCAGGAGCCCGGTGACCGGGTCGTACAGGTCGCCGGAGGGGACGGTGTCGACGGTGGCCGGCCGGGTGTTCCGGCTCAGCGACAGCACGCGTACGGCGCGCTGCGCGGAGGGGCGGGAGAAGGAGTACGCCATGGCGATCTCCTCGAAGTGCCGCAGCGGGAACAGGGTCAGGGTCGCCGCGCTGTACACCGTCACCAGCTGGCCCACCTCGATCCTGCCGTCCCGGGCCAGCGAGGCTCCGTGAACGACCAGGGCGAGCAGCAGGACGCCGGGCAGCAGGACCTGGACCGCCGAGATCAGCGACCACATGCGGGCGCTGTGCACCGCCGCCTCGCGGACCTCCTGCGAGGCGCGCCGGTAGCGGTCGAGGAACAGCTCCTCGCCGCCGATGCCGCGCAGCACGCGCAGCCCGGCCACGGTGTCCGAGGCGAGTTCGGTGGCCCTGCCGCCCTTCTCGCGCTGCACATCCGCACGCCGGGTGGCACGCGGCAGCAGCGGCAGGACCGACAGGGCGAGGAACGGCATGGCGACCGCCACGAGAACGCCCAGCGAGGGGAGGTAGAGGAGAAGCCCCACGCTGATGACGACGAGGACCGTGGCGGCGGCCAGGAAGCGTGAGAGCGCCTCCACGAACCAGCCGATCTTCTCCACGTCACCGGTGGAGACCGCGACCACCTCGCCCGCCGCGACCCGGCGCGTCAGCAGCGAGCCCAGCTCGGCGGTCTTGCGGGACAGCAGCTGCTGGACGCGGGCGGCGGCGGTGATCCAGTTGGTGACGGCGGCCCGGTGGACCATCGCATCGGCCACCGCGGTCAGCACTCCGAGGAGCGCGGTCAGCCCACCGGCCAGCGCCAGCCTGCCGCCGGACCGGTCCACGACCGCCTGGACGGCGAGCCCCACGGTCAGCGGGTACCCCGCGATCGAGCACTGGTGCACCAGCCCCCAGAACAAGGACTTGAGCTGTCCGCGGATCTGGTTGCGGCCCAGCCACAGCAGGAAGCGGGGACCTGAACGGACATCGGGATCGCCGGGGTCCGCATATGGAAGATCGCGAATGCGCATGACATCCCAAAGGATCGGAAGAGAACTGGGCCCGCGAGGCGCCGCGAAAGCGCGTCGGGGCAGCACTGATTCGCCTGCGGGATGCGCAGGCGGGGAAACCGGACCGCGCAAGCCTTGCCTCTCGCCGGGATCGCGGCAAACGGTTTTACGCGGCGCGGGTAAAGATTCGGCACGCATTCCCCGGGGCCCCCGGGGGTGGACGGCGGCGTGCATCGCCAGGTGCGAGCATGGACGGATGCGTATAGCCGGTGCGGTTCGGATGGTGGCCTCGGCGGCCGCCTGTGGTGTCCTGCTCACGACCCTGACGTCCTGCGGTGACGGACAGGACACGAAGAAGGGCCCCGCCGCCGGGCGGTCGGCGGCCGGGAAGGGCAGCGCGAAGGCCCCCGTCAAGGACCTGAAGCGCATCCCCGATGTGGGTGACCGGTTCCAGTCGCAGATCCCCGCCGACTCGCGCCAGGTCGTCGCCGTCTACGGCGAGGGCAAGGACTCGGCGGACTCCACCGTCGTGCTGTACACCAAGTCTGGCTCCACCTGGGACAAGACCGCCTCCTGGAAGGGCCACAACGGCAAGAAGGGCTGGACGCCCGACCACCACGAGGACGACAAGCGCAGCCCCGTCGGCGTCTACACCCTCAGCGACGCGGCCGGTGTCCTGCCCGACCCGGGCGCCCGCCTCCCGTACACGCAGACCGCCTCGATCCAGGCCCCGCGCTACTGGGCCAAGTCGCACTGGCACGACTTCGACTACGTCATCGCCATCGACTACAACCGCGTCAAGGGCACCCCGCCCAACGACCCGACGCGTCCGCAGGGTCAGTCCAAGGGCGGCAGTATCTGGCTGCACATGGACCACGGCAGCGGCACCTCGGCCTGCGTGAGCGTGTCCAAGGCGGCCATGGAGAAGCTGCTGCGGACCCTGGACCCGAAGCAGCACCCCGTCGTCGTCATGGGAGACCGGGCCAGCCTCCGCGCCTGACCCGCGCGCGGCTCAGGCAGGGCCCGGGCGGGTCGCCCACTCCAGCTCCATCAGGGCGGAGTGGTACGAGCGGCCCGTCGCCCGGTCCATGCCGATCTCGCACATCCGGTTGGCCGAAAGATGCGCCTCGTAGTCCCGGGACCGCACCTCGGCGGCCTCCTTGGCGGTCGCGGACGCCGTCAGCTCCTGGTGCAGCATCCCGCGGTCGCCCGCGAAACCGCAGCACGCGGCGTCGTCGGGGATCACGGCCTCGTCCGAGCAGGCATCGGCGACCGCGCGCAGCCGGTCCACGTCGTCCAGGTGTTCCATGGAACACGTCGGGTGCAGCACGGCCGAACGGGACTTCCGCAGCACCGTCAGCTCCGGCAGCAGCTCGTCCGCCGCCCAGACCAGGGAATCGACCACGGTCAGCTCGCGGTGCAGCGCCCGGTTGTCCTCGGTGAGATACGGGACCACCTCGTGGGCGATCCCCAGCGTGCACGAGGAGGCGTCGACCACCAGCGGCAGCTTTCCTCCGGCCGTCCAGCCCCAGGCCGCTTCCACGATCCGGTTGGCCATCACGGCGTTTCCGGAGTCGTAGCCCTTGGAGTGCCAGATGGTGGCGCAGCAGGTGCCGTTGACGTCGTCCGGAATCCATACGGGCTTTCCCGCCCGGGCCGACACGGCCACCACGGCCTGCGGCAGCGACGGGCCGCGATGGCTGTCCGGACTGCCGAAGATGCGGTTGACGCAGGCCGGGTAGTAGACGGCGCTCGCCCCGGTCCTGGACGTGCGCGGCAACCTGCGGGATGCGGCGCCGGGGACCTCCGGAAGCCACTCGGGGACCAGATCGGGGCTCACCGCCCGGCGGGCGAGCCGGGTGACCCCCTGCAGCAGCCGGTCGTCGATCCGGCTCGCCGCGGCGACCGCGAGCCGCGCCGCCGTCTCCGCCGTACGGAAGTGCTTGGCGGCCAGCGCGGCGATCCGCTCCTCGCGCGGGGAGTGCCGCTGGTGGCGGAAGTTCTTCATCATGGCGCCCGTGTCGATGCCGACGGGGCAGGCCAGCTTGCAGGTGGAGTCTCCGGCGCAGGTGTCCACGGCGTCGTAGCCGTAGGCGTCGACCAGACCCGTCTCGACGGGCGAACCCTCGGGCTGGCGCATCATCTCGCGGCGCAGCACGATCCGCTGGCGCGGTGAGGTCGTCAGGTCGTGGCTGGGGCAGGTCGGTTCGCAGAAGCCGCACTCGATGCAGGGGTCGGCGATGGCCTCGACCTTGGGAATGGTCTTCAGCCCGCGCAGATGCGCCTTCGGGTCGCGGTCGAGGACGATCCGCGGCGCCAGGACGCCGTCGGGGTCGATGACCTGCTTCGTACGCCACATCAGTTCGGTGGCCCGCGGGCCCCATTCCAGTTCGAGGAAGGGCGCGATGTTGCGGCCGGTCGCGTGTTCCGCCTTGAGCGATCCGTCGAACCGCTCGACCGTCAGCCGGCAGAAGTCGGCCATGAAGGCGGCGTACCGGTCGACGTCGGACGGCCGTGCCGCGTCGAACGCCAGCAGGAAGTGCAGGTTGCCGTGGGCGGCGTGACCGGCGACGGCGGCGTCGAAGCCGTGCTCCGCCTGGAGCGCGAGCAGCGCCTCGCAGGCGTCGGCCAGCCGGGACGGCGGGACCGCGAAGTCCTCGGTGATCAGGGTCGTACCCGAGGGGCGGGAGCCCCCGACCGCGGTGACGAACGCCTTGCGGGCCTTCCAGTAGCCGGAGATGGTGCGGGCGTCCCGGGTGAACTCGTTCGTCACCGAGGTGACGGGCCGGACCAGCTCCAGTCCGCGCACCACATCGGCCGCCGCCCGCTCGTACGCCTCCTGGCCCGCCTCGTCGGGGGCGCGGAACTCCACCAGCAGCGCGGTGGTCTCCTTCGGCAGCCCGGCCCAGTCGGCGGGGACCCCCTGCACGCTGACCGAGGCGCGCAGGGTGTTGCCGTCCATCAGCTCGACGGCGATCGCACCCGCCTCGTTGAACAGCGGGACGGCGGCGGCCGCGGCGGTCAGCGAGGGGAAGAACAGCAGCGCCGTGGAGATCCGGCGGTCCAGCGGCAGGGTGTCGAAGACGACCTCGGAGATGAAGCCGAACGTCCCCTCGGAGCCGACCATGAGGCCGCGCAGGATCTCCACCGGGGTCGATCCGTCGAGGAACGCGTCCAGCCGGTAGCCATTGGTGTTCTTGATCTCGTACTTGGCACGGATGCGGGCCGTGAGCGCCGCGTCCGCCTCGATCTCCGCCTTCAGCGCCAGCAGCCCCTCGCACAGGCGCGGTTCGGCGCGGGCCAGGTCCTCGTCGGCCGCCGGGTCGGCGGTGTCCACGACGGTGCCGCTCGGCAGCACGAAGGTGAGCGAGGAGACGGTCCGGTACGAATTGCGGGTGGTGCCCGCGGTCATGCCCGAGGCGTTGTTGGCGACCACTCCGCCGATCGTGCACGCGATGGCGCTGGCCGGGTCCGGGCCCAGCAGCCTGCCGTGACGGGCGAGGGCCGCGTTGGCGCGCACGACCGTCGTCCCCGGGCGGATGCGGGCGCGGGCCCCGTCGTCCAGGACCTCGATGCCCGCCCAGTTCCGCCGGACGTCGACCAGGATGTCCTCGCCCTGGGCCTGGCCGTTGAGGCTGGTTCCGGCGGCGCGGAAGACCACGTTGCGGCCCTTGCCGTGCGCGTACGACAGGATCGCCGAGATGTCGTCCAGGTCCTCGGGGACGACGACCACCTGGGGCACGAAGCGGTACGGGCTGGCGTCCGAGGCGTACTTCACCAGGTCCGAGACCTTCCAGAGCACCTTCTCGGCGCCGAGCAGGGCGGTGAGCTCGGTGCGCAGCGTCTCCGGGGTGCCCTGCGCCCGCGCGTCGGAAACGCGGTCGTGGGAGGGCGGGCGCACCGCCGCGGGGCGCAGTGTGTCGGGGTCCGGCTCCAGCAGCGGCATGGTGGTTCTCCTCGGCGGTTGGTCGGTCCGGCGGCTCGGCGCCGCGTCCCGTGACCGGTCAGCAGCGACGCTCCGGCATTCCGTTGACCAGGGCGGTCAGCAGGCCGCCGAGCACCTCGCGCTGGTCGGCGGTCAATGGAGCCAGGATCTCCTCCGCGGCCGCCCGGCGCGCGTCGCGCAGCGAGCGGAGCGTGGCGATGCCCTCGTCCGTGATCTCGATCCTGACCACCCTACGACTGTCCGGATCGGGGACGCGGCGCACCCTGCCGCTCCCCTCCAGGGCGTCGACCAGCGTGGTCACGGCGCGGGGGACGACGTCGAGGCGCTGGGCGAGATCCGCCATCCGGGGCGGTCCGTCGTAATGGGCGACGGTGCGCAGCAGCCGGAACTGCGCCGGTGTGATGCCCATCGGCTCCAGCTGGCGGCCCTGGATGCGCTGGAGCCTGCGCGTCAGCCGCAGCAGCTGTTCGGCGAGCATGCCGTCGGGGTCGGGGGAGTCCATGCCCCGAACAATATCAGGACCTCGTTCATTGTGAGCGTGGGTAACAATGAGCTATGCTCTCATTCGGCTCGACTGTCACGGTCGCGATCCCCGCGCCCGGGCGGACCCGCCCCATTTCCGCACGCCGGACGAAGGAGCTCATGAAACCCGACGAACCCACGTGGACACCCCCGCCCAAGGACCCGGCCCAGCCGCCCGCCGAGCTGCGCCGCATCCTCCGTCTCTTCCGCCCGTACCGCGGCCGCCTCGCGGTGGTCGGCCTGCTCGTCGGCGCCTCGTCGCTGGTGTCGGTCGCCTCGCCGTTCCTGCTGCGCGAGATCCTGGACACCGCCCTCCCGCAGGGGCGGACCGGGCTGCTCACGCTGCTCGCCCTCGGCATGATCCTCACCGCCGTGATGAACAGCGTCTTCGGCGTCCTCCAGACCCTCATCTCCACCACCGTCGGCCAGCGCGTCATGCACGACCTGCGCACCGCCGTCTACACCCAGCTGCAGCGGATGCCGCTCGCCTTCTTCACCCGGACCCGTACGGGTGAGGTCCAGTCCCGGATCGCCAACGACATCGGGGGCATGCAGGCCACCGTCACCTCGACGGCGACCTCGCTCGTCTCCAACCTCACCGCGGTCGTCGCCACCGTCGTCGCCATGCTCGCGCTCGACTGGCGGCTCACCGTCGTCTCGCTGCTCCTGCTGCCCGTCTTCGTCTGGATCAGCCGCCGGGTCGGCCGCGAGCGCAAGAAGATCACCACCCAGCGCCAGAAGCAGATGGCCGCCATGGCCGCCACCGTCACCGAGTCGCTGTCCGTCAGCGGCATCCTGCTGGGCCGCACCATGGGACGCTCCGACTCGCTCGCCCAGGGGTTCGCCGAGGAGTCCGAGCGGCTGGTCGACCTCGAAGTGCGTGCCAGCATGGCCGGACGCTGGCGGATGTCCACGATCGGCATCGTCATGGCCGCCATGCCGGCCGTCATCTACTGGGCCGCGGGCATGGCCCTCCAGTCCGGCGGGCCCGCCGTCTCGATCGGCACCCTCGTCGCCTTCGTCTCCCTCCAGCAGGGCCTCTTCCGCCCCGCCGTGAGCCTGCTCTCCACCGGGGTGCAGATGCAGACGTCCCTCGCGCTCTTCCAGCGGATCTTCGAGTACCTCGACCTCACCGTGGACATCACGGAGCCGGAGAATCCGGTGCGCCTGGAGAAGATCCGCGGCGAGGTCCGCTTCGAGAACGTCGACTTCAGCTACGACGAGACGAGCGGCCCGACCCTCAGCGGCGTCGATGTCACCGTGCCCGCCGGAGCCGCACTGGCCGTTGTCGGCCCCACGGGGTCCGGCAAGTCCACCCTCAGCTACCTGGTGCCCCGGCTCTACGACGTGACCGGCGGCCGGGTCACCCTCGACGGGGTCGACGTGCGCGACCTCGACTTCGACACCCTCGCCCGCGCGGTCGGCGTCGTCTCGCAGGAGACGTACCTCTTCCACGCCTCGGTCGCAGAGAACCTGCGCTTCGCGAAGCCGGACGCCACCGACGAGGAGATCGAGGCGGCGGCCCGCGCCGCGCAGATCCACGAGCACATCGCCTCGCTCCCCGATGGCTACGACACCCTCGTGGGGGAACGCGGCTACCGCTTCTCCGGCGGCGAGAAGCAGCGCCTCGCCATCGCGCGGACGATCCTGCGCGACCCGCCGGTGCTGATCCTGGACGAGGCGACGAGCGCGCTCGACACCCGTACCGAATTCGCCGTGCAGGAGGCCATCGACGCACTCTCCGCCGGACGGACCACGATCACCATCGCGCACCGGCTCTCCACCGTCCGCGACGCCGATCAGATCGTCGTCCTCGACGGCGGCCGCACCGCGGAGCGCGGCACCCACGAGGAGCTGCTGCGGCTCGACGGACGGTATGCGGCACTGGTCCGCCGGGACACGGAGATGGCCCCGGTGGCGGGCTGACCGGGCGGCGTGCCGCCGGGCATGGCGTCCCCGGGGCCGGGACCGGCGCGGGTTAGCGTGCCCGCATGGCGCACGAGCCCCCGGATCCCCAGTCCTCGGTCACCCCGCCCCGCCGTCGCACGCGCCTGACCCGGCGCGGGCGCCTGACGCTGTTCATCGGTTCCCTGCTCGTCCTCGCCGTGGCCGCAGCCGTGCTCGTCCCTCTGCTCACACGGGAACCGGAGAACGAGGAGGCGGCCCGCCCGCTGGTGATCCCCGAGGGCCGCCGGGCGGCCCAGGTCTACAAGGCCGTCGACGAGGCCCTGGGCGTACCCGCGGGCACGACCGCCGCGGCCGTGCCGACGTCGGACCTGCCGCTCCCCACCGCGGCCAGGGGCAACCCCGAGGGCTACCTCTACCCGGCGACCTACCCGGTCACCTCAGCGACCACCCCGAAGAGCCTGCTGCGCTACATGACCGACACGGCGGACCGGCACTTCGGCGCCGAACACATCACGGCGGGCGCCCGGCGTAACGACGTGACCGTCTACCAGACGGTGGTCATCGCCAGCATCGTCCAGGCCGAGGCGGACACCGAGGCGGACATGGGCAAGGTCGCCCGCGTCATCCACAACCGCCTGGACCGGGGCATGCCGCTCCAGATGGACTCCACCCTCAACTACGCGCTGAACCGCAGCACCCTGGACACCACCGCGGGCGACACCGAGCTCGACAGCCCCTACAACAGCTACGCCCACAAGGGCCTCCCGCCCACTCCCATCGGCAACCCGGGCGAACAGGCGATGACCGCCGCGATCACCCCCACCCCGGGCCCCTGGCTGTACTTCGTGACGGTGGCCCCCGGCGACACCCGCTTCACGGACGACTACGCGGAACAGCAGCGGAACGTAGCGGAGTTCAACCGGAACCGGGGAGGGGGATGAGGCGGGCGCCCCACGGACCTCACGCGAGGGCGGGCGCCTCCATGGACTCCGCGGACGCCCCCGGCGACCCGTCCCGCAGCAGCGCGACGACCTCCCGCACGGCGGAGCGCCCGGCACGGTTGGCGCCGATCGTGCTGGCGGACGGGCCGTAGCCGACGAGGTGGATGCGCGGGTCGCGCGCGGCGCGGGTGCCCTCGACCTGGATGCCGCCGCCGCGCTCCCGCAGCCGCAGCGGGGCGAGATGGTCGATGGCGGCGCGGAAGCCGGTGGCCCACAGGATGACGTCGGCCTCGATGCGGCGGCCGTCGTCCCAGGCGACCCCGGTGGGCGTGATCCGGTCGAACATGGGGAGGCGGTCCAGCACCCCGGACTCGCGGGCCCGCCGGATGGCGTCGTTGACGGGCAGCCCGGTCACGCTCACCACGCTCTGCGGCGGCAGCCCGCGCCGGACCCGCTCCTCCACCATGGCGACGGCGGCCCGCCCCTGGTCCGCCCCAAAGGGCCCCTCCCGGAAGACCGGCGGCCGGCGCGTCACCCAGTGGGTTTCCGCCGCCACCTCGGCGATCTCCATCAGGTGCTGCGTACCTGAGGCGCCCCCGCCGACCACGATCACCCGCTGTCCGGCGAACCCGGCCGGGCCCGGGTAGTCCGCCGTGTGCAACTGCCGCCCCCGGAACGTCTCCTGCCCCGGGTAGCGCGGCCAGAACGGCCGGTCCCACGTCCCGGTCGCGTTGATCAGGGCGCGCGTCACGTACGTACCCTCGGAGGTCACCACCAGCAGCCGGCCGCCCCCGCCCTCGCGCACGGCGCCGACGTCCACCGGCCGGTGCACGCGCAGCCCGAAGGCGCGCTCGTAACGGTCGAAGTAGGCGCCGATGACCTCGGAGGAGGGTCGCTCCTCGTCCGCGCCCACCAGCCTCATCCCGGGCAGCGCGTGCATGCCGTGCACCTTGCCGTAGGTCAGCGACGGCCACCGGAACTGCCAGGCGCCGCCCGGTGCGGGCGCGTGGTCGAGGACCACGAAGTCGCGGTCCGGCTCCAGCCCGACGCGCCGCAGGTGGTACGCGGCGGACAGCCCCGCCTGCCCAGCGCCGATCACCACGACGTCCACCGACCGCATCGCCAAATCGTTCACGCTTCTACCAACTACGAGGGGCCCACGGAACTTCCCGCGTGCCGTCGCTAGGCGGTTCCGGCCCCGGACCACGGCAGGATGGGACCCATGCCTTCTGCCTTCACCACCACGGTCCTGCACCTGACGACGGGCTCGACGGAGACCGTCACCGACCTGACGTCGGAGTGCGAACAGTTCCTCGCCCGCGCGGCCTCCGGCCGCGACGGCCTGCTCAACCTCTTCGTCCCGCACGCCACCGCCGGAATCGCGGTCCTGGAAACCGGCGCGGGCAGCGACGACGACCTCCTCTCCGCCCTCCACACCCTGCTCCCCGCCGACGACCGCTGGCAGCACCGCCACGGCCACCCCGGCCACGGCCGCGACCACGTGGTCCCGGCCCTGGTCCCCCCGCACGCCACCCTGCCGGTGATCGGGGGCCGACTGGAACTGGGTACGTGGCAGTCGGTGTGCCTGGTCGACACGAACGTGGACAACGCGGAGCGGAAGGTGCGGTTGAGCTTCCTGGGGTGAATCGCATCCGTCACGTGATCATGAGTGCCACGACGATGGCGATGACGGTGCCGACCACGGCGACGAACGCCAGTCCGAAGAGGGTCAGCAGGAGCAGGTTCCCGGTGAACGTTCCGGCCGCCTTCCAGCCCGAGGCGGAAAGGCCCGCGAAGGGCCGGTCCGGCTCGTCCGGCGGGTCGTCCCGCGCCGGCTCGTCGTCGTGACCGGACGGCAGGAACCGTGTCAGGGGCACCGTGGGCGCCGGCATGGGGGGCGTCGGCAAAGGTGTTGCGGCCAGTTGCCGCCCCTGGCGCTCGTAGCCGTCGATCAGGGCGGCCCAGCCGGCCGGCAGCCGGTGTGAGCCGGCCGGGGCCTCGTTCGAGCCGGGCAGGGGCGCGGTCGGGTCGGGCAGGAGCGCGGCGGGGTCGGGGCGGTTCGCCGGGTCCGTGGAGAGACATGGACGTATCAGACCGACCAGTTCCGAGGGCAGTCCGGAGAGGTCGACCGTGCCGCGGGCCACCTGGGCGAGGAGCCGCAGCGGGTCCTCCGCCTCCGCGTAGGGCAGACACCCGGTCGCTGTGTGGAAGAGAGTGACTCCGAGTGAGTAGACGTCGGACGCGGGCGTGGAGGGCTCGCCCCGTGCCTGCTCCGGCGAGGTGAACGCGATCGTCCCCAGGGTGAGCTGCGTGCGCGTGAGGTCCGTGGCGTGCGAGATGCCGAAGTCGATGATCCGTACCCCGTCGGCCGGGAGCAGGATGTTCTGCGGCTTGAGGTCACGGTGCTCCACGCCCAGGGAGTGTAACGTGCACAGGGCGGCGGCCCCGCCGGCCGCGATCCACCGGACGGTGGACGCACCGGGCGGACCCGCTGCGCGTACGAGTTCGGCGAGCGATGGCGCCGGGACGTACTCGATCGCCATCCACGGGTGCTCCGCCTCGACGTCGGCGTCCAGGACCCTCACCGTATGCGGGCTGTGAACGCGCCGGGCGACCTTGACCTCGCGGGCGAAGCGCCGCCGGTCGACCGCGTCGGCCACTGTCTCGGTGAGCAGTGTCTTGACGGCCACCAGGTCCCCGGCGGCGGAACGGCCGAGGTAGATCCGGCCCATACCGCCGGTCGCGAGGCGCCCGAGCAGTGTGTACGCGCCGAGCCGGACCGGGTCCGCACGGAGCAGGGGCCGCAGGGTCACACCCTCGTGAGGCACAGAACCACCGCTCCGACGACGTACTGGACGGCTGTTTCCTCACCGCACCTCGATCCTTTCGGGATCAAGGCGGCGATCCTCAGCAGAGCCCTGTCCCCGTTGCGGGGCGCCTGCGCGTCACAGCTCCGGCGCGCGTAGACCCTTTCGGTTTCGACGCACTCGCCGACGACGAACCGCCGCTCCAGACAGAGAACCGTGGTCACGACGCCGTTCTTGGACCGGAGCCACGGCACGGTGTATCCCTTGCAGCCCTTTGAGGACCCCTGCACCACACTCGCCACCGTCCAGTCGACGTCGGCCGCCCCGCAGTCGGCCGTGCGGGGTTGTTCGGAGTCCCATTCGCCGTCAGGTGTGACGTAGTTGCCCAGGCAGTCACCAGCCCGTACAGCGGCGAATGCGTTGTCCGTCGCGTCGGGTTTCCGCGACTCCTTGTACGTGAAGTAGGCGTAGGCGCCTCCGCCGACGATGACGGCGAGCAGGGTGCCCATCAGGACGCGGACGACCGTCACCACCGTCCTGGCCACTCGCCCCTCGGTCGCCTCCTCGCCCTGCCGGTCACCGGGCTTCGTCACGTCCACCGCGTCGACGTACGTGGCGGTTTCCTCGGAGCGGGACGTCCATCGGGCGGACGCCAGTTCGCGGCCCTGGCGCGCGTACTCGTCGATCAGGTCGGTCCAGGGCTGGGGCAGCCAGCCGCCCGGCTCCGTCGAGGTGGGCATCCCGGCCAGGTCCAGGGTGAAGCGGTCGATGAACTCGGCCGCTTCCGGCCGGTCGGCCGGAGCTTGTGCCAGGCACGCCCTGACCACGGGGCCCAGCTCTTCCGGCAGGCCCGACAGATCGACGTCCGCCTCCGCGACGCGTGCCAGCAGCCGCAGCATCTCCTCCCCCTCGGGGTAGGGCGGGCGCCCCGCGACCAGGTGGAAGAGAGTGGCGCCCAGGGAGTAGATGTCGGACGCCGAGGTCGAGCGCTCACCGCGCGCCTGCTCGGGGGAGGTGAAAGCGATGGTGCCCAGCGTCAGTTGCGTGCGCGTCAGGTCGGCGGCGTGGGAGATCCCGAAGTCGATGAGGCAGGGCCCGCTGTGTCGGAGCAGCAGGTTCTGCGGCTTCACGTCGCGGTGGACGATGCCCTCCCGGTGCAGAGCGGCCAGCGCCTCCACGGTGCCGCGGACCACCCAGCGAGCCGCCGGCCCTCGTAACACCCCGGCCTGGGCGACCAGTTGGGCGAGCGACGGTGCGGCGATGTATTCGGTCGCCATCCAGGGGCGTTCGGCGTCCGGGTCGGCGTCGAGGACCCGCGCGGTGTGCGAGCTGCTCACGCGCTGGGCGACCTTGACCTCCCGGGCGAATCGCCGGCGGTCGGTGACACCGATCTCCCCCTCGGCGAGCAGCGTCTTCACGGCGGCTGTCGGCCCGTCGCCGCCGGCGTGCCCCAGGTAGATCCTGCCCATGCCCCCCGTCGCCAGCCGGGCGTGCAGCCGGTACGGGCCGAGCCACTCCGGGTCGTCTTCGTGCAGAGGTCCTAAGTTCGCCCCGACCACAGCTACGCGTCCCCCTGTTCCACCGCGTCCCGCCTTGGTGTCCTCATGCCATCTGCCGGCGGGGGGAGTGTACTCGCCCCCAGCGGCTGGGCGGCGGTTCCGTCTGCTCCCCGCTCGCGGGCCGGGCGATGACCGTGCACGTCCGCCGCGGGCGTCACTGTGCGATCTTGGACGTGTTGTTCACAGCTGGACTGCACGTCTAATCTGAGGTGTACGCCGAGCGAGGGAACTCCGGGACCGCGATGACCGATGAACAGCCTTCGGACGGTGCCGCACCCGTCCTCGTCGACCGGTCCGGCCGGCGCTACCCCCTGGATGATCCCCGTTGGCGGGGCGATGACGGCGGGCCGCTCGCCGTCAGTGCGCTGCCCGGGCTGCGGCCCGAGCAGATCGACACCGCCGAGCGGTCCCTCTGGCGCTATCACGCCGCGCTTCCCGTTCCGCCCGGCCGACGGGTGAGCCTGGGGGAGGGCTGTACGCCGATGATCCCGGTCGACTGGGCCGGGCGGCGGGTCCATTTCAAGCTGGAATGGTTCAATCCGACGTCCAGCTTCAAGGACCGGGGCGTGTCCGTGATGCTCTCCCACCTCGTGGCGCACGGTGCCGAGCGCGTGCTCGAGGACAGCTCGGGGAACGGTGGTTCCGCGGTGGCCGCCTACGCCGCCGCAGCCGGAATCCGCGCGAAAATCATTGTCCCCGCCGCCACCTCGGCGGCCAAGATCCTCCAGGCCCGGGCGTACGGAGCCGAGATCGAGCTCGTGGCAGGCACCCGCGACGAGGTCGCGCGGGAGGCGGTGCGGCAGTCGGAGCGGATTCCGTATGCCAGCCACAACTGGCACCCCCTGTTCATCCAGGGCACCAAGACCGTCGCCTACGAGATGTGGGAGTCCCTGGGCTTCACCGCGCCCGACAACGTGGTCCTCGTCGCCGGGGCCGGCAGCAACGTCATCGGGTGCGACCTCGCGTTCGGTGAACTGCTCGCCGCCGGGCAGACCGACCGGCGCCCGCGACTCTTCGTCGGGCAGCCCGAGCACTGGGCGACCATCGCCGACACGTTCAACGGCATCGCCCCGGGCGCGCGCGGCGAGCGGGTGCCGACCATCGCCGAGGGCGCGTCCATCGCTTCCCCGGTCCGGCTGCCCGAGGCGGTGGAGGCCATCCGCCGCTCCGGTGGAGCCGCGTACGCCGTTCCGGAGGCGGAGATCCACGCCGCCGTCCGTGCCCTGAGCGCGCGCGGCCTGTACGCCGAGCCCACCAGCAGTGTCGCGGCGGCGACCCTCGACCACTTCATCGCGTCCGGTGACATCGCACCGGACGAGACGACCGTCGTCGTGCTCACCGGCGCGGGTCTCAAGTCCGCCGAGAAGATGGCCGCCGTGTTCGCCTGACAACGCGGACCAGGGCGGCCGACCCGTACGGTGAGCTTCCCGGAGCGACCGGAACCGCCGACGAGTGAGGGGACAGTGATGAGTCAACCGGCCAAGCCCGAGGTCCGGGTGCCGGAGGGCGCCGCGCCCACCGAGCTGACCACCCGTGACCTCGTGGTGGGGGAGGGACCGGAAGCGTTGCCGGGCAGGGTGGTGCGGGTCCACTACGTCGGCGTCACGTTCGCGTCCGGGAGGGAGTTCGACTCCTCCTGGGAGCAGGACCGGCCGTTCAAGTTCGCCGTGGGCGGCGGCAAGGCCATCAAGGGCCTGGACCGGGGCGTGCGCGGCATGAAGGCCGGCGGCCGCCGCGAGATCATCGTTCCGCCGCGTCTCGGCTACGGCAAGCAGTCGCCCTCCGCCTTCATCCCGCCCGGCTCCACCCTGATCTTCGTCGTGGACCTGCTCACGGTGGTGGGCCCCGGCGGCTCGACGGGACCGGCCTGAACCCGGCCCCGGCTACGGCCGCCCCGCCGCCGGCGCTCGCGCTCGAACTACTGGACGGCGGGGGCGCCTCCTCGTAGCAGGAAGGACCGGAGGTGGGCGCTGAGTTCCGCCGGCTGGTCCTCGGGAATCAGGGTGTAGCTGTCCTCGATCTCCACGAGCCGGCCCCTGGGCAGCAGCTCGGCCAGCCGTCGGCCGTGCTCCGGGGGCATGACCCTGTCCTCGGCCGCCCACACCACGAGCGCGGGCCGGTCGAAGTCCCGCAGCTTCTCCGCCCAGCCGAGCAGTTCGCTCTTCGGCGGGACGCCCAGCACGTACTTGCGCAGGTCCCGGCGGATCTCCTTGGAGGTCCACAGCGGGGTGAACCAGGCGTTCATCACCTCGTGCGGGACCGGACGCTTGCTCATCCAGCCCCAGGTCACGGGCAGCCGGCGCATCCGCTTCGACTTCAGCAGCCTGAAGGCGAGGTTGATGCCGCCCGGCAGCTTCGCCGAGGCGTAGAGGTTGCGGCCCGGCACGCCCGGCGGGAAGTTGTCGAACGCCTCGCACGACGTGATGACGAGTCGTCCGATCCGATCGTCCCTGCCCTCCGCGACGAGGGCCTGCGCACCGCCCCAGTCGCTCATCACCAACGTGACGTCACACAGGTCGAGCCGGTCGAGGAACTCGGCGACCATCCGGGCCACGCCCGCGACCGACAGGTCCGCGTCGGGGCGCATCGGCCGGCGGTGGCCCCCCAGCGGCAGCGTCGGCACCACACAGCGGAAATCGGCGCGCAGGGGCTCCACCACATTTCGCCACAGGGAGCCGTCCATCGCGACGCCGTGCAGCAGGACCACGACCGGCCCCTCACCTCCGGTGTCCTGATACTCGACCGTCCCGGCGGAAAGGTCCGCCTCAGCCATTTCTCCTCGCCTCCCCCTCGCACACGCGTCCACCGCGCCCGTGAGGAATATGTCACCGCCGAGGAGGCCGGGCGGCCGGTTCCGGCCAGATGGATCGGCCGCCCCGGGAACACCGGGCACAGTCCGTGCGGTTGCACCGACCGAGGGTGCGGCGAGTCCGCGGCGCCCCCGTACCGCATGCTCGCTTCCGCTGGAGGACTGTGATGACTGACCGGCCGCTGACCCTTATGGCCGTGCACGCCCACCCCGACGACGAGGCCACCGGGACCGGGGGCGTGCTCGCCCGGTACGCGGCGGAAGGCATGCGCACGGTGCTGGTGACCTGTACCGACGGCGGTTGCGGTGACGGACCGGGAGGCGTGAAGCCGGGCGATCCCAAGCACGATCCTGCGGCCGTCGCCGCGATGCGCCGCCGGGAGCTGGAGGCCAGTTGCGAGGTGCTCAAGATCAGCGATCTGGAGACCCTCGACTACGCCGACTCCGGGATGATGGGCTGGCCGGCCAACGACGCCCCCGGCTCCTTCTGGGGGACGCCCGTCGAGGAGGGCGCCGCCCGGCTCGCCGAGCTGATGCGCCACTACCGGCCCGATGTGGTCGTCACCTATGACGAGAACGGCTTCTACGGTCACCCCGACCACATCCAGGCCAACCGGATCACGATGGCAGCGCTGGAGCTGACCGACCTGACGCCGAAGGTCTACTGGACGACGGCCCCGCGCTCGATGATGCAGCGCTTCGGGGAGATGATGCGCGAGTTCGGCGAGGACCTGCCGGAGCCCGACCCCGAGGAGGCCGCCGCGATGGCGGAGATCGGCCTGCCCGACGACGAGATCACCACCTGGGTCGACACCACCGCGTTCAGCGGCCAGAAGTTCGACTCCCTGGCCGCGCACGCCAGCCAGGGCGAGAACATCTTCTTCCTCAAGATGGGCAAGGAGCGGTTCGGCGAGCTGATGGGCGTCGAACCCTTCGTGCGCGTCAGGGACACCACCGACGCCCCCCTCCCCGAGAACGACCTCTTCGCCGGACTGCGCTGACCTCCGGCCGTCCCACCGCGTCCGCCGGCCCGCCCCTGCCCGGGGGCGAGCCGACGAACGTGCTCAGTGCTCGCAGAGGGAGAACTCCCGCTCGAACAGCTGCTCGTTGTGCTCGTCCACGAAGAACTTGCGCTCCCGCATGAGCTCCTCGCGGTACGCCTTCGCCTCGTCCAGGGTCATGGTCGAGGTCGCGGCCCAGGGCTGCTGCGGCTCCACGTCGGAGGTCGAGACGATCGTCTCCGACGGGTCCACCAGGAAGAACGCCAGGATCTTCCGGTACCCGGCGCGGCCCGGGTCCGCGAGGCGGAACGAACCGACCCGGTGCTGGAGCATGTTGGGGAACGCCAGACAGCGTCCGGCCGGGGTCGAGGCCGAGCCCAGCACCTGGTTCAGCGCGCCCTCGCTCTCCAGGCCGTACACCTCACGCACGCCGGTGTGGTCGCTCTGCTCGTAGTCCGGATCGTCGACCGCGGTCCGGAAGGCCAGCCGGCTCTCCGTGATGTTCTCGCTGTCCCAGTAGTAGATGCCGGTCGACACGATCCGCTCGTTCAGCATCCCCTCGACGTGCCAGGAACCTCGGGCGTACTCGGGCTTCTCCGGCGTCAGGTGGATGGTCGCCAGCTTGGCGATGACCTGGAGCCGACGGCCGCTCAGGGAGACCCGGTCGGCCTCGTCGGCCGGCTCGGGCGCGGTGAACTCCGGGGCGTCCGGGACGACCGGACGACGATCCCGGTACCAGTCGTCCAGGGCCCGTTCGTGCGCCATGACCGCCTCTTCGTAAGCCTCCGTGTCGCTGAAGTCGTCCTCGTCCGGATAGTCCGGCTCCGAGTCGTACCACCCGTACGGGTCGGCCTCGATCCGCAGGGCCCGCGGACGGCGCAGATCGGTGAGCACGTTCTCCCACAGCGGGAGCATCCGGGTGAACAGCTCCGGGAGGACGGCGGCCAGCTCCCGGTGGTCCTCGGGGTGGACGTTGTTCACGTACGAACGGAAGACGGCCTCGCCGTCCGCGCTGACGTCGACGTCCGTGGGCAGCCACTGGAACCGTTCCGAGAACTCGTACTTCGAGTAGCGGTTCGCCGGGTTCTCCCAGGCCCGCTCCGGGCCGCCGCTCACGTCCCGCACCAGGCAGAACAACGAGGGATGCACCAGGTCGAGGACCTGGCCGTCCGACCCCGGATGCCAGTCCTTCTCCTCCTCGGGGACCTCCTCCAGCACCCGTACCGCCTCACGCAGCCGCGACCGCAGCTCCGGCTCGATCAGCGTGTCCGACTGCCAGACCCCGTCGACGGCCGAGACCTCGATGCCGGTCCGGGCGTCCCGCAGCCGTGCGTAGTGCGCGAGCTCGGCCAGCACGTGGCGCACCTGCGCCTCGGTGAGGCCCTGGTCGATCGCCTCCCGCGTCCACTTGGCGGATATCGCCGCGTCGTGCATCTTCTCGAACCACCCCGGCTTCGCCCGAAGGGTCGCGCTGCACGCGATCATCTCCAGCTCGCGCAGGGTGCGGGGCTGCGCGGAACCGCCGGCGCGGGAGGTGTGGAACGGCAGCGGAAAGGCGGACAGGCCAGTCAACTCTCTTGGTCCTTCCAGGCGGTGAGTGATGGCCGGAACACTACGGGAGCCCACTGACACCGTCTGCGCCGGTCACGGCCGGCGCAGGGCCAGGAGCGTCGCGTCGTCGGTGCGGTGGTGGCCGTCCATGCGGGCCACGAGCCGTTCGACGTAGTCCTGGAGCCTGGCGTTGCCGGGGTTCGGCGCGGACTCCCGGAAGCAGCTCTCGGCCGCGCGGAGGAAACGGAGCGCGTCCTGGTCGGGGTCGGCCGGACGGCGCTCGGTCAGTCCGTCCGAGTACATCAGGACGATGTCGCCCCGCTCCAACTTCGTCTCGCTGGCCTGGTACGAGGTCCCCGGCAGCACGCCCAGGGTGAGCCCGGGCCCTCCGGCGGGCGCCGGCAGCTGAGCGGCGCGCCCGTCGCGCAGCAGCACCGGGCGCGGATGCCCGGCGCAGGTCCAGCGGAGCAGGGCGCGCTCGGGGTGGTAGCGGGCGACGATCGCGGTGGCGGTGGATTCCCGGGCGTCCGCGCAGGCCACCTCGTTGAGCCACTCCGTCAGCCGCTCCACGGACTCCGAGGTGTACGCGAGCCCCGCGAGCGCGTAACGTAGCTTGGCCATCAGGGTGACCGCGTCCAGGCCGTGGCCCCGGGCATCGCCCAACGCGAGCAGCAGCCGCCCGTCGGGCAGCCCGCGGGCCTTGTACCAGTCGCCGCCGACCCCGGCCCCGGGCGCGTCGGGGCGGTAGACGGCCGCCGCCTCCAGGCCGTAGCTGTCCAGCTCGTCCTGGAAGTGCGGCAGCACGGCGTCGCGCAGGACACCGGCGATCTCCGCGACCGCTTCGGCGCGCTCGTGCTCGCGGCGCGCGTGGCGCTCGGCCCGCTGTGTCGCCTCCCGCCTGCGCCGGTCCGTGGTGACGTCGGTCAGGACCGCCCGCAGGGCCCACACCAGGCCGCCGGGCACGATGCGCACGGGCTCGGCGACCATGCGGAAAATGCGCTCGCTGCCACGGAAGCGCAGCTCGCACTGGGTGACGCGCTTGCGCAGGAGGACGTCGTACAACGTCTGGTACAGCGTGGACAGGCAGTCCGGTGTGGTGGCGGCGGCCAGGTCGGACAGGCTGGGCACCGGGACGTGCTCCGGCAGACCCAGCACCTGGCGGAACCCCCGGGACGGCTGGATGCCGTCGTCGGCGAGATTCCACTCCGCCCAGCACGTGCGCACCAGCTGCTGGGCCGCCGCGGCCATGCTGAGGCGGCCGCCCGGTTCCCAGGTGAGCAGGAAGTGGTGGCCGCAGGGCGCGATCCGGACCTCCGCGCTGACCCGCACCGGCCCCGTGCGCGCGTTCACCAGCCACTCCACCGTGTCGCTCTGCTGCGGCACGCCCGTGCGGTGCGCGTCGGCCAGCATGCGCGGGATGGCCGTGGCGGCCAGCGAGGGGACCCGTTCGAACAGCGACACCGGCCCGGTCCACGGGGGCAGTGCCTCGCCGGGAAACCGGGAGTCGGCGTCGGCGCGGGCGGTGGCGTTGCGGGCGAGGAGGACGACGTCCCGGACCTCGCCGTCCTCGCCGAACACCGGGGCCA
The DNA here is from genome assembly GCF_040679335.1 of Streptomyces sp. NPDC052299. Taxonomy (NCBI): domain Bacteria; kingdom Bacillati; phylum Actinomycetota; class Actinomycetes; order Kitasatosporales; family Streptomycetaceae; genus Streptomyces; species Streptomyces sp. NPDC052299. The sequence goes on along the minus strand of NZ_JBFAUP010000024.1, from coordinate 49,370 downwards.
GCAGCAGGGCCGCCACCGGGAGGGCGTCGAGCACCTCCTGACCGGTGGGCGGGTGATCCACGACGGATTCCGGGGCCCGGGGCACGGCGTCGGGCGCGGGGGGCCCGTACCGCTCGGCGTACCGGGTGACGCGCCGGCGCTGGGCGTCCAGCAGCGCCCGGATCGCCTGGAGTTCCAGACGCGCGCGTGTGCCGCCCGCGGGAGGGGGTTCGTCCACGGGCATGTCGAGCCTCTCGGTGCGGGTGTACGGGCGGCGCCGGAACAGCATCGGGGCGCGGGACCGGGCGCGCCACTCGGTGTACGCCGGGTGGCGGCGGCCGCCCGTCCCCTCAGGCGTTCACCGCCTCCAGGTAGGCGCGCCAGCCGCGGTGCTCCGTGATGTCGGTGCCGCCCGCCGCGGCGAGCGGGTCGCACTGGAAGCCGAGGACCCAGCTGCCGTCGTCGAGTTCGACGCGCCCCAGCGACATGGGCGCCGGCAGCGCCGCGAGGAAGCGCCCGAGGGCGCCGGGCGACAGGAGCCAGCGCTCACCCGCGATCGCGGCCCCGGCTTCCGGCCCCGCACGGACGAGGCCCGGTTTGGGCGGGGTCGTCGCGAGCGCCGTGAGCCGGTAGGACGCGGCGGTGGTCACTTCACCCGCGTATCGCGCACCGGAGTCGGTGAGCTGATGGTTGAGCGGCTGTCCGGTCAGGTGGGCGCCGAACACGGCGAGGGCGATGCCCACGTCCGGCAGGGGGTGTGGTCGCTGTTCCCCGGTGAGCAGGGCGGCGATGTCGATGGCCGGCTGGTCCTCGAAGGCGCGGGTGATGACGCTGACCCCGAACGGGCTGCCGTCCGCTTCCCCGGCCGGGACCGCGACGGCCGCCATGTCGAGGAGGTTCACGAAGTTGGTGTAGGTGCCCATCCTGGAGTTGACCCCCACCGGATCGGCCAGCACCTCGGCGATGTCCGGATGCCCGGTGGTCGTCGGCAGCAGCAGCGCGTCGTAGCCGGACAGAAGCCTCGCCGCTCGCACCCGGTACCGGTCCAGCCGTTCCTGGTCGGCGGCCAGCGCGTGGGCGGGCAGAGTGGCGGCGGCGAGAATGATCCCGGCGACCGTGGGGTCCACCGCCGAAGGACCCTCCGCGAGGAAATCGCCGACGGCCGCGTAGCGTTCGGCGACCAGCGCCCCGTCGTAGAGCAGCCGGGCTGCCTCCAGCAGCGGTGACACGTCGACCACGGCGGTCGTGGCGCCGACCGCCTCCACCTGCTTGACGGCCGCCGCGAACGCGGCGCGCCCCCCGGGCGACAGCGGGGCGAGGTCTTCGTCCCGGGGCACCGCGATCCGGGGCCGGGCCGGGGCGGAGAGGCGGACGTCGTCGGGCCAGATCCGGCCACGCGGGTCGCCCCTGTCCGGTCCCGTCATGACGCCCATGGCCGTCTGGGCCTCGGTGAGGGTGCGGGCGAACACCGTGACCGCGTCGTAGGGGCGGGCGGCGGGGAGCACACCGGTGGTGGGCACGATCCCCAGCGTGGGCTTGATGCCGACGATGCCGTTGAGGGCGGCGGGGACGCGGCCCGAGCCCGCCGTGTCGGTGCCGAGCGCGATGTCCACGATGCCGAGGGCCACGGCGACCGCCGAACCGGAACTGGATCCGCCGGAGATCTTCTCGGGGCGCAGGGCGTTGCGCACGGCACCGTACGGGCTCCGCGTCCCGACCAGGCCGGTGGCGAACTGGTCCAGATTGGTCTTGCCCAGCAGGAGCGCGCCCGCGTCCAGCAGCCGCTGTACGGCTGTCGCGGACGCGTCCGGGACGTAGGCGAAAGCGGGGCAGCCGGCCGTCGTGGGCAGGTCCGCCACGTCGATGTTGTCCTTCACCGCGAGCAGGACGCCCGCCAGCGGCAGCGGCTTCCCGGTGGCCGGCCGGGCGTCCAGGGCGGCGGCCTCCGCCAGGACTTCCTCCTCCGGCCGCAGGTGGATCCACACCTCCGGCCGGCCGGTCTCGGCGATGCGGCGGTAGGCGGTGGTGACGCGTGCGACGCAGCTCTGGGTCACGCTGCTTCCTCTCGTGCGACGACGGCCAGCGGCGTGCCGGCGTCGATCTGCTGTCCGGGGGTGACGAGGACGTCGGTGACGACGCCCTGCGCGTGGGCGCGCACCACGACCTCCATCTTCATGGCTTCCAGGACCAGAAGTGCCTGTCCCGGCTCGACTCGGGTGCCGGGCCCGGCCTCCACCTTCCACACGGTGGAGCTCAGCGGGGCCTCGACCAGGCCCGAGCCCGGTGGGAGGGCGAGCGGGGCCGTGACTTCGGCGGCCGGCTCCGGTTCCGCGCGCGGGGCGAACTCGCCCGCCGCTTCCCAGGCCCGCCGCTCGGTCTCGAAGGCGGCGGACTGGCGGTCGCGGAAGGCGGCGATGTCCGCCGCGTTCTCCCGCAGGAACGCCTCGTGCTCCGCGAGCGAGAAGACCCCCGGACGGATGTCGAGAGCGGTGCGCCCGGCGGCGAGGTCCCCCCGGATGTCCAGGAGTTCGGCCGGATCGACGGGATGCCACACGATCCGGTCGAAGAACCGCAGCAGCCACGGCGTGCCGTCGGCGAAGGAGCGCGGCGGGCGCAGACCGCCCCACACCGGGACCGTCCGGCCGATGAGCTGATAGCCGCCGGGACTCTCCATCCCGTAGACGCACAGGTAGGAGCCCCCGATGCCCACACCGGCCTCCGCCGTCCAGGTGCGCGCCGGGTTGTACTTGGTGGTCACCAGGCGGTGGCGGGGGTCGAGCGGGGTGGCGGCCGGGGCGCCGAGATAGACGTCGCCGAGCCCGAGGACGAGATAGCGGGCGGCGAAGACCGTACGGCGTACCTCCTCGACGCTGTCCAGGCCGTTGATACGGCGGATGAACTCGATGTTGGACGGATTCCAGGGGGCGTCCCCGCGCACCGAGGCCGCGTAGCGGTCGATGGCCTCCGCCACGGTCGGGTCGTCCCAGGACAGCGGAAGGTGGACCTCCCGGCTGGGCACCCGCAGATCGGCGGTGGCCGGCAACAGGTCCTCGGCCTCCCGCAGCAGACCGAGCAGGGTGCGCAGCGGCAGCACGTCCGGATCGGTGTGCAGATGCAGCGAGCGCACGCCCGGAGTGACGTCCACGAGACCGCGCGGCGCGAGCGCTCGTACGTGCTCCGCGAGGGCGTGGACGCGCATCCGCAGGCCCAGGTCGAGGGTCATGGGGCCGTACTCGACCAGGATGTTGTCGTCGGCGCCCCGCCGGTAGGTGACCTCCGGGGCCGTGCCGTCGGCGGGGCGGCGGCCGAGCACGCCGTCGTCGCCGTCCGGGCCCCCGGGGGCCGGGAGCGTGAGGAGCGCCGGGGTCCGGCGCAGGGCGTCGGCGGTCTGCTCGGTGACGGGCACGAACTGGACGGTGTCGCCCGGGCGCAACTGGCCCGTCTTCCACCGCTCGCCGCGCACCACGGTGACCGGGCAGGCGAAACCGCCCAGGCTCGGCCCGTCGGGGCCCAGGATCGCCGGGGTGTCCCCGGTGAGGTTGACCGCGCCGACGGAGTACGCGGTGTCGTGCACGTTGGACGGATGCAGCCCGGCCTCGCCGCCGTCCGGACGGGCCCACTCGGGGCGGGGCCCGACGAGACGCACCCCGGTGCGCGCCGACTGAGCGGAGACCTTCCAGTGCGTCCCGTACACCGTCGCGATGCCCTCCCGGGTGAGGAAGTCCGGGGCGGCGTGCGGCCCTTCGCTGACCGCGATGCGCCAGTGCGCGGCGAAGTGCGGGCGCGAGGCGGCCGGGACGGGGGCGGGCGCCGGCGCAGCTGCCCCGGGCCGGTCGGGCCGCAGCACGTCACCGGTGCGCAGGGCGCGGCCCGCGTGGCCGCCGAAGCCCCCCAGGGTGAAGGTGGCCGCGCTGCCCAGGTAGGCGGGGACGTCGAGGCCGCCACGCACCAGGACGTAGGTGCGCATCCCCGGGCCCCGTGCGGTGCCGACGTCCAGCAGCTGACCGGCGGCGAGCTCGACCGGCTCCCACATGGAGGCCGGGCGGCCGTCCACGGTGACCGCGGCGGGGGCCCCGGTGACGCAGACGGTGGCCGGCGCGGAGAAGCGCAGCGCCGGGCCCTCCAGCGTGCACTCCAGGCCGGGGGCGCCCTCCGGGTTGCCGACCGCCCTGTTGCCGAGGCGGAACGAGAGGTCGTCCATCGGGCCGCCGGGCGGTATGCCGACCTCCCAGTGGCCGGTGCGCCCCGGCCAGTCCTGCACCGTGGTCTGGGCACCGCCGCGTTCCACGTCGATGCGGGGGCGCGGATCGCGCAGACCGGCCAGGGTCGCCGTGGTGTGCCGGGCGTCGAGCACGACCGGTTCGCGGCAGGCGGCGCGCAGCAGCCCCAGGTTGGTCTCCACCCCGTCCACCACCGTCCCGTCCAGGGCCTCGGCCAGCCGGGCGAACGCCTCCGCCCGGGTGTCCCCGGTCGCGACGACCTTGGCGAGCATCGGGTCGTACGCCGAGGAGACGTGCTGCCCGGTCTCCGCCCAGCCGTCCACCCGTACGCCCTGCGGGAATCCGACCCGGGTCAGCAGGCCCGAGCTGGGCCGGTGGTCCCGGGCCGGGTCCTCGGCGTAGATCCGCGCCTCGACCGCGTGGCCCCGGGCGGGCGGCTCCGTCAGGAACCCGCTCTCGCCGCGCGCGAGGCGCAGCATCCAGGCGACGAGGTCGATGCCGTGGATCTCCTCGGTCACCGGATGCTCCACCTGGAGGCGGGTGTTGACCTCCAGGAAGTACGCCTCCTCGCGCACCGGGTCGTAGACGAACTCCACGGTCCCGGCCGACCGGTAGTCCACCGAGGCGCACAACTCGCGGGCGGCGGTGTGGAGTACGGAGCGCAGGCCGGGCGGCAGGTCCGGGGCCGGGGCCTCTTCCAGCACCTTCTGGTTGCGGCGCTGGAGGGAGCAGTCGCGGTCGCCGAGCACCACGACGGACCCGGCGCCGTCCCCGAAGACCTGTACCTCGACGTGGCGGGCGCGCTCCACGTAGCGCTCCAGGAAGACCCCGCCGTCGGCGAAGCTGCCACGGGCCAGCCGGGACACCCGGGCGAAGGCGTCCCGCAGCTCCGCGGGCCCGGCACACGCCTGCATGCCGATGCCGCCTCCGCCGCCGGTCGCCTTGAGCATCACCGGATAGCCGGTCCGCTCCGCCGCGCGCAGGGCCTCCTCCTCGTCGGCGAGGAGCCCGCTGCCGGGCAGCAGCGGCACGCCCGCCGCGAGCGCCGCGGCCCGTGCGGTGTGCTTGGCGCCGAACACCTCCAGCTGGGCGGGCGTGGGGCCGACGAACGCGAGGCCCGCCTTCTCCACGGAGGCGGCGAACGCCGTGTTCTCGGACAGGAAGCCGTAGCCGGGATGGACCGCCCCGGCCCCGGTGGCGAGGGCGGCCTCCAGGACCGCGTCCGCGCGCAGATAGCTCTCGGCGGCGGGGGCGGGGCCGAGGCGCACGGCCTCGTCGGCGAGGCGGACGTGCGGGGCGGTGCGGTCGGCGTCGGAGTACACGGCCACCGTGCGCAGGCCGAGGGCTTCGGCGCTGCGGATGACCCGGCAGGCGATCTCGCCGCGGTTGGCGATGAGCAGGGTGTCGAACATGACGGCAACTCCTGGGTACGGGGCCGGGGTTCAGGCGAGCGGAGGCTGTGCGGGCAGCACGTGGTCACCCACGCCGTCGGTGCTCAGGCAGAGCGAGCAGACGACCGCGTCATGGGTGGCGCAGGCGGCGAGGTCGGGGCGTTCGTACGACTGGTGGCAGACGTGGCAGTCGTAGGTCACCGCGCTCGGGTTGCCGTCCGCGTCGAGCATCGGCTCGTCCAGGCCGTCGTCGGTGCGGCGCAGGTAGTAGCGGCCCTTGGTGACAAAGGCGACCAGGGGCGTCAGCACGAAGGCGATGACGGCGGCGGCGACGGGGGAGTACGGCTGGAGGGTGTCGCCCAGCGCGTGGAAGTACATCGCGATCGACAGGCCGGAGGCGGCGGTGAACGCGACCACGCCGACGGGGTTGACCGCGTACAGCATGCCCCGGCGGAACTCCGGCCGGAGCGGTGAGATCCGCAGCAGGTACTTGTTGACGCCGATGTCGGTGGCGACGGTGACGATCCAGGCGATGGCGCAGTTGGAGTAGAAGCCGAGGATGTCGTTGAGGAAGCTGAACATGTCGGCCTCCATCAGCGCGAGCGCGAAGCCGAGGTTGACCAGCACGAAGACCAGCCGGCCGGGGTAGTGCCGGGTGACCCGGGTGAAGGAGTTGGTCCAGGCGAGCGAGCCGGAGTACGCGTTGGTGACGTTGATCTTGATCTGGCTGATGACCACCAGGACCACGGCCAGCGGGACGACCAGCCAGGACGGCATCATCGCGTCGAAGGCGCCCCGGAACTGCTGGATCGGCTCGGGCGCGGCGGTGGCTCCCACCTTCGCGATGATGTACACGGCGAGGAACACCCCGATGGCCTGCTTGAGCGCGCCGAGCACCACCCATCCGGGTCCGGCCATGACCACGGCGGCCCACCAGGTGCGCTTGTTCGCCTCGGTCTTCGGCGGCATGAAGCGCAGGTAGTCGATCTGCTCGCCGATCTGCGCGATGAGCGAGAGGCACACCCCCGCACCGAGGAGCACGGACGCGGTGTCGATGCCCCCCTTGCCGTCGGTTCCGGCGTACGAGAGGAACCGGTCGACGGTGCCGGGGTCGGTGGCGACCAGATAGACCAGGGGGCCGACCATGAGCAGCAGCCAGACCGGCGTCGTCCACACCTGGAGCTTGCTGAGCGCCGACATACCGTAGATCACCAGCGGGATGACCATCAGCGTGGAGACCAGATAGCCGAGCCAGAGCGGCAGTCCGAGGCCCAGTTCCAGGCCCTGCGCCATGATCGAGCCTTCGAGGGCGAAGAAGATGAAGGTGAAGCTGGCGAAGATGACACTCGTGAGGACCGAGCCGTAGTAGCCGAAGCCGGAGCCCCGGGTGATCAGGTCCAGGTCGAGGTTGTACCGGGCGCCGTAGTAGGCCAGCGGGAAGCCGGTGGCGAAGATGACGACCGCGGCGACCGCGATGGCCAGCAGCGCGTTCCCGGTGCCGTGGGCCAGGCCGATGCCCGCGCCGATCGAGAAGTCGGCCATGTAGGCGATCCCGCCCAGGGCGGTGGTGGCCACGACCGCGGGGGTCCAGCGGCGGTAACTCCTGGGCGCGAACCGGAGGGTGTAGTCCTCCAGGGTCTCGCTCGTCGCCCGGCTCTTGGTGGGGGCGGTCGGTGGTGTGGACGTCGCACGTGACTCGGTCGTACTCATGGGCAGCCCTTCGGAGAGCGGTGTACGGAGGGAAGGCCGTGCTGAGGACGGGGCGGACGTCGTCGGCCGCCGGGGTTTCAGAGGCGGTCGGCGTGCAGGGCCATCTGCGTCATGGCGCGCCGGGCCCGTTCGAGGACGACGGCCATGGAGTCGCCGACATGGGCGTGCAGGGCGCGGTGGCCGTCGTCGAGGCGTCCGTCGCGGACGGCCTCCATGATCTCGATGTGCTCGGTGACCGTCGTCCCGATCCGGTCCGGGGTGAGGAAGTCGTACATCCGGACCCGGCGGATGCGCTCGCCGACGGCCACGAGGGCGTCCGTCAGGGCGGGGTTCCCGGCGGCGCGGGAGAGCTCGGCGTGGAAGCGCTCGTCCTGGACGACGAAGCGGGGATCGGGGGCCGGGGGCCGCTCGCGCATGGCGTACCAGCGGTCCAGTTCGGCCTGGAGCACGGCCGGGTCGTGCCGCACGGACGGGTCCTCGATGGCGCGGGCGATGCCGCGCAGTTCCAGGGTGACGCGCAGTTCGTAGAGGTCGCGCAGCTGGGCCAGGTTGGGGATCGTGACGAAGAAGCCGCCGTCCCCGCGTTCGATCAGGCCGTCCGCGAGCAGGCGGGCCAGGGCCTCGCGCACCGGGGTCCGCGAAACGCGGAAGCGCGCGGCGAGCCGCGTCTCGGCCAGCCGTTCGCGCGGCCCGAACCCGCCGTCGAGCACGGCCGCGCGCAACTGCCCGTACACCGTCTCGCGGAGCGAGGGCACGGGCTCCGCGCCCGGCGCCGTGTCCGGGGGCGTATACAGCGTCGTATCCAGCGTCGCATCCATGGGCGGAGACGCTAGGAACCGGTTGTTTCACCGGAGTCCACGGCGGGGTGAACGACTGGTTTCCGGCAGCTCACCCCGTTCCGGGGGCACGGCGAAGCGCCCCGCACACGGGTGCGGGGCGCTTCACCATGGGGGACGGGCGGTTCAGCCCGCGCTGCAGGAGACCGTGGGCCAGGTCCAGTTGCCGTTGGTCTGGATGGTCACGCCGAAGTTGTTGCCGCTGCCGTTGGGTTTGGCGGTGAGCACCTGGGCGCTGGGGTAACTGGCGCTGATGTTCCAGGTGGAGAGGATCTTCTCCGGCGACGGCACGTTCATCGTCACGGTCCAGTTGCTGGAGCCGGAGACCGCGACGTTGAGGTTGTAGCGGTCGCCCCAGCTCTGGCCCGCGGACAGGGTGGCCGTGCAGCCGCCGGTGTTCCCGCCGTCGCCTCCGCCGCTGCTGCCGTCGGGGGCGACGGCCCGCCCGGTCTGCGGCGAGATCATGCCGGAGCACAGGCCTCGGGAGGCGAGCGACTGGGCGATGCGCGGAATGGCGGCCAGGGTGTTGGCGGGCCACTCGTGCATCAGGATGACCTGGCCGCTGGAGAGGCGCGACACGGCTTGGACGATGGCGTCGGTGCTCGCTCCGTTCCAGTCCTGCGAGTCGACGTCCCAGATCACCTCCGTGAGCCCGTACTTGGCCTCGACGGTCTTGAGCGTGGCGTTGGTCTCCCCGTACGGCGGCCGGAACAGCTTCGGTGTGCCGCCGCCCGCGGCCGCGATGGCCTGCTGGGTCCGGGAGAGCTCCGAGTCGATCTGCGCCTGGCTCTGCTGGGTGAGGTGGGGGTGGGTGTAGCTGTGGTTGCCTACCCACATGCCCGCGTCGACCTGGGCCTTCACCTGCGCCGGGTACGCGGCGGCGAACTGCCCCTCGTTGAACATGGTCGCCCGCAGGCCGTTCTGCTTGAGGGCGTTGAGCAGGGCGGGGGTGTGGTCGTTGGACGGGCCGTCGTCGAACGTCAGGCCCACGTATCCGTTGCAGGCGGCGGCCTGGGCCGGGGCGGCGGCCGTGGCGGTAAGACCCAGCGAACTCGCCGCGGCGAGCACGAGCCCCGCCGCCAGGGCGGCCGGGCGGCGGTGGAATCGGAGACGCATGAACTGTCCTCCAGGTTCAGGGAGTTCCGGCCGCACGGGCGGTACGGCCGGGCCTGAGCACGGAGTTTTTGGTCCCGTCGGGTGACTGTCAATAGTTTCGGCAAGTATTTCGAAAGCGTCGGTCCGATGCGGCACCCGGTTCGGAGGAAAAGGTGCACTTCAGCGGGCACGGGGTGCTGTGCGTCGGCAGGTCGCGAATGCGTGACGGGCCAAGGTGGCGTCCTCGCGGGAGATCGTGTGGCGAAACTTTCGGACCCTCGGAAGTCTCCGTCCGCCATTGTATTGACAGTGTCTCGTCAAGCCGCTGTCATACATGGGAGCGCTCCCACATTTCTTCCCCACGCCCCGAGGAGGCGCACCATGACCATCCACCCCCGCCGCTTACCGCGCAGAACCTGGACGGCGGCCGGCTCCGTCGTCGCGCTGGCCCTGTCGCTCCTCGTCGCCATGCCCGACGGGGGACCGGCCGCGGCGGCGGAGTCCGCGCCCGGGTGCCAGGTCGACTACACCGCCAACGAGTGGACCGGCGGCTACACCGCCGAGGTCAGTGTCACCAACGAGGGCCCGGCGCTCAGCGACTGGCAGCTGACCTGGACGTACGACGGAGACCAGCAGGTCACCTCCGGCTGGAACGCCACCGTCACGCAGACCGGCCACGCCGTGACCGCGGTCAGCACGGCGTGGAACGGCGCGGTGGCCGAGGGCGGCACCGTCTCCTTCGGGGTGCAGGGGACCTCGCAGTCGGGCGGCCCCGCGCCCACCGACTTCGCGCTCAACGGCGTCTCCTGCGGGGGCGATGACACCACGCCCCCGACCACTCCGCCCCCGACGACGCCGCCGCCCACCACACCGCCCTCCGCCGAGTGCGGCGACGCGGTCGTCTGCGACGACTTCGAGGACCAGACCGGTTCGGCACCCGCCGGGAACTGGCGGTTCACCGCGCCCGACTGCCAGGGCACCGGGACGGCGGCCGTGGACACGGCGACCGCGCACAGCGGCACGCGCTCGCTGCGGCTGGACGGGAAGGCGGGGTACTGCAACCACGCCTTCGTGGCCTCCACCGCGGACCTCTCGAACGTGGGTCCCGTGCTGTACGTGCGCATGTGGGTGCGGCACACCACGGTGCTCCCGGCCGCGCACGTCGCCTTCGTGTCGATGCCCGACAGCTCCCAGGGCGGCAAGGCGCTGCGGATCGGCGGGCAGAACGGGGCGCTCCAGTGGAACCGGGAGACCGACGACGCGACGCTCCCGGCGCAGAGTCCGACCGGGGTGGGGCTGAGCAGGCCCCTGCCGACGGGCAGCTGGCAGTGCCTGCGGTTCGCCGTCGACACCACGGCTCCGGGGCTCGACACCTGGCTGGGCGACGAGCAGGTGCCCGGCCTGCACGCCGACGGCGTCCCCACGCGTGACGTGGACGACCAGTGGCTCTCGCGGACCACCCCGCCCCGGCCCACCGCCCTGCGGCTCGGCTGGGAGAGCTACGGGGTCGGCGACGACACCCTGTGGTTCGACGACGTGGCGGTCGGCTCCGAGCCGATCGGCTGCTGAGGGGCGGCCGCCCGGCGAGCGGGAGGCGGGCGGCCGCGACGGGCCGGTGCGGGCTTCGGGAGGAGCCGGCACCGGCCCTTCCGCGCCCCGGCGGCAGGGGGCGTTCCGTCCCGAATGGGCGGCATGTCAAGCTGGCGCTCTGCATCAGTCGTCCGGCCCGAAAGACAGAGGCTCATGTCCCAAGACGCTCCGCCGCCGGAGAACACACAGGCGTTCCGCGCCCCCCGGTGGTACCCGTGGGCCGGTGGTGCGCTGTTCGGGCTGCTCCTGGCGACGATCGCCGGGGCCTACGAGGAGCCCGCCCATGTCCTCGCGCTGCTGGGGACGGCCTTCCTGCTCGTCGCGCTGATCAGGCGCCTGCGCGTCGAGGCCACCGGGGTCGGGGCCTCCGCTCTCCGGCGCGGTGGCCGGGAACTGCGCGAGGCCGCCGGGGCGGGCCTCGCCGCCGGGGTCGTGTGGGCGGTGTGCTCGATGGCGGAGGCGGCGCCCGCCGTCTGCGTCGCGGCCCCCGCGCTCACGGGCGCCGTCGCCTGCTGGTCCGTACTGGAGCGCCGCAACAGGTCCGCTCCGGCCCGGCGCCCCGGCGCCCACGCCCGCCGCGCCGCCTGACGGGGCGCCGCGCTCACCCCTCGCCGAGGTGGTCGCGCAGGGTGCCGATCGCGGCGGCGGCTTCCAGGACGTGGGGGACAGCTCGTTCGGCGAGGTCGGGGTCGGAGGTGACCACGTTGATCGCGGCCCGGACCGGCCAGCCCGGCAGGGGGGCCGCGATGCCGTGGGCGCCGATGTTGACCTCGCTGTGGGTGATGACGCAGCCGGTCTCGCGGATCGCCTGGACGCGGGGCGGTTCGGCGGCGCGCGGGGGGCCGGAGGCCAGCGCGGCCAGGCCGCCGGAGCCGTGGTCCAGGGGGTCGCGGCTGCCCTTGCGGTACCAGAACAGGGGGCCGTCCGTCGGCGGTTCGGCCACCACCGTGGTGACGGCGGCGGTGCCGATGGCCTCGACCAGGCTCGCGGTGGCGTCCAGGCGGCGGGCGAGGCGGTGCAGCACGGGCTCCGCGACGGTCCGCAGGCTGGGTCCGGTGCCGCCGAGGAGGCCGGTCACGGCCGGGCCCACGGTGTAGCGGCCGCTGTCGTCGCGCGCGGCGAAGCCCGTCCGGTGGAGCGAGACGAGCAGCCGGTGCGCGATGGAGCGGTGGAACCCGGTCGCGGCCGACACCTGGCTGGTCGACAGCCCCTCCGGGTGGCGGCTCAGCTCGACCAGGAGGGCGAGTCCGCGCTCCAGGGTCTGCGAGCCGCCGCTCTCGGAGTCGTTCGGCGGTGTCATTCCACCTCTTCGGGGAGCGGCCGGATGGTGGGGAGGATCCTGCCACGGACCTCGCCCAGGCCGATGCGCCCCCGCGCGCCCGGAGCCGAGTAGCGCAGGACGACCTCGTCGCCGTCCTCCAGGAACGTGCGCTCCTCACCGCCCGCGGTCCAGGTCTCCTTGCCGCCCCAGGACAGTTCGAGGAACGAGCCGCGCTGGTGCTTCTCGGGGCCGGAGATGGTGCCCGACGCGTAGAAGTCCCCGACCCGCAGGGAGGCGCCGTTGACCGTGAGGTGGGCCAGCATCTGCGCGGGTGACCAGTACATGGACGCGTACGGCGGGCGCGCCACCACCGTGCCGTTGACCTCGACCTCCACGTCGATGTCGTAGCCCGACGGGCCTTCCTCGCGCAGGTAGGGCAGTACGGCGGGGTTCTGGCCGGGCAGGTCGGTGCGGGCGTGTTCGAGAGCGGCGAGCGGGGTGACCCAGGCGCTGATGCTGGTGGCGAAGGACTTGCCGAGGTTGGGGCCCAGCGGCACGTACTCCCATGCCTGGATGTCGCGCGAGGACCAGTCGTTGACTCCGGTGACGCCGAACACGGTCTCGGTGAACTCGGAGGTCGCGACCCGCTGCCCGAGCGGGACCGTGCGGCCGACGACGAAGCCGAGTTCGGCCTCGATGTCCAGGCGCAGCGACGGGCCGAATGTGGGTGCGGGGTCGGTGGGCGCCTTGCGCTGTCCGGCGGGGCGGTGCACCGGGGTGCCCGAGACGATGACGGAGCCCGCGCGCCCGTGGTAAGCGACCGGCAGGTGGCGCCAGTTGGGCATCAGGGCGTCCCCGTCGGGCCGGAAGATCCGCCCGACGTTCGTGGCGTGGTCCACGGACGCGTAGTAGTCGACGTAGTCCCCGACCTCGAACGGCAGGTGCAGGGTGACCTCGGCCAGCGGCACGAGGCGGACGCGGTCGCGGTACGCGGTGTCGGTGAGCAGTTCGGTCGCCCAGGCCCGGACCCGCCCCCAGACCGTCGCACCGGCGGCCATCAGCGGGTTGAGCGCGGGCGCGTCGAGCAGCGGCGCCCAGTCGGGGCGCAGGCCGGTGGCCGCGGCGCCCAGGTCCAGGACGTGGTCGCCGATGCGGACGCCGATGCGCGGGGAGGTGTCCGCGGTCGAGAAGACGGCGTACGGGAGGTTGTCGACGTCGTACGCGCTGCCGGCCGCGGCCTCGGCCCAGGTGACGGGGTGGGTGCTCATGCGTGGGGTCCTTCGGAATCGTTGTCGGTCGCGGGGCCGAGCAGGCCCAGGGCGGTGAGGTCTTCCAGCGGTTCGAGCACGCTGCACGACCCGTACGAGACGAACGCCTCCCGCGCGGCGGCGGCCCCGCCGGCCGGGAGTGCGGTCACCGCACGCGCCAGCGCCTCCGGGTCGCGTTCGGCGAGGGCCGCACGGACACCGGACAGGGGGGCTCCGGCGCGGGCCCGGGCCGCCGCCAGGAGCACGTTGAGATAGCCGTGGTGCTCGAAACCGGTGGCGGCCGCGGTGTGCCGGACCGCGTGGTGCAGCCCGGCCGTGCACTTGAAGGCGGCGCCCGAGGCGACGGCCTCGTGGATCCACGCCGCCACCTCGTCCTCGTCCGGGAACGCCGCCGCCTCGGTCCCGCCGGTGCGGAACTTCAGCCGGAAGCCGTGTCGTACCACCAGTGCGAGGGCCTGCTCCCAGGACGGCGTGCCGGGACGCGGCACCTCCACGTACACCGTGCCGGGGAAGCCGAGCGCGGCCAGCTCCTCGATCTGCGGCCCGAGCGGCCGGGCGGGGTCCGGCTTGAACTCGATGGCCGCCGGCCCCAGCCGGTCGGTTCCCGCGAACGCGGTCAGGACCTCCGGGAGCGCGGCCGGCCCGGCCACCACGCTCACGCGCAGGCCGTCGGGGAAGAGGTCCGGCCCGGCCTGCCCGGCCAGTTCGCCGAGCCGGTCGGCGCCGATCACGAACGGGCCCACGAGCTCGGCGTGGCCTGACGCGAGATGCCCGGCGTGCTCGGTCACGGCACGCGGCAGTGGAGCCAGGCCGGGCGGGAAGACCGCGGCGTCGTCCACGAGATGACGGAAGGCGAGAGGGAAGGACACGCGCGACACCCTAGCCGAGAGACCCGTAATGCGGACGGGGCATGTTCTGATATCGGTCACGCGGCAGGCAGGGACCCGGTGGGAACTTCAAGAATGCGCAATGGTCTAGGCCAGCACATTGACGTGAATGCGTCATCCTTCGATTCTGGCGGCACCTTCTCCCGACAGGAGCCTCCATGAGACGTCTTCGCGCTCTGCTCTCCGGCGTGGCCACCGCCGCCCTGGCCACCGCAGGACTCGCGGCCTTCGCCGCGCAGCAGGCATCGGGTGCGTCCGCCGACGCCACCGCGCTGTCGAACCGGTGGTACGCCGCCGCGCCCTACCTGATGCCGCACGACAACAACCCGCCGGACGCGGGCGCCATCATGGACGCCACCGGCCTCAAGGCGTTCCAGCTGGCCTTCATCCTGGCTCCCAACGGCGGCGGCTGCAGCCCCACCTGGGACGGAACGTCGCCGGTCTCCTCGGACACCGCGGTCGCCTCCGTCATCAGCGCGATCCGCGCCAAGGGCGGCGACGTGTCGGTCTCCATCGGCGGCTACGGGGGAACGAAGCTCGGCCAGACCTGTTCCGACGCGGCCTCCACCGCCGCCGCGTACCAGCAGGTCATCACCAAGTACCAGCTGAAGGCCATCGACTTCGACCTGGAGGAGCCGGAGTACGAGAACACGGCCGCCATCGCCCGCGAGATCGGCGCGGCCAAGATCCTCCAGCAGAACAACCCCGGCCTCTACGTCTCGGTCACCACGGCGGCCACCGCCGACGGCACCGGCTGGTTCGGGAAGCAGATGCTCAACGAGGCGAAGGCGCAGGGCTTCACGCCGAACAACTTCTCCATCATGCCGTTCGACGGCGGCTTCAACGGCGCCGCCGCCCAGACCGGCGCCCTGACCAACTTCAACTCCATCCTGCGCACCACCTTCGGCTGGGACGAAGCCACCGCGTACGCCCACGAGGGCTTCTCCGGCATGAACGGCCGGAGCGACACCGGCGAGTACTTCACCCAGGCCGACTTCCAGACCGTCCTGGACTTCGCCACCAGCCACCACATGGACCGCTTCACCTTCTGGTCCCTCAACCGCGACCGCCAGTGCACCCCGCCCGACAACAACGGCAAGACGTCCGGCACGTGCAGCAGCGTGGCGCAGGCCGACTGGGACTTCGCGAAGTACTCGGTGAGGTTCGCGGGCGTCACCCCGCCCACCACCACTCCGCCGACCACGCCGCCCCCCACCGGCACCTGCACCGCCGCCGCGTGGAGCAGCAGCGCCGTCTACACCGGCGGCGCCACGGTCTCGTACGGGGGACACACCTGGAAGGCCAAGTGGTGGACCCAGAACGAGACGCCCGGCTCCACCGGCGAATGGGGCGTCTGGCAGGACCTGGGCCCCTGCTGACCCGCTGACCCGCCCGCCTCGACGGCTGCCCCGGTTCCGGCCGGGGCAGCCCGCGCCGCGTACCGGCCCGTACCCGTTCACCCGCGTTGCCGGACCGCACCACCCTGCGGCTAGTTTGTGTCCAGCACAGACGGGTGGTCCGTGACGGCCGAGGCCCACGGGGACGAGAGGTCGGGAAGAGTGTCGCTGCGCGCAGGCGATCCAGCCGAGATCGGCGGTTATCCGCTGGAGGCGCGGCTCGGTTCAGGGGGCATGGGCACGGTCTTCCTGGCCCGCACGAGCTCCGGCCGGCCCGTCGCGATCAAGCTGATCCACCAGCACTTCGCCGGCGACAGCGAATTCCGCACCCGCTTCCGCCAGGAGGTCGCGGCGGCACGCCGGGTCAGCGGCGCCTTCACCGCCGCCGTGGTGGACGCCGCACCCGAGGCCGAACAGCCCTGGATGGCCACCACCTACATCGAGGGCCCCACCCTCGCCGAGCGCATCGCCGCCGAGGGCCCGCTGAACGGGGCCGGACTGCGCAACCTGGCCATCGGGCTCGCCGAGGCGCTGCGCGACATCCACCGCGTCGGGGTCGTCCACCGCGACCTGAAGCCGTCGAACGTGGTGCTGTCCCCCGAGGGGCCGCGCGTCATCGACTTCGGCATCTCGCGCGCCGCGGACCAGCAGACCCTGACCATGACCGGACGCGTCATCGGCACCCCGCCCTTCATGTCGCCGGAACAGCTCCAGGCGCCGCGCGGCGTCGGACCACGCTCCGACGTCTTCTCGCTGGCGACCCTCCTGGTGTACGCGGCCACGGGCCACGGCCCCTTCGACGCGGACAGCCCCTACCTCACGGCCTACCAGGTGGTGCACGAGGAACCCTCGCTGGACGCCGTGCCGGGGCCGCTGCGCGCCGTCGTGGAACCGTGCCTGGTCAAGGAGCCGGAGGGCAGGCCCTCGGCCGACGAGCTCCTGGAGCTGCTACGGGACCTGCCCGCCGACCTCGGCGGCGCGGCGGCTGCCGGGCGCACCCCCGGCCGCACCCGGGACGTGGCCACCCAGCACCACCTGGCCACACGCGACACCCCGGCGCCCGGCGCCCCCGCCCCGGAGCGGACCGGCCCCCTCGGCGGGCCGCGGCCGCGCGGCCGCTGGCGGACCGTGCTCGCGGCGGCGGTCGCCGTGGCCGCGATCGGCGGGGGAGTGGCCGCCCTCCGCGCGGGCGGCTTCGGCGAGGAGCCGGACGAGGGCAAGGCCCGTACGGTCGCCGCGCCCGCGGGCACCCTGCCCGGCGGTTTCACGCCCTGGCGCGTGACCGTGCCCGGCGGGCAGGAGGACATCCCCGACGAGCTGCGGTGCGTCGCGCGCGGCGAGGCGGTGTTCTGCGGAGGCGGCGGCGTCGTCGCCACCCGGATCGACGTGCGGGACGGCTCGCGCGCCTGGACGGTGAAGAGCCCGGGCGTCCCCGTCCAGGGCATGCACATGGTGGGCGCCACCGACGACACCGTGATCGGCTACCGGTTCGCCGCCCAGGACGACCCCCGGGCGCGGGGCGACGAGGTGGTCGCCGTCGACGCCGACAGCGGCAAGGAGCTGTGGTCCACGGTCTCCGGCGCCCAGTCGACGGCCGTCACGGGCCGGACCCAGGACGCCGTCGTGACCGGCTCCACCGTGATCACCGTCAACGCCTCGGACGACGCCTTCGAAGCCCGGGACGCGCACAGCGGCGAGCTCATCTGGACGGCGTCCTTTCCCGGCGGTTCCCGGTGCGCCCCCGTCCCGGCGGGCGACGCTCTGCTCGCCATGTGCGTGACGGACGCGGAGGTCCAGGCTCTGACGGTGAGGCACCCGGTCGTCCATGTGCTCGACCGGGCCAAGGGGACCTGGGGCCGGGCCGTCGCGCTGGACGGGCCCGGCGTTCCCGTGGGCGCCGACGGCGGCCGGCTCGTCCTGCTCCGGGAGCGCACCGAGGGCGCGGCGCTCAACGGCTACGACGCGGTGATGCGGGTCGATCCGGCCTCCGGGAAGACCACGAGCGAGCCGCTGGACACCACGTACGAGGGCACGCCCGGCATGGCGGACGGCGTCGTGTACGTGAGCGGGCAGACCGGCCGCGTCACCGCGTTCGACCCCGCCACCGGCCGGAAGAAGTGGTCCCGGCAGACCAGTGTGGAGGGCGCGTCGGGCCCCGCGGCGGGGGACGGCGCCCTGCTCTTCAGCTCCGCCACCGGCCGCGTGGTCGCCCTCTCCCCGTCCGACGGCACGGTGCTGTGGGCGACGGACCCGAGAGCCGACGGCCTGACCGGGCAGGAGGGCGCGAGCCCCCGCGTGACCGTCGCCGGACGCGTGGTGATCGTGGCGGCCGCCCGGAACACCGTCTTCGCCTTCGACGCCCACCGCCCGCCGAAGTCGGGCTGACCACGTCCCCGTTTACAGTGGCCCGCATGAACCGCTGGAGCGAACTGACCGGAGACACCTCGGGCGAGGACTACGCCGCCCGCTTCGCGGCCCTGGCCCGCAGCGGCAAGGACATGCACGGCGAGGCGCGGTTCTGCGCCGCCCTGGTGCCCGCCGGGGCGCGGGTCCTGGACGCCGGCTGCGGCACCGGCCGGGTCGCGATCCGGCTCGCGGAGCTCGGGTACGACTGCACCGGGGTGGACGTCGACGCCTCCATGCTGGCCGTCGCGCGCAAGCAGGCGCCGGAGCTGCCCTGGTTCCGCGCCGACCTGGCCGCGTTCGACCCGGACGCGCTCTCCATCGAACCGGGGTTCGACCTCGTCGTCGCCGCGGGCAACGTGATGGCGCTGCTCGCCCCCGGCACCGAGGGCGCCGTCGTCGCCCGCCTCGCCGGAGCGCTGCGACCGGGCGGTCTGCTGGTCGCCGGGTTCGGCCTGGACGCGGCCCACCTCCCCGTACCGCCCGGCCTCACGCTCGCCGAGTACGACACCCACTGCGCCGCCGCCGGGCTCACCTCCGTGGACCGCTTCGCCACCTGGGACGCCGCCCCGTACGACGGCGGCGGTTACGCGGTCAGCGTGCACCGGCGGGGCGAGGGCTGACCGGACGGCGGCTCCAGCTTTCCTGAACACGCGTTCGGTGCCGCTGACGCCGTTGATCCATTCCATCGCGTGTTCGTATTGACTTGGACAAGGTCCATCGTAGGATCGGTTCCGGCCGAAGTCAGGGCAGGACGCCCTCCGGGCGAGACCGGTCGGGCCAGCCCCCTCGCATTCTCAGAGCAACGAGATCCGCCCCGTCCGGAAGGAATTCCATGACTGAGAACCACGACGCGATCGTCACCGACCCCAAGTCGGAGGAGGCCGGCGGCTGCCCCGTCGCGCACGGTCGCGCGCCGCACCCCACCCAGGGCGGCGGCAACCGCCAGTGGTGGCCGGAGCGGCTCAACGTGCGGATTCTCGCCAAGAACCCCGCCGTGGCCAACCCGCTCGGCGAGGACTTCGACTACGCCGCGGCCTTCAACGCCCTGGACCTGCCCGCCGTCAAGCGGGACATCGCCGAGGTGCTGACGACGTCGCAGGACTGGTGGCCCGCCGACTTCGGCAACTACGGCCCCTTCATGGTCCGGATGGCCTGGCACAGCGCCGGCACGTACCGCATCAGCGACGGCCGCGGCGGCGCCGGTTCCGGCCAGCAGCGCTTCGCCCCCCTGAACAGCTGGCCGGACAACGCGAGCCTCGACAAGGCGCGCCGGCTGCTCTGGCCGGTCAAGAAGAAGTACGGCAAGAACCTCTCCTGGGCCGACCTGCTCGTCCTCACCGGGAACGTCGCCCTGGAGACCATGGGCTTGAAGACCTTCGGCTTCGGCGGCGGCCGCGTGGACGCCTGGGAGCCCGACGAGGACGTGTACTGGGGCCCCGAGACCACCTGGCTCGGCGACGAGCGCTACACCGGCGACCGCGAGCTGGAGAACCCGCTCGGTGCCGTGCAGATGGGCCTCATCTACGTCAACCCGGAGGGCCCCAACGGCAACCCGGACCCGATCGCCGCGGCCCGCGACATCCGCGAGACGTTCCGCCGCATGGCGATGAACGACGAGGAGACCGTCGCCCTGATCGCCGGCGGCCACACCTTCGGCAAGACGCACGGAGCCGGTCCCGCCGACGCCGTCGGCCCCGACCCCGAGGCGGCGCCGATGGAGCGCCAGGGCCTCGGCTGGGAGAGCTCGTACGGCACCGGCAAGGGCGGCGACGCCATCACCAGCGGCCTCGAAGGCATCTGGACGGACACCCCCACCACCTGGGACAACAGCTTCTTCAACATCCTCTTCGGCTACGAGTGGGAGCTCTTCAAGAGCCCCGCGGGCGCCCACCAGTGGCGGCCGAAGGACGGCGCGGGCGCGGGCACCGTGCCCGACGCGCACGACCCGTCGAAGAGCCACGCCCCGACCATGCTCACCACCGACCTGTCGCTGCGCTTCGACCCGGCGTACGAGCAGATCTCGCGGCGCTTCCACGAGAACCCGCAGGAGTTCGCCGACGCCTTCGCCCGTGCCTGGTTCAAGCTGACCCACCGCGACATGGGCCCCGTCGTCCGCTACCTCGGCCCCGAGGTTCCGCAGGAGACGCTGATCTGGCAGGACCCGCTGCCCGAGCGCACCCACGAGCTGATCGACGCCGCCGACGTCGCGGTGCTCAAGGACAAGGTCCTCGCCTCCGGCCTGTCCGTCTCCGAGCTGGTCTCCACCGCCTGGGCCTCCGCCTCGTCCTTCCGGGGCAGCGACAAGCGCGGCGGCGCCAACGGCGCGCGCATCCGCCTCGAACCGCAGAGCGGCTGGGAGGTCAACGACCCGGACCGCCTCGCGGGTGTCCTGCGTACGCTCCAGTCCGTCCAGGAGTCCTTCAACGCGGAGCAGCAGGGCGGCAAGCAGGTCTCGCTGGCCGACCTGATCGTCCTCGCGGGCGCGGCCGGAGTCGAGAAGGCGGCCAAGGACGCCGGTACGGACATCGAGGTCCCGTTCACCCCGGGCCGCGTCGACGCCACGCAGGAGCAGACCGACGTCGAGTCCTTCGTGGAGCTGGAGCCGGTCGCCGACGGCTTCCGCAACTACCTCGGCAAGGGCAACCGGCTCCCCGCCGAGTACCTGCTGCTCGACCGGGCGAACCTGCTCAACCTGAGCGCCCCCGAGATGACGGTCCTCGTCGGCGGTCTGCGCGTGCTGGGCGCCAACCACCAGCAGACCTCGCACGGTGTGTTCACCGACGCGCCGGAGACCCTCACCAACGACTTCTTCGTCAACCTGCTCGACATGGGCACGACGTGGAAGTCCACGGCCGACGACCAGAGCGCCTTCGAGGGCCGCGACGCCGTCACCGGTGAGGTGCGCTGGACCGGCACCCGCGCCGACCTGGTCTTCGGCTCGAACTCCGAACTGCGTGCCGTCGCGGAGGTCTACGCGAGCGACGACGCCCAGGAGAAGTTCGTGCGCGACTTCGTCGCCGCCTGGGACAAGGTCATGAACCTGGACAGGTTCGACCTCGTCTGACGACGCCGCAAGGGCCGTTCCCCCGCGCGGGGGAACGGCCCTTGCCGTTGTGCGGGTCCGGTCAGGCGGTGGCCACCGCGAAGACGTGGATGATCCCGCCGTCCGTGGTGCCCGGCAGCGTCACGGACGCGAGCCGCTTCCCGGCCTGGAGCGCGATGGGCGCGGTCGCGAAGACCTCGGTGCCCACCGGGTCCTTGCCGCCGCCCTGCACGTCGCGGTACTCGGTGTGCACCGCCACCGTGTTCCCGTACGACGGCTGCTGCGAGCCGCCGCCCAGCGTCCAGTCGCTGAAGCCGATCTCGGCCTGCTGCGTGGTGCCGTCGGTGTACGTGAGCGTCACCGTGCCCGACGCCTTGCCCTCGGCCGCGCTCCCGAGGAACGCCAGCTTCGTGTCGTCCTCGTCGGAGGGGACGTTGAGCACCTGGGGGCTCGTGCCGACCACCTCGATGTTGTCCGGGTCACCGGCCTTCACCTTCGGCCAGGTGAAGTCGAAGCCGCCCGAGGAGACCGTGCCGCCCGGCTCCGCACCGGCCGCCGCCAGCGCCTCTGCCGAGTAACTCCAGCCCTCGCCATCGAAGTTGGCCTGCGGATTCTCGTCGTCCGCCGAGATGCCGGTGCTGTTGCGGTTCCACAGCAGCCCGTTCCTCTCGGCGACCGTCACCGCCGCCGAGGTCTTCGGCAGCTCCGTTCCCGTCGACGAGCTCAGCGTCACCGGGACCGTGTAGTAGCCCTCGGCCGTGTCCTTGCCCGCCGACACGGTGAGCTTCGCCTGCGCCGCGCCGCCGGCGGGGACCGTGAAGTCGCCCTCCGCCGGGGCCACGGTGACCCCGGCCGGGACCTGGGCCTCCCAGTGCACGGTGGTGGCCTTCGTCTCCAGGCTCTGCACCTTGACCACGGTCTGCGCGCCGTCACCGCCCGGCTCGACCTTCAGCCGGTCCGGGGACGCGCCGGTGAAGTACTTCAGCCCGCCGCCGGGAAAGGACGGCGGCGCGTCGGCCGGTGCGCTGCCCCAGGAGGTGTCGGGCGTCGTGCCCAGCGTGAAGTCCAGCCGCCCGCCGTGCTCCACCAGCGAGTCACCGACCCACGGCTTCGTGGACGTGCGGCCGTCGACCTTCAGCCCGTGGATGTACGTGTGGTCCGCCGACGCGGCCGGAGCCTCGATCGTGATCTCCTTGCCGTGCCCGGTGTGCACCACCGCGTGCGGGAACAGCGGCGCGGTGAGCGTCAGATCGGCGCGGCTCGGGTTCTGCGGGTACATGCCGAGCGCCGAGAAGACGTACCAGGACGACATGGTCCCCGCGTCGTCGTTGCCCGGGATCCCGCCGGGACCGTCGGTCCACAGCTGGTCCAGCTCCGCGCGGACCGTCTCCTGCGTCTTGTAGGGGGCGCCGAAGTAGTTGTACAGGTAGGGCGCGTTGATGTCGGGCTCGTTCGTCGGGTCGTAACGGGTGGCGTCCTTCGCGGAGAAGTCGAACTTCCCGTCCGGCGTACGGAAGAACGCGTCCAGCCGCTCCGTCGCGCGCTCGTTGCCGCCCATCGCGCCGGCGAGACCGGCCACGTCCGAGTAGACCATCCAGGTGTACCGGGCGCTGGTGCCCTCCACGAACCCGGCGCCGGTGCCGGGCGTGAAGGTGCCCGCCCAGCTGCCGTCGGACTTCCGGTCGCGTATGTACCCGCCGTGCTCGGTGGCGTTGGCGTCGAAGACGTTCGTCCAGTTGCCCGAACGGTCCAGGAACTCCTTGGCGTCGGCCTTGTTGCCCAGCCGCCGGGACAGCTCCGACAGGCCGTAGTCGGCAGCCGCGTCCTCCAGCGTCTCGGCCGCCCCGCCCCAGCAGTGGCAGTTGTCCGCCGGTACGTAGCCGAGCTCCAGGTACTTGTCGAGCGCGGGGCGCTGGCCCACGCACTCGACGTTGCAGCCGGAGCTGTCGGAGTCGTTGGCGGTCGGCACGGTCGCCGCCTTCACCAGTGACTTCAGCGCGCCCTCGACATCGAAGTCACGGCCGCCGAAGGCATAGATCCCGGCGAGCGCCGCGTCGGACGGGTCGCCGGACATCACGCTCGTCTTGCCGTTCTCCAGCAGCCAGCGGTCCCACTCGCCGTCCCGCTGGTTCGCGTAGTTGAAGAGGGACTGCGCGTAGTCGCTCCCGGCCTTCGGGTTGAGCAGCGCCATCAGCTGCACCTGCGCACGGTACTGGTCCCAGCCGGAGAAGGTGCCGTACTGCGCCTTCTGTCCCTTGGACAGCCGGTGCGGCTTCCGGTCGGCGCCGAGGTAGCGGCCGTCCACGTCGCTGGTGAGTGTCGGCTCCAGCATGGAGTGGTAGAGCGCGGTGTAGAACGCGGTGCGCTGGGTCTTTGTGCCGCCGCCGATCTCGATCGCCTTCAGCGCCTTGTTCCAGTTCGCGGCCGCCTGCCGCTTCACCGCGTCGAAGCTCTTGCCGGGCCCGTTCTCCTGACGGAGGTTGGCCTCGGCGTTCGCGGCGCTGACGTACGAGACGGCCACCTTGGCGCGCACCTCGGTGGTGCCGTCCGCGAACGTGACGTAGCCGCCGGAGCCCTTGCCCTCCTTGGCGTTGCCGGACGAGCTGTAGCCCGTTCCGCCGGAGGCGGAGGTGGAACCGGGGGTGAGGGTGTCGTCCTTCCAGGTACCGACCTTCGCGAAGGGCTTGTCGAAGTGGGCGGTGAAGTACAGCGTGTAGAGGTCCTTGCGGTTGTTCGCGCTCTGCGGTCCGCAGAAGTTGCCCGCCGTGACGGACCCGGTCACCGTCCGGGCGGCCTCGTCGATCCGCACGGTGGCATCGGTGCTGCCCGTCTCCGAGTTGGAGGTGCGGAAGAGCAGGCTGGCCGGCTTGTCCGCCGGGAAACCGAACTCGCCCGACCCGGTCCTGGCGGTGGTGGTCAGCGCCGCCGAAGCGCCACCGGCCAGGCCCACCTTGTAGTAACCGGGGGTGGCCGTCTCGTCGTCGTGCGAGAAGTCGCTCGCGTACTTCGCGTCGGTGGTGTCCGAGGTGGGGGAGGAGTCCACGTCACCCACGTACGGCATGATCGGGATGTCGCCGTTCGCGCCCGAGCAGCCCACTCCGTTGAGGTGGGTGAGGCTGAAGCCGCGGATCTTCTTCGCGTCGTACTGGTAGCCGCCGGGGGCGGGCGTCGAGACCTGCTTGCCCCTCGAGTTCTGCGGGCTCCACGCCAGCATGCCGAACGGCTGCACGGCGCCCGGATAGGTGTTGCCCGCGTTGGACGTGCCGATGAGGGGATCGACGTACGACACCGGGTTCTTGACGATGTCCCGGCCGGGTGCGGCCGAGGCGGGGGCGGCGGCCGCCGCGAGCCCCGCTACGGCCATGGCGGCGGCCGTGACGGACCCCACGGCCCTGATCGCGGTGTGCGTACGACGTTTGTGCGTGTGTGGCACCGTTCCTGCCCTTCTGATGTGACGGACGGTCAGCGCGGCGGGGTCCGACGCCGGGACCGGGGAGGAACGGCGTGACCCGACAACGTTGTCAACGACGTGAGGATGCTCCTCCTGCCGGTCCGGGGTGTCAAGGCTCCCCGGAATACGCCCGTCCGGCCGGGCTGTCCCCGCACAACAGCCCGGCCCGCGACCCCGGTTGCCCGGGGCCCGTCAGCGCAGGGACGCCGGAAGCGCCTCCCGGTGCAGGATGCCCAGCCGCTGCGTGGCCCGGGTCAGCGCCACGTACAGGTCGCTCGTCCCGAACCGGCCGGGCTCCACGACCAGGACGTGGTCGAATTCGAGGCCCTTGGCCTGCCGGGGCCCCAGCAGCACCACCGTGCGGGTCAGATCGGGCTCGCCGCCGGGCACGATCCCGTCCAGCGGCGCCGCGATCTCCTCGTGCAGCTCGCGCGGCGCGATCACCGCGAGGCGCCCCTCGGTGGGGGTCAGCTCCTCGACCGCCCGTGCCACCGCGCCCGCCAGATCCGCCCCGGAGTCCCGCACCCACGGCACCTCGCCCGTGGAGCGCACCGACCCCGGCGGCTCGAACGAGGGGTCCTCGGCCCGCAGCACCTTCGCCGCGAGCTCCATCACCTCGGCGGGCGTACGGTAGTTGACCCCGAGCCGGACGTGCTCGTACCGGTCACCGACGTACGGCTCCAGGATCTCCTGCCACGAGCCGACCCCGGCCTCCTCCGAGGTCTGTGCCGGGTCGCCCACCAGCGTCATCGACCGGGTCGGCGACCGCCGCATCAGCAGCCGCCACGCCATGGGCGAGAGCTCCTGCGCCTCGTCCACGATGATGTGCCCGAACGCCCAGGTCCGGTCGGCGGCGGCCCGCTCGGCCGCGCTGCGGTGGTCGGCCTCCTCCTGCCGCTCCGCCATCCGCTCGGCGTCGATGATGTCGTGCGCGGCCAGCAGCTCCGACTCCTCGTCCTCGAACTCGAAGGACTCCGAGCCCCTGGACAGCTCCAGGACGCCCTGGGCGTACGCGATCCGCTCCTGGCGCTCCGCCTCGGCGGCGGCCCGCTCGGCGCTGTCGTCCACCCCGAGCAGTTCCGCGGCCTCGTCCAGCAGCGGCACGTCGGCCGGGGTCCACGCGCCCTCGCCGGGCGCCCGCCGGATGGCATCCGCGTCCGCGTCCGGCAGGTGGACCGGCTCCGCCAGGAAGTCGGCGAGGAAGTCCTCCGGGGTGAGGGTGGGCCACAGCCCCTCGATCGCGGCGTGCACCTCCTGGCTGACCGCGACCGCCTTGCCGAGCTGGGCGATGTCGTCCGGGCCCAGGAAGTTCGGCCCGCCGTACGGGTCGGCGCCGATGCGCTCGGTGAGCTGGGCGGTCAGCGCGTCGATGATCCGGAACGCGAAGTGCGGCCGGGCCAGGTTGTGCGGCAGCCGGGTGTCCCGGGCGGCCTGCCGGGCCTCGTAGGCGATCTCCCAGTCCAGGACCAGGTCGCCGTCGTCGTGCGGGACGATCAGCGGGGCGCCTGGCTCGGGCAGCTGCTGCCGGTCCCGGACCGCCAGCGCCAGCGCCTCGGCCATGGGGGCGCCGCCCTTCACGGCCGCGGCCCGGGGCGTGTCCGTGCCCCGGGCGCGGACGCCCGGGAACAGCTCGGCCTGGGTGGCGAGGAGGACGCCGGTCTCGCCCAGCGAGGGAAGCACCTCGCCGATGTAGCCGAGGAAGGCCGGGTTCGGGCCCACGATGAGGACCGCCCGCTTGGCCAGCAGTTCCCGCTGCTCGTACAGCAGGAACGCCGCCCGGTGCAGGGCGACGGCCGTCTTGCCGGTGCCGGGCCCGCCCTCGACCACCAGGACGCCCCGGTGCGGCGCGCGGATGATGCGGTCCTGCTCCGCCTGGATGGTCCGCACGATGTCCGCCATGCGTCCGGTCCGCGCCGAGTTCACCGCGGCGAGCAGGACCGTGTCGCCGCTCGGGTCCTCGAAACCGGTGCGCTCCCGGTCCCCGACGTCCAGGATCTCGTCGTGCAGCTCGGTGACCGTGCGGCCCTCGGTCGTCAGGTGGCGGCGCCTGCGCAGCCCCATCGGGGTGTGATTCGTGGCGAGGTAGAAGGGGCGGGCGACCGGGGCGCGCCAGTCGATCAGCAGAGGTGTGTGTTCGGTGTCGTCCTCGCGGATTCCGATGCGGCCGATATGGTGCGCGACGCCGTCGGTGAGATCGATCCGGCCGAAACAGAGCGAGCCGTCCACCGCGTTCAGCGCGGCGAGCAGACCGGAGCGCTCGGCGACCAGGACGTCGCGTTCGAGCCGGGCCTGCTGGCCGGTGCCGACCGGGGTCAGGGCGTCCTCGACCTGCTCGGCGGCGTCACCGCGCAGCACGTCGACACGGTGGTGGAGCCGGTCGACGTATTCCTGTTCCTTCTGCAATTCGGCGCTTTCCCGAGTTGACAAAACAGCTCCCTGACGGATATGGTGATTCTTGTCGGCCCCCGGTGAGGGGCCTTTTTCTGTGGGCGCACAGAATCACTCAATATACGCGCGAAAATCCCCGGCCCGCAATTGCGGACCGGGGATTTTCGCTTTGATCAGCAGGCGTCGTCCGCCTGCTTCCGGAACTCGGCACGGCTCATGGCCTCGCCGGCGACCCACCACTGTCCGGGCTTCAGCTTCGCGAGGGTGGCACTCGTGAAGCTCGTGATGGCTTCGTACTGGACGGCGCCGTTCGACTTCTCGACGTCGAAGCTGAGGTAGTAGTGCGGCCCGGACGCCAGCCCGGTGGCGGGCCGCGCTTTCCCCGCCCAGTCCGGCGGGGGGCGGAACAGGCTGAACTCCTGTTCACCGGTGACAGACCCGGGCGGCCGGGCCGTCCACGCACCGAGGTCCGTGGAGGTTGCTCGTCCGCCTTTGTCCTCGTCCCGCAGAAGTGACACCTCGCCGAAGGCGTCCTCGTCCGAGCAGGGCCGCAGCAGCGCCCGGATGTCCCCGTCCGGTGCCCTGCCCACGGCCACGAGGGGATGCTCGGGCGGGCTGCATCCCGCTGTCAGCAGGGCGAGGCCCACCGCCACCGCCGCGCGAGGCAGCACACCTGCCCACTTGCCGCTCCCGGTCACGATGGTCCTCGCCTCGATTCTGAATCGGTCCGACGGTCAACCTACCTGCGTATGTAGCCGCCCCAGTAGAGGTTGGCCTCCTTCTCGAAATTGTTCTCCAAGGCGGGATCTCCCGTCTTCATCTGCGATTTGCCCGACTCGATCGAGTAGTCGAGCACGTAGAGGTCGGCGTTCGTGTAGCGCGCCCACTGCTTGGAGTGCACCGCTTCGTGGCGGAGCAGGTCGGGTCCGTACTTCTCCATGTACGCAGTGCCCTTGGTGGCCTTCAGCTCATTTCGTCTCTGCTTCTCTTTGTTGAGCCGGGTCTGGAGCCCACCCTTGCCGTACGGCACGAAGAGCACGTCGCCGACGGTGATGGGCTGATCGCCCGCCGGTGAGCTGCCGTAGCAGATCACCTGGCTCTTGCCCGCCTCGCACTCGCCGCCCGCGCCCGCGTTGTAGGTCAGGGCCATGGCATTTGCGCCATTGATGTTGTTGGCCAGGTGACTCTTCTTGAGCAGCAGCCGCGACAGCGCGCTCTTCTTGTCGATCCAGTGCAGGATCTTGCCCACGGCGTCGCCGAACGGGGCCAGCGGGTTCCAGCTGCTGCCGGAGCCCGGGTAGGGCGGCAGCGACGGCGGGGCCTGCGGCGAGGGCGAGGGCTGGGGCCGGGACTTCTTCTTTTTCTTCTTCTTGCCGCCGACCCGGTCCCGGTCCTTGTCCTTCTTGTGGCACACCGGGTCGTACGGGTTGACGTCGCAGCGCGTCAGGCCGGACGGGTCGGCGTAGCCGA
Organism: Streptomyces sp. NPDC052299; assembly: GCF_040679335.1. Classification (NCBI taxonomy): domain Bacteria; kingdom Bacillati; phylum Actinomycetota; class Actinomycetes; order Kitasatosporales; family Streptomycetaceae; genus Streptomyces; species Streptomyces sp. NPDC052299. The sequence goes on along the minus strand of NZ_JBFAUP010000024.1, from coordinate 20,978 downwards.
TCGGGTTGTTCCCCGAGTAGCTGTACGAGTTCAGCGCCTGCGGGTCCGCCGTGTCGGTGACGGCGTCCGTCGACAGGAACCGGCCCAGATTCGGGTCGTACATCCGCGCCCCGAGCAGGGAGAGCCCTGTGGAGTCGTCCTCCGGCTTGCCCACGAAACCTCGGTCGAGGCCGTCCGGCAGCGCGGACGCGGTGCCGCGCTGCTTGCCGAAGGGCGTGTAGCGGCGGCGGGTGACCGCCCCGGCCATGGAGATGACGAGCTGCACGGACGCCTGGTTGTCACCGAGCAGCCAGGACAGGACGCCGTTGGCGGAGCCGTCGGCGGTGCGGGTGGCGATCACGGTGTCCGCCGCGGAGTACATCCGGGTCGCCCGCGGGGCACCGGACCCCTTCTTGTGGACCTCGTGCCCGTCGACGTACAGCACCTTCTCCTGCGGCGAGGTGCGCAGCAGCACATTGCCGTCGACGTCGTAGACGTACGTGGACGTCTCGGCGCCGGTGCTCTTGTTCTGGGTGATGCTGCTGACCCTGTTCAGCGCGTTCCACTGGAGGGTCGAGCTCTCGCCGCCGACCTTGCGGGAGGTCATCTGTCCCGCGTCGTTGTAGCCGAAGGTGTCACCACCGGCGCTGGTCACCGCGTGCGGGCGCGGCTGGTCGGGGGTGTACGTCGCCTCGTCGGCGCTGTAGCCCGGGTACTTGTAGTCCTTGGTCGTCGCACCGGTGGCGGTGGTGTCGGTCACCGACTGGATGTTGCCCAGGCGGTCGTAGGTGTACTTCGTCTGATAGGGGTCGGGGCCCGTGAAGTCGGACTTCGGGGTGGACGCGCACGCCGTGGCGGCCGTGGTCCACGCGTCGGTCAGGCGCTCCAGGTCGTCGTAGCGGAAGCACTCCTGCTGGTTGTCGACGGTGGCCCGCTCGGCGGTCGTCTGCCCCTTCAGGTCCCTGCTGTAGAGGTCCTCCTGCACCTTCTTGGTGACGGACCCGGTGGTGACGTCCGTGCGGACGCTCTTGAGCCAGCCGGTGCCGTTCGTGTCGTCGTAGCCGTAGGTGCGCGCGGCCTGCGAACCCGTGCCCGAGCTGCCGAGGGAGCGCGAGGTGAGCCGGCCGTAGTCGTCGTAGCCGGTGCCGGCGAGGTAGGTGGCCAGCGGGCTGCTGAGCTTGTCGACGCGGCCCTGCGCGGTGTAGCCGGTGGTCACCGTCTCGGCGGGCAGGCCACCGATCGCGGGGTACTTGACCTCCGTGGTGTGGTCAGCCGCGTCGTAGCCGTAGCCGAAGGTGTACGAGCCGTTCAGCCCGGACCCGTCGTCCGGGACGGTCATCGTCTTCGACGTCGTGCGGCCGCGCGCGTCATAGGAGTTGATCTTCACCGAGTACGCCTTGCCGCCCGCGTAGGTGGTGGAGACCGCCGCCAGGCCCTTGCCGCCGGTGGCGGTGTCGTAGCTGATCTCGGAGAGCAGCGTCGAGCCCTGCTTGGTCTTCGTCTTGCGGCCGATGCTGTCGTACTCGTTGGTCAGCACGGTGTTGTTGCCGTCGGTGGTGGTGAGCACCGCGCCGTTGTCGTCGTAAGTGGTGCTGGACAGACCGGAGTCGGGCTCGTCGGCGGTGAGCCGGTCACCGGCCCAGTTGTACGTGTAGTGGGTGGTGTTGCCGCGGGAGTCGTGGATGTACTTCAGCCCGCCGCTTCGCGTGTACTCGTACGTCGTGGTGTTCGACTCGGCGCCGATGTGCTCGACGACGCGGTCGGTCTGCCCGTAGACGTCGACGTAGGTGTAGGTCGGCACGTTGTTGGCGTCGAAGGTGGTGGTGAGATCGGCGCCGGTGTACTGGGTGACCGACCTCGCCGCCGTCTGCGCGACCCCATTGACCTGGATCTGCGACAGCGTGGTGCGCCCGGCCCAGTCCACCTGGAGGTCGGTGTAGGACTGCAGGTCCGCCACCGCCGGATTGACCAGGCCCGATCCCGCCGCCTTGTCGTTGTAGAAGGCGGCGGAGGTGCCCGCGATGTTGCCCGAGGAGTCGTAGCGGGTCACCGTGACGATGCGCCCGGAGCCGGACGGTGCCGGCTCCTGCTGCTCCCGGAGCCGCCCCATGCCGTCGCCGTACGTGACCGACGTGGTGTACGTGCTGCCGGACTGCAGGGTCTGCGAGGTCGCCTTGAGCGGGGCTCCGGTGGCGACGTTCGGCACGCCCGTCTCCGAGGGGGCCACGGGGATGTCGTAGGCGAACTTCATGGAGGGGGCGCCGTCCGGGTAGTTGCCGGACTCCGTGGGCTTGAAGACCTTCGAGAGGCGTCCGACCGCGTCGAACACGACGTAGGTCGTGGCGCCGTTCGCGTCGACCTTCTTCCACGGTTCGCCGAAGAAGCGCGACACGTACTCGGTGGAGACGAGGGGAGTGCCGCTTCCGGCCCCGTCCGGGTCGGGGGTGGTCGTCGTGATGCCGTTGACGGGCCACGAGGTGGTGGGGTCGAAGGCGACGGTGGTGAGGTTGTTCTTGCCGTCCCAGGTCTTCACGGCCCGGCCCGCGTCGTCGAACTGGCTCTTCGCGGAGCGGTAGTGGGAGGCGTCGGTGTACGTGCGGACCTCGGTGGCGTTGCCGTCGACCAGGGCGGCGTCATTGCCGGTCATCGCGGTGGCCCCGTCGTACAGGGTCACCGTCCGCTTGTCCTGGTGCAGGGTGTCGTTGCCCGCGGCCTGGTCCTCCGCCTGGGCGGTGCAGGAGACGCTGTAGTGCCGCTCCTCGTCCTGGTAGACCATCCACCGCCTGGTGTGGGTGCCGTCGAGTTCCTCGGTGTTGTAGGCGCGGCCGTACTCGGTGCAGTGGTTGTCGCTCACACCGCTCTCGCCCCAGTCGTCGACGCGCATGGGCAGCCCGAAGCTGGTGCTCGCGGCCTCGTCGTTCTCGTACTCGTTCTCGACGACGTGCTCGCGCCAGGTGGCCAGGTCGTCCGTGGAGGTGGACACCTTCTCCAGCGTGCGGGTCTTCTTCTCCCGTACGAAGCGGGCGTCCGGCAGCCCGACGTACTGGGCGATGTTGTAGGCCCAGTACTCGTGCCACTCCCTGCTCTGCGAGTCGCCGTTGTGGTCGCGCTCCGACGTCTCCAGGGTCTGGCCGGAGAGCCAGGCGGAGTCGGTCCAGGTGGTGCCCTCGGAGTCGGTGACGCTCACCGAGCGCGTCGCGGCCGGGTCGGTCTTCTCGGTCCGGTCGCCGTCCAGGCCGCGGTAGAGCCAGTGGTAGGTGGAGTGCTTGTTCGCGTTGGCTCCGGTGGTCACGAGGACCTTGCCGTAGCCGCGCCACTCCGTCCAGGACTCGTCCTCGTCCTTGGCCACCGGATCGGCGCTGAACCGCCAGCCGGGCGCGCCGTCGTACTCGTACTCGGTGGTCATGGCGGGATCGCCGTCGGCGAGGTCACCGGGGTCGACGACCACCTTCTTGACGACGAACTTCTTGAACCAGCCGGTGCGTTCGCTCTCGGAGCCCTCGGGCACCCACTTCTGCCAGAAGCACTCGTACTTGTTGGCCGACTGGCTCGGGAGGCTGTTCTCGTCGCACTGCCGGGAAATCGTGCCGCCCTCGTCGGTGGCATGCCCGTAGGTGGCGGAGATCGTGGCGCCGGTGTCGGTGAAGACCTTGTTCACCCGGCGGAAGTTGAGTTCGCCGGCGCCGACCTTGTTGTCCTGCCACTCGCCGTTGAAGTTGATGGTGGGCTGGGTGATGTCGGTGCCCGAGTAGCTGCGGCGCTGGATGTAGTCGAGCCACAACTGGTCGCCCACCGCACCGGCCGGGTCCATCAGGGCGTACTTCATCTGGTACTGCCGGATGGTGTCCCACTCGGCATCGTTGTTGTCGCGGACCCGGACGTTGATGTCCCACAGCATGCCGCGCAGGAAGAACGTCGGGTAGTACGTCTTGCCCGCGCAGGACTCGCCGTCCTCGGGGCCGTCGCAGATCAGGTCGACGGGGACGTCCGGATACGAGGCGGGCTTGGCGTCGATCGTCGGGCACGTCGGCGCCGCGTTGTTGAGCGGGTCCTTCTCGGACATCCGCTCCACGCAGCGGTTGACGTGCTCGAAGTCGACCTGAGCCGGCAGCTGCGCGTTCGGGATCTGGGACGACCAGCCGTAGTCGATGCGCTCCAGGTAGGCGCCCGCGTCGTAGGAGCGGGCCTTGTCGGCCGCGGCGACCGAACGGTAGTAGTTCTTCTCCTTCGTGTAGAAGTAGGAGTTCTCCACCTCGTTCGGGGTGACCACCCGGTCCAGGTTCCAGCGCCAGGCCTGCTTGCAGGGGTTGGGGAAGGACGAGAAGCAGGGTTCGCCCTCGTCGTCGCCGACGACGGGCACGGTCAGGACCGAGTCGGTCTTCTCGTACTCGCCGGCGTTGTTCTTCCGCTCCGTGCGGCCCCAGCCGAAGTAGTGCCGGGTGCCGTCCTGTTCGGTGACCACCCAGAACTCGTCGGTGTTGTCGCTGCCGTAGCCGCCGTTGAGCTTCTGGACCCGCCAGCCGGGGTCGCTCTGGAGGTGGAAGGAGCCGGTGCCGGTGTTGTCCTGGACGAGTTCGGAGGTGGTGCCGTTCAGATTGATGACGTAGGAGGCGCCATTGGGGTCCTTCGACGAGTTCGGTGAGTCCCAGCACAGGTCACCGAAGCCCGGGTGGCCGTCCTGGGTGCAGTTCTTGTAGCGCCGCTCGATGTAGCCGACATTGAGGTCCCAGCCCATGCCGACCCAGGACGCCTGGTTGTTGGAGGCGGAGGTCCGCCCGTCGATCTCCTGCGAGTTGTAGTCCAGCGACAGGTCGGGCGCCTCGCCGACCGGTGGGTCGGGAACCTCGATCGGCACCGAGTAGGTGAAGGCTCCCGAGCCGAGCGAGACGTCCCACTTGCCGGTGGGCGACAGGGTGCTGGCCCGGTAGTCGCCCTGGTCGGAGGAGGAACCGGACGTGAGGGCGTACACGGACGGTTCGCCGAGCGCCGCCATGCCGGAGATCCGCTCGATCCGCGGGGCCGCTTCGACCGTCGCGGTGAGGGTCTGCGCGGTGGTGTCGTTCCTCGCCGCCACGTACGTGGACTTCTGGCAGCGCGGCAGCTCCGGGGTGGTGGCCGCGCAGGCCGGGAGCTTGATCAAGCGGGCCCGGCCCGCGAAGTCACCGCCGTACGCCTTCGCGAACCCCGAGTAGTCGATGGCGATCTCGACGGGCCCGGCGGTGGTGCCGCCGTCGCTTCGCGCCACCCGGACACCCAGCCCGAGCGCCCCCGCCCGCTCGGCCTGCTGCCGGTCCAGCACCTGGACGTCGACCTTGGCGGGCGCCTCGGCCGCCGGTGCGGCACCGGCGGTCCTCGCGGTCCGGCCCGGCCGCACGGACACCACGGACGATGCCTTGCCGCCGCCGGCCGACAGGTCCACCGTGGCGGAGCCGGCCTTCGGCCAGGAGACCCGGGGGGCCTTCGTCATCGTGGGTTCCTGCGCGGAGGGCACCGGCGCGTCCAGCGCCCGCGCGGGCACGCTCGGCTTCTCACCGTCGGGCAGGCTCACGGCCGCGGCGGTCGGCGCTATGGCCACTGCGGACAGGAGCCCCGCAATCAGCCCTTTCACCACCAACGCGGAAATTGATCTGGAACGTGCGCGTCTCACGGAAACCCCCCACATCGTGTCTTCGTCCACGCGCTTCGAGCCATGAGAACAAGGGTCGCGGCACGCTCCGCGCCGAATGCCGGGCGCGGCGAACGTGGAGCCTAGGGAAAGGGCTTACGGCATGTCCAGATCAACAAATGCGTCCATCCCGGAGCGGAACGCCCAACCGCTGACCGAGTGGTTATCAAGCGGCCTTCCCAGCCGCCTGATCCTCTGACAAGATCCTGCCACCGCGCGGCGAATGCCGAGACCTACGGCGTACGCGCCGGACGCGGGCCGTCGCTCATCACCAGGGAGAACCCGTGTCGCGTGCACGATGGGTCAAGGGCGGAAGCACCGTTGCGGCGCTGTCCCTCGCACTGCTCACCACCGGCACTCCGGCCGTCGCCGCGGCCGAGCAGTCCAGGCCCCTCTTCAACAACCCGCTGGGCACCGTCGACGAGCAGCAGGTGATCCGCACCCAGCTCCTCCGGTACATCGCCGGCAGCCCGGCCGGTTCCTCCATCAAGGTGGCGCTCTACCACTTCTGGGACCAGGAGGTGGCGCAGGCTCTCGCCGACGCGCACACCGAGCGCGGGGTGTCCGTACAGATCGTCCTCGACGAATCGTCCGTCAGCGACCGCCCGACCGACGGAAGTTACGGGGTGCTGAAGCAGGCGCTGGGCGACAGCACCCAGGAGGGCTCCTTCGTCACCCTGTGTCCGCCCGGCAAGTCCTGTTTGGGGCGTCCCGAGTTCGGCACGTCCATCAACCACAACAAGTTCTGGCTGTTCTCACAGGTGGACGGGGCGGCCGACGTGGTGGTGCAGACGTCGTCCAACCTTTCGCCTTCGGCCTACAGCGCTTTCTGGAACGACGCGTACGTGCTGACGTACAACCCCGGCGCCTACAACGCCTACAGTTCCCACTTCGACCAGATGGTCGGCAAGAACTGGTCCGCCTGGACGTATACCAGTGCCTCCTTCTCGCCGTACAAGGTGTATTTCTTCCCGTACTACCCGGGCACGGGCAACAGCACGGACACCATCTGGAACACGCTCGACAACGTCACGTGCAACTACACGGCTTCGGACGGAACGGCGAAGCACACAAAAATTCGTGTGGGCATGTTCAAATTCACCCGTCAGGGCGTCGCGGACAAACTGGTCGCGATGAAGAAGGCCGGCTGTTCGGTGGAGCTCGTGTACACCGAGACGGACAGCGCCGACAGCTCCGCCGACGGCGCCACCCCCGGCACCTGGGAGACGTTGCACTCGGTCGCCGGTTTCACCCCGGTCTGCTACAACGACGACCACGACGGCAAGACCTCCACCAGCAACCGGATCATCCACTCGAAGTACCTGCTCATCGACGGCAAGTACGACGGCAGCGTCAAGCGGGTCATGTGGACCGGCAGCCACAACTACTCGGGCCCGGCGCTCCGGGAGAACGACGAAGCACTGCTGAAGATCGACATCGCCTCGGTGCACGACGCCTACGTGGCGAACTTCAACACGGTCAAGGCGGCCGCCCAGCCCGGCACCGCCGACAACACCCCGGGTTGTAAGGGCGTGGTCAACCAGCCCGAGTGACGCCGGCCGGGCCGGGCGCGGGCCGTCACAGGTCCTTCAGCAGCGCCTCCGTCGTCGTCACGACCGCGCAGCGGCCGGCCGCCCAGCGCAGTGCCATGTCGTGGTCCTCGCGCGAGAAGTCCGCGACCGCGTCGGCCACCACGAACGCCTGGATGTCGCGCATCCACGCGTCGGCCGCGCTCATCAGCACACCGATGTGCGCGTAGACACCGGTGATCACCAGCTGGTCGCGGCCGTCGTCGCGGATGAGGGATTCCAGCCCGGTGCGGACGAACGCGCTGTACTTCCACTTGGTGAGCACCGTGTCACCCGGCGCGGGCGCCACCTCGGCCGGCGACGCAAGGGCCTCCGGGTCGTCCGCCATCCCCGGTCCCCAGAAGTCCAGCTGGAGACCGCGCTCCTCGGCGCTCTGGCCGCCGCGCTGCGCCGAGTGCACCACCGGGATTCCGGCGCGGCGGGCGGCCCCGGTCACCCGGGCGGTGTTCGCGAGCATGCCGGTCAGCGGCTCCTCGCCGGGGCGGTACGCGCGCAGGAAGTGGTTCTGGAGATCGTGGACGAGCAGCACCGCGCGTGCCGGATCGACGGTCCACGCGACCCGGTTCGCCGGGAGTTCGCCGGGGCCCGGCAGGGGATAGGGGGCGATGGCGGGAAGTGCCATGAGGGAACCTTTCGGTGCCGCGCGCGGCGGACTCAGCTCTGTACGGGGGGAGTTGACGTGGAGGCGGGAGCCGCGTCCGTGCGCAGGCCCTTCTTGCTGACCTTGCCGATCCCCGTCTGCGGGAATGCGTCCACGAATTCGACGAGGTCGGGCACCTTGTACGCGGCGATTCCGCGTGCGCGTACGTGCCGCTTGACGGCGAGCGCCCCGGGCGGTTCGGCGCCCTCGCGCAGGATCACGTACGCCAGGGTGCGTTCACCGAGATACGGGTCGGCCACACCGACCACCGACACGTCGTGCACCGAGGGGTGGGCGAGGATGATGTTCTCGATCTCCTCCGGCGCCACCTTCTCGCCGCCCCGGTTGATCTGGTCCTTCGCCCGTCCCTCCACCACGAGATGGCCGCTCGGGGTGCGGCGCACGATGTCGCCCGTCCGGTAGAACCCGTCCTCGGTGAACGCGGTCCTGTTGTGCTCGGGCGCGCGCCAGTAGCCCCGGATCGTGTACGGGCCCCGGGTGAGCAGATGCCCGAACTGCCCGTCGGGGACCTCCTGTCCGGCGTCGTCCACGATGCGGATCTCGTCGTCCTCGGAGATCGGCCGGCCCTGGGTGGTGACCACGGTCTCGTGGTCGTCGTCGAGCCGGGTGTAGTTGACCAGGCCCTCCGCCATGCCGAAGACCTGCATCAGCCGGCAGCCCAGCGCCGGTTCGAGGCGCCGGGCGGCCGTCTCGCTGTACTTGGCGCCACCGACCAGGATCAGCTCCAGGCTCGACAGGTCCTGTCGCGCCGAGGCGGCCGCGTCCGTCCACACCAGGGCGAGCGGCGGCACCATCCCCGTCATGGTGACGCGTTCCCGCTCGATGACCGGGAACGCGGTGGCCGGGTCGGGGCCCGGGCACAGGACGACGGTACCGCCCGCGTACAGCGTGCCGAGCCAGCCGGGCGAGCTCATCGGGAAGTTGTGCGCGGCGGGCAGGACCACCAGGAAGCGGGTGTCCGCGTCGACGCCGCAGATCTCGTTGGATCCGCGCAGCGAGTAGATGTAGTCGTCGTGCGTACGGGGGATGAGCTTGGGCACCCCCGTGGTGCCGCCGGAGAGCTGGAGGAAGGCCAGGTCGTGCGGCCCGGGCCCGTCCTCCGGTTCCCCGGCCGCGTCGCACGGCACGTCGGACAGGGCGGTGTGCTCGCCCGGGTCGCCGACGACGAACACGTGCCTGAGGGTGGGCGCCTGCTCCCGTACGGCCGTGGCCAGCGCGCGGTGGTCGAATCCGGCGTGCCGGTCCGGGATGACGTAGGCGACGGCTTCGGCGAAGGAGCAGAAGTAGCCGATCTCCGTCTCGCGGTGGGCGGGCAGCGCGTAGACGGGGAGCGCGCCGATCCGGAAGAGGGCGAAGACGACCTCGGCGAACTCGGCGATGTTGGGCAGCTGGACGACGACCCGGTCGCCCTTGGCTATCCCGCGCGCCCGGAAGCCGGCCGCCAGCCGGGCCGCGCGCTCGTCCAGCTCCCGGTAGGTCCAGGCGCGGCGCTCCGGTGCGGGGTCGATCAGCGCGACCCGGTCGCCGTGGGACTCGGCTCGTTCGCGCAGCATGCTCGTGAAGGTCTCGCCGCGCCAGTGCCCGGCCGCGCGGTAGCGGGCTGCGAACTCCGCGGGCCAGGTCGGGGCGTCGTCGTACGGTGAGGCAGTCATCGTTTCAGGTCTCCAGGGGGAGGGCCGTTTTCGGGGGCACCGGGCGGCCGGGTCAGGCGCGCAGGGTGGCGCCACCGTCGACGTACAGGTCGTGCAGGGTGATGTGGCGGGCCCGGTCGGACACGAGGAAGGCGACCGCCTCGGCGATGTCCGACGGTTCGGCGATCCTGCCCAGCGGGATGCCGGTGCGGAAGCTCGCCAGGTCTCCGGCTATGACGCGCCGGGCGGCGGGCCCGTGGTCGTCGCCCGCCTCATCGGCCGGCCACATTCCGCGCTGCATGTCGGTGAGCGTGGAGCCGGGCGAGACGGTGTTGCAGCGGACGCCCCGGGGGGCCAGTTCCAGGCCGAGGCACTTGGTGAACATGACGGATGCGGCCTTGGACGCGGCGTACGCCGCCATGGCCGTGCGGGGGATGCCGGCGGCGTTGGACGCGACGGTGACGATGCTGCCGGCGCCCCGGTCCGCCATCCGGCGCGCGACGGACCGCGAGACGTGGAACACCCCGTCGGTGTTGACGGCGAACGTCGCCCGCCAGTCCTCGTCGGTGAGCTCGATGACGGGTGAACAGCGCAGTATCCCGGCGACGTTGACCGCGATGTCGAGGGGGCCGAACTCCTCCTCCGCCTCGGCGACCAGGGCCTCGACGGCCGCCGCGTCCGTGACGTCCAGCTGCCGGGCCACGACGCTCCCGTCGTGCTCCCGGGCGAGGGCGTCGACGCCCTCCGGGGCGGCGTCGGTCGCCAGGACCCGGCAGCCGCGCGCGACGAGGGCCCGCACGACCGCCTCGCCGATGCCGCGTCCGGCTCCCGTCACGAGGGCCAGCCGGCCGGTGAGCTCCTTTTCGGCGGGGTCGACGGGACGACGGGAAGAGGAGGCGGAATGCGGCGCCATGGTTCAGGGGTCTCCCTATGACGGTGCGAACGGGGACAGCGACACTTAGGTAAGCCTAACCATAGGGTGATCACGGGGGCGAGGGGGTCGGAACCCGTGATCCCGCCCGGTCGCGGGCCGGCTCGTGTCCTATTTGCACCTTTATGAGTAAAAGGTCAATTGAGGGCGATCTGGGCAGGTTTGATGCTGTCAGATGCGCCTAAAACGGACGAACATCTTCATTTCGGTCTCAGTGGGCAGCGTCACGTCGGCCGTTTCTGACGCGCAATCCGATCTCCCGGTTCCCAGTCGTGCCAAGAAATTTGACTTCCTCCGGCGCGGGCGATCATGAGCATTTCCTTTGATGGATCTTGCAAAACAATTGTGATCAGCAATTCCGGGCTTGTTCCGCTCGTCGTTTCTCGCTTACGGTCCCTTCACCAATCCGGATGGAACGCCGAATCCTGCCGCCGTCCGGGAACCCGACCACTCACGTACGGCAGGAGCGGGGGACCCAGGTTTGCCGCCGGTCCGGAATCCGGAGCGGCTAGGGGTGAAGTCGCCATGCGCGACCGGACATCTCCAGTCCGAACCCGACAGCTCACCTCGCAGGCGACGGAGAGGAAATACGCCATGCCCATCCCGGGTAAGCACCGTCGTGCCAAGTCCGCGTCCCTGACCCGCGGTTTCATCGCCGTCAGCGCGGGCGGAGCCGTTCTCGCGCTCCCCCTGATCGCGGCCGGATCGGCCTCCGCCGCCCCCGCCAAGACCGTCGTCGCCGAAAAGGCTTCGGCCCCGACTTCCGTCGCCGGCAAGGAAATTGCCGTGCGCAAGGCCGCGCCCACCACCTATTCCGTGGTGTCCGGCGATTCGCTTTACAAGATCGCTCAGGGGCATTCCCTCAGCGGCGGCTGGGAGCGGCTGTACAAGGACAACCGCGGTGCCGTCGGGAGCAACCCCGACCTCATTCACCCGGGCCTGAAGCTCACCATCGGCGCCAAGTCCGAGGCCGCCGCCCCGAAGGCCGCCGAGAAGAGCACCTTCAAGGCGGAGACCGCCCAGAAGAACGGCGACACCGCCCCCCGGGCCGAGAGCGCCGACCGCGCGGACCGCTCCGAGCGCACCGTCGTCCCGGTCGCCGCCGAGAAGCCCGCCGAGACCCAGGCGGCCGTCACGTACACCGACGACCTCGACGGCTGGATCAAGGAATCCCTGGCGATCATGGCGCAGCAGGGCATCCCCGGCAGCTACGACGGCATCTACCGCAACATCATGCGGGAGTCCTCGGGCAACCCGATGGCGATCAACAACTGGGACATCAACGCCGTCAACGGCACGCCCTCCAAGGGTCTGCTCCAGGTGATCCAGCCCACCTTCGACGCCTACCACGTGCCCGGCACGTCGATGGACATCTACGACCCGGTCGCCAACATCACGGCCGCGTGCAACTACGCCGCCGCCACGTACGGCTCGATGGACAACGTCTTCGGCGCGTACTGACCGGACCGGCCCCGCGCTCGGGGCGGGGCCGTGAGCAGGGGTGGGAAGAAGCGGAAGCGCTTCTTCCCACCCCTTCCGCTTGCGCGGCGCCAGGACCGTCCGTCCCGGAATGCGGGGGCCCGGCGGGGCGGGGATGCTGGAACGGTCAGCGTCTCTAGGAGGTCAGTCATGGGCATGCTCGACAAGATCAAGGACATGATCAAGGGGCATCCGGACCAGGCCCGCCAGGGAGTCGAGAAGGGGGGCGACTACGTCGACAAGAAGACCGGCGGCAAGTACGGCGGCCAGGTCGACTCGGCTCAGCAGAAGATGAACGACCAGCTCGGCGACCGCCGCCCGCCCGACGAGGGCCGGTAGGCGCTCGCACGGACCGCGAGGGAGCGGTGGCCACCACGATCGTGGTGGCCACCGCTCCCGCACGTCCGGGGCCGCTCCGACGTGCCGCACCGGCCGCCCGGGAGCATGCTGGCTGTGTGACCTGGCACGGCGCGGCCGGGCGGGTGCCGTCGGGCCCGAACGACGGCCCGCCCGGAGGAGCGGAGAACGGCCGGGCGCCGGACGACCTGTCCCTGGTGCTCGCCCAGTCCGTCGTGAACGCCACCGAGGCGGTCGGCGGCCGGGCCGGCGGGATCTACCTCCCTTCGCGCACCCCCGGGCTGCTCCGGCTCGCCGTCCTCGCCGGACTCCCCGGCCCCCTGTTCCGCCCCTGGTGGCGGATGCACGTGAACCGGCCGTTCCCGATCGCGGAGGCGTTCCGCACCGGCAGCCCGGTGTATCTCGCCGACGCGGAGGACGCCATGCGGCGCTTCCCGCAGCTGATGGCCGGACTCCCGTTCCCCTTCCGCTCCCTGTACGTGCCGGTGCTGCGCCGCCGCGAACCGGTCGGCGTCCTCGTCGTCCTGTGCGGTGTGACGGACGACGAGCCGGCGCCCGGTGCCGACCGGGAACGGCTCCGGCGCATCGCCCGCGACCTCGCCGCCGAACTGGCCGGCCTCGCGGACGCCGGCACCCGGCCCGAGTGGGAGGGCGAGCCGCTTCCCGTACAGCTGCCCGCCAGGACCTCGCCGCCCGTGCGCATCGGCCGCTTCGACTGGAACCTCGCCACCGGCGCCGTGGACGCGGACGACGAGCTCGCCTCGATCCTCGGCACCGGAGACGGCCGCTTCCCCGGCACCATCGAGGCCCTGGCCGCCCGGCTCGCCCCGGAGGACGTCCACGGCCTCTGGGCGCTGGCCCGGCAGGCGGCGGGGTCCGCCGGTCCCGTCGTACGCCGGATGCGGCTGCGCGGCCCGGACGGGCGCTCCCACCTGCTGGAGGTGTCCGGGCGCCGGCAGGACGAGGAGGGGCCCGGCGGGCACCTGACCGGCTTCCTGGTGGACCTGGGCATCGGCCCGGTCGTCGCCGAGGCCGCCGACCGGCTGCCGCGCGGCATCATCTCGCTGGACCGCTTCGCCCGGATCACCTACGTCAACCCGCTCGCAGAGGAGATGCTCGGCCGGCCCCGTGCCGCCCTGGTCGGCCAGGTGCTCTGGGAGGCGGTGCCCTGGTTCGCGAACCCGGCGTACGAAGACCACTACCGGGCCGCGATGATCTCCGACGCCCCGGTCCACTTCCGCGCCCGCCGCGACCCGCCCCCCTGGCTCTCCATCTCCCTGTATCCCGGGCACGACGGCCTGACCGCCGTCCTCACGCCCACCGACACGCCCGCCTACACCCCGGACTCGGTCGTCTCTCCCGGACTGGGGCTCGGCTCACCGGCCGACCGGTCGGCCGCCCTCTACCGGCCGGTCGCCCTCGCCATCGCGCTCACCGAGGCCGTCACCGCCCGGCAGGTCTCCCGCGTGGTCACCGAGGAACTGCTCCCCGCCTTCGGCGGCCGGCAACTGGCGATCTACCTGCTCAAGGAGGGCCACCTCTACCTGGAGTGGGAGACCGGCTTCCCGCAGGGCTTCCTCGACCGGTTCGACGCGGTCGGCCTGGACGCCCGCATCCCCGGCGTGGAAACGCTCACCACCGGGCGCCCGATCTTCTTCGAGTCGATGCAGCGCCTCGCCGCCGCCTATCCGGGCATCCCCATGGACGCCGACGTCGGCGCCCGCGCCTTCCTCCCGCTCATCGCCTCCGGACGGCTGGTCGGTTCCTGCATCCTCGGCTTCGACCAGCCGCGCGGCTTCAGCCCGGAGGAGCGTACGGTTCTGACCGCCCTGGCCGGCCTCATCGCCCAGGCCCTCGAGCGGGCCCAGCGCTACGACACCGAGGCCGCCCTCGCCCGCGGCCTCCAGGACGCCCTGCTGCCGCACCGGCTGCCCGCCGTCCGCGGCATCGACACCCAGGGCCGCTACCTCGCCGGCACCCAGGGCATGGACGTCGGCGGCGACTGGTACGACGTGATCGAGACCCGGGGCCGCCTCGCCCTCGTCATCGGGGACGTGCAGGGTCACGGCGTGGCCGCCGCCGCGACCATGGGCCAGCTCCGCAGCGCCGTACGGGCGTTCGCGCTCAGCGGCCACGACCCCCAGGAGGTCATGAGCGGCACCAACCGCCTGCTCATCGACCTGGACACCGGCCAGTTCGCCAGTTGCTGCTACATCGTGACGGACCCGGCCACCGGCCGGACGCACGCCGTGCGCGCCGGGCACCCCCAGCCCGTCCTGCGCCACCCCGACGGCACCGCCGAGGTCATGGAGCTCCCCGGCGGCATCGTCCTGGGCATCGACGCCGAGGCCCGCTATCCCGTCACCGAACTGCACCTCGACCCCGGCGCCACGCTCGCCCTGTACACCGACGGCCTGGTCGAGCAGGCGGGCATCGACATCGACGTCGGGGTCGAGCGGCTGCGCACCACCCTGGCGAGCGGGGGCGCGGCCCCGCTCGCCGACACCGCCGGCCACATCATCAGCCGGGCCCGCCAGGCCGCGGACCGGCCCGACGACATCGCCCTGCTCCTCGCGGCCCGGTGGGCCGGGGACGACGTCTGACCAGCTTCTCCCGACGGGGTCAGTTGCCGAGCGGCCCCCGCGCCGGGGCGGCGGACAGGGAAACGGCCAGCTCCGCGACGACCGGCAGCCGGTCGTTCAGGAAGAAGTGGCCGCCCGGCAGAACCCGCATCGCGAACGGGCCCGTGGTCGTCTCCCGCCACGCCCCCACGTCCTCCGGCGTCACCTCCGGGTCCCGGTCCCCGGTGAGGGCGACGACCGGGCACGACAGGAGACCGCCGCCCGGCACGTACCCCGCGACGGCCGCGTAGTCGGCGCGCAACGCCGGCAGGATCACGTCGAGAAGTTCCGGATCGGCCAGCACCGCCGGGTCCGTGCCGCCGAGCTCGCGGACCCGGGCCAGCAGCGCCTCGTCCGTCTCCGGCCAGCCCGATCCCAGGCGCGAGGGCGCTCGCCGGCCGGACACGATCAGCGCCGCCGCCCCCTGGCCCGGGACGGAGGACAGCCGCAGCGCCACCTCGTGGGCGAGCGAGGCGCCCATGCTGTGCCCGAGGAGGACGCGCGGCCCCGCCGGGGCCGGGCCGGCCGCCAGGGCCTCGGCGATCAGGTCGGCGAGCCGGTGCAGATCGTCGAGCGGCGCCTCCCGGTAGCGGTCCTGCCGGCCCGGGTACTGCACGGCACGCAGGTCCAGCGCGTGCCGCACGGCGTCGGCCAGCGGGCGCCAGAACCCCGCCGCGCCGCCCGCGTGCGGGAAGCACACCAGCTCGGCGCGGGCGCCCTTGGGGTGGTAGCGGCGCAGCCAGGTCTCCGGACGCGCGCCCGCTCCCCGGCCGGCCACTTCGGTCTCTTGCTTGTGCATGAATCGCCTTCGGTTCTCACGTCTGGTGTGCGGGGCCCACGGGATCAGCGACGCCGCGCGCCCGGCGCGGGCACCAGGCGTACCGCCGTGTTCAGAAGATGGTCGATCGCGTCGCGCGAGGGGTGCTCCGTGAGGTTGGTGAGCAGCCGGGCCAGCGTGTTGAGCAGCGCCGGCGAGCCCATCACGTACCGGTTCAGCACCGGCTGGAATCCCGACCGGCTGAAGACCAGATCGGCCGCCGTGTTGCCGAGCCGGTAGTAGCGGCCCCAGCGCCGGTTCATCTCGGTGGGGTAGTGGCGCAGCGCGCGCTCCCGCCTCGGCCCCGGCGGCAGTGCCAGCGCGAGCGCCGTCGTCTCCGCGGCGACCTCGCCCGCCTCCATCGCCTGCCCGATGCCCTCGCCGTTCCACGGGCTCACCATGCCCCCGGAGTCCCCGACGAGCAGCAGCCCCCGGGTGTACAGCGGATGGCGGTTGAAGCCCAGCGGCAGGGCGGCGCTGCGCACGGGCCCCTCGGCGTTCTCCTCCCGCAGCCCCCACTCCTCGGGCGTACGGGCGAGCCACCGGTCCAGCGTCGCCCGCAGGTCCGCGCTGCCGTGCCGGCGGTGGGGGAGCGCGCCCAGGCCGACGTTCACCCGGCCGTCCCCCATCGGGAAGATCCAGCCGTACCCGGGCAGGAAGGCGTCGCTCCTCGGGAAGCGGAGGTCCGCCCACAGCTCCAGGAAGTCCTCCCGGGAACGCTCCGGGCTGCGGTAGTAGCGCCGGGCGGCCGTCGCGATCTGCCGCCTGGCGTCCCGCTCGAGACCCATCGCCAGGGCGATCCGCGCCGAGGCACCGTCGGCGGCGATCACGACGGGGGCCCGGTGCACCACCGTGCCCGCCCCGGACACCGCCGACACCCCGGTGATCCGCCCGGCCCGGTCGGTCACCGGCTCCTTCACCTTCACCCCGGTACGCAGCCGGGCACCGGCCGCGACGGCGTGCCGGGCCAGGATGTCGTCGAAGTCGTGCCGGCTGCGGGTGAGCCCGAAGTCCGGGAAACCGCCCAGCGCCGGCCAGTCGATCTCCACCTGCCGGGGCCCCGCCACCCAGCGCATCCCCCGCGACCGGGTCCAGCCCGGGGCCTGGATGTCGACGCCCATGCGGATCAACTGGTGCACCGCGCGCGGAGTCAGGCCGTCGCCGCACACCTTCTCGCGCGGGAAGCGGGACTTCTCCAGGAGCAGCACATCGACGCCCGCTCTCGCGAGGTGGTAGGCGGCGGACGAACCGGCCGGACCCGCGCCGACCACGATGACCTGCGCCTCCTCGGCCGCGCCGTGAGCGGTCTCCTCGTCCGGCGGCGGCTGCTCTGCACGCGTCTCCCGCATGGGGCTCCTCTCCTCGTTCGGCACCGCCGACGGGACGACGGCCCTGTACACCGACATCCTGCCGGTTTCCCGGGCCCCCCGGGGCGGGTGATCGAAAAAGGGCTGCCCGGCCCGGGGCCGTTCACACCCGGACCGCCCGCCGCTCAGTCCGGCGGCCTGTGCCCCGAGTCCGCGAGCAGCCGCTCGATGCGGTCGAAGCGCTCGTGCAGCAACTGCTCCGTCTCGTCCCGCATCCGGCGCGCGGCGTGCCCGGCCTCGGCGGCCAGCCGGTGACGGCGCCGCTGCTCGTGTCCGACGAACCAGGTCGCGAGCGCGGCCGTGACCATCCCGTACGTCGTGATGCCGACGCCCATCACGACGGCGGCCACGAGCCGCCCCCACAGCGTCACCGGGAAGAGGTCCCCGTAACCGACGGTCGTCGCGGTCTCCACGGACCACCACAGCGCCCGCGGATAGGACGTGATCGTGGCGTCGGGCCCGTGCCGCTCCGCCAGGACCACCAGCCAGGAACCGGCCAGCATCGTCACGGCGAGCAGCACCGTCGCCCAGCCCGCCGCCTTCAGATGCAGCGAGCGGTTCTCCCGGCCGAGCAGCAGCTCGACCGCCTTGGTCAGGAACACAGGCACCATTTCCGGATCATCGGACGACCACACCGCCGCCGGCGCCCGGGCACGCGCCCGCCACCCGCGCGTCACCCGATCGCGCCCGGCCCGGCCCGCCAGGGGCGCGGGCCGGTCCCGCACACCGATCGCCCTGCGACGATCCGTGTTAAACCTGGACATGTGGGTGGCACAGGTCGGTTCCGGGCGAAATTTCACCGCTCCGCCCGGCGTCCGCAGCGACACGGCGGCGGCCGCCCGGGCGGCCGAGCGCCCGCGCCCTCGAAGCAGCCGCGCGACCGGGCCTCCCGGGGGCGCGGCCTGATCTCCCTGTTCAGCGTGCGCACCGTCGCCGGACAGTTCTTCGTCCTCATGCTCGGCATCGTCATCCTGCTCGACGCCGCCGCGGTCGTCGCCCTGGTCGTGCAGGGCCGCCGTGACAGCATGAGCGCGGCGCGCGCCCAGTCGCTGAGCGTCGCACAGACCTTCGCCCACGCCCCGGGCGTGGCGGCGGCGCTCGACAGCGAGGACCCCACGGCCGTCCTCCAGCCGCGTGCCGAGGAGATCCGGCAGAGCACCGGCGTCGAGTACGTCATCGTGGCCGGCTCCAACGGCATCCGGTACACGCACCGGGACATCGCGCTCATCGGCAAGAAGATCCCCGCCCCCTACAGGGAAGCGCTCAAGGGCGAGGCCGTGACCCGCACCCTCTCGGCGAGCCGGGGCAGAGCGGTCGCCTCGGCGGTGCCCGTCGAGCGCAGGGACGGCTCCGTGGCCGGACTGGTGGCGGTCGGCATCAGGGTCGAGGCCGTCAACCGGCTGGCGTATCCGAGCGTTCCGCTGACCATCGGCGCCGGGGTCACCGCCCTCGCCCTCACCGTGGCCGGCGCCGCCCTGGTCAGCCGTCGGCTCAGCCGCCAGACGCGCGGCCTCGGCCCGACCGAGATGACCCGGATGTACGAACACCACGACGCCGTCCTGCACGCGGTGCGCGAGGGCGTCCTCATCATCGGCGCCGACCACCGGCTGCTCCTCGCCAACGACGAGGCCCGGCGCCTGCTCGATCTCCCGCCGGACGCCGAGGGCCGCGCGGTGACAGACCTCGGGCTCGACTCCGGCACCGCGGAACTGCTGGCCTCCGGGCAGGTCGCCACAGACGAGCTGCGGCCCGCCGGGGACCGGCTGCTCGCCGTCAACCTCCGCCCCACCGAGGAGCGCGGCGGCCAGCCCGGCATGGTCGCCACCCTCCGCGACACCACCGAACTGCGGGCCCTCACCGGCCGCGCGGAGACCGTACGCGAACGGCTGACGCTCCTCTACCGCGCGGGCGCCCTGATCGGGACCACCCTCGACGTCACCACCACCGCCCAGGAACTCGCGGACGTCGCCGTCCCCGGATTCGCCGACGCCGTCACGGTCGACCTGGCCGACGCCGTCCTGCGCGGTGCCGAGCCGAGACCGCCCGCCGGCGACACCCTGGAACTCCGCCGCACCGCCCTCCGCACCCCCGCCGAGGACCACCCGCTCTTCCCGGCCGGCCGCGTCATCGGCTACCGGCCGACCACCGCCGAGGGCCTGGGCACCGGCGTCGGACACACCTGGATCGTCTCCGACCTGGCCTCCTCCGGGCAGTGGCGCGAGGCCGAACCGGAACAGGCCGACCGCATCGTGGAACACGGCTACCACTCACTGCTCTCCGTTCCGCTGCGCGCCCGCGGCGTCATCCTGGGCGTCGCCAACTTCTGGCGCGCGCACAACGAGGTCCCCTTCGATTTGGACGACCTCTCCTTCGCCGAGGAACTGGTGGCCCGCGCCGCGGTCAGCGTCGACAACGCCCGGCGCTACACCCGCGAGCACGAGATGGCCGTCACCCTTCAGCGCAGCCTCCTCCCGCGCGGCCTGCCGGAGCAGAACGCCCTGGACGTCGCCTACCGCTACCTGCCGGCGCAGGCGGGCGTGGGCGGCGACTGGTTCGACGTGATCCCGCTCTCCGGCGCCCGGGTCGCCCTCGTCGTCGGCGACGTCGTCGGGCACGGGCTGCACGCGGCGGCCACCATGGGCCGGCTGCGCACGACGGTCCTCAACTTCTCCACGCTCGACCTGGCCCCCGACGAACTCCTCGGCCACCTGGACGAGCTGGTGGTCAGGATGGACCAGGACGAGGAGTCGGGCGGCGGCGCGATCACCGGTGCCACCTGCCTGTACGCGATCTACGACGCCGTGTCCGGCCGCTGCACGGTCGCCAGGGCCGGCCACCCCGGGCCCGCCCTCGTGCTGCCCGACGGCACGGTCGTCTTCCCGGAGATCCCGGCCGGACTGCCCCTCGGGATCGGCGGCATGCCCTTCGAGATGACCGAGCTGGACGTCCCCGAGGGCAGCCGCCTCGTCCTGTACACGGACGGGCTGGTGGAGCGCCGTGACCGGGACATCGACGACGGCATGGACCTGCTGCGCCGCTCACTGGCCGACCGCGACCGCACCCCCGAGGAGACCTGCGACGACGTGCTGGAGGCCATGCTGCCCAGCCGCCCGGGCGACGACGTGGCCCTGCTGGTCGCCCGGACCCGCATCCTGGACCCGTCCCGGCGCGTCCAGTGGGACGTGCCCCCGGACCCCGCCGCGGTCGCCGGCATCCGTAGGCAGGCCATGCGCTGGCTCTCCGACCGGGGCCTGGACGAGGAGGGCTTCGTCACCGAGCTCATCCTGAGCGAACTCGTCACCAACGCCATCCGCTACGGCTCCGAGCCCATCACGGTCCGGCTGCTCCACGACCGGGCCCTGACCTGCGAGGTGTCGGACTGCAGCAGCACCTCCCCGCACCTGCGCTACGCCACCACGACGGACGAGGGCGGCCGGGGCCTCTTCCTCGTCGCCCAGTTCGCGGAGCGCTGGGGGGCCAGGTACACCGACCGGGGCAAGGTCATCTGGTCCGAGCAGACACTCGGCGGCCCGCCGCCGTCCGGGCTGCTGTAGGCGACGGACGCGGGGCCCGGCAGTCTGCCGGGCCCCGCGCCGCTTCACCTCGGGTGCCTCATGTCCTGCGCGTCCCCGTCAGGGGTAGGACACCACGTTCGACGGCACGGTCGAGGTCCCGGAGGTCGGGGCTCCGGTGTCGTTGATGACGTGGTTGTACTGGCCCTGGCCGCCGAGCGAGACGACGAGCAGGTCGTGGAACTTCACGCCGGCCTTGACCGGGGCCTCGAAGCCGTGGTCCTGGCGGATGCTGGGGTCGACGTTGAAGTAGCAGTAGCTGCCGAGTCCCCAGCCCTCGTGGGTGTTGACCGAGTCGTCCACCTTGTA
>NZ_JBFAUP010000023.1:104281-109657 GCF_040679335.1 Streptomyces sp. NPDC052299 | reverse complement strand
CCTCCGCTTCGCTCCACCCCGAACTGCGGGGCGGGTCCGCTTCGCTCCCCCACCCGGTTCCGGCTCTGCCGGAACAGCTGGCTACACGATGACGGCGCATCACCGCTGTTCTGTGTAGAATCCCGAGAACACAGCCACCCCCAGGACGTGACACCACATCACCCCGCCCGAGCGCCGGCCCCTGGTGGCAAGGGTGCGGATTCCGCTGCGCTCCACCCGCACCAGACAGGCCATCACTCGCTTCTAACCCTGGAACGAGATGCCCGAAACTCCTCTGGTGACCACCGACCCGCTAAGATGATACCCGTGCATCGCCCGCACATGATCCGCATCGTGCATCACTGATGTGCTGTGTAGCATCCCGAACAGATCGCCACCTCCTCCAGAGCCTTCGACCCCCCTCTTGGATTCCCGGAGATCCGATATGCCGAGTGCAGATAAATTCACGCTCCGACCTCACCAGATCGAAGCTGTCGATGCTGTCGTGCGTGGGCTTGATATCCCGCCGGGGAAGAAGATTCCGCAGGCCGGTCTACGGGCCACTGTGGTGGCGGCATGTGGCACGGGGAAGACGTTCATCGCTGCGCACTCCGCGCTTCGACTGGCCCGCAACGGGCGGGTCCTGGTCCTCCTGCCGACCCTGGACCTGCTGACGCAGACGGTGCGGGAATGGCGGGCGGCCGGCCACCACGGCCCCGCCGTCGCGGTGTGCTCGCTGGAGGACGACCCGCACCTGTGGGACCTCAAAGTGCGCTCCACGACGAGCGCCCCGCAGCTGGCGCTGTGGCATGGGCGGGGGCCGGTGACCGTGTATGCCACCTACGCCTCCCTGCCCGTCCTGGCGGAGGCGCATGAGGGGACGTACGGGCTTCCCATGGACGTGTTCGACCTAGTGGTCGTCGACGAGGCGCACCGCACCAGTGGCTCGGCGGGGAAGGCGTGGGCCGCGGTTCACGACCAGGACGTCATCCCTGCCATGCGCCGGCTCTACATGACCGCCACACCCAGGATCTGGAAAGAGCGGCCACCTCGGCTCTCCTGGGCGGAGCGGCAGGACAGGGCGGGGGTGCTGCGGGACCGGCTGCCGCAGGAGCTGGCCTGCTCGATGGATGATCCCAAGGTGTTCGGGCCTGTCGTCTACGAGCTGTCGCTCGCATCGGCGGTGTCCCGGGGCTTGCTGGCGCGGTATCAGATCGTGGTCGTGGAGCTCACCGACCCGGTCGTCACCCCGGCCCGGCTGGCCGGGCCGCAGAAGCGGGACGAGGAAGTCCGCGGCGAACGCATGGGCGCGCTCCAGGCGGCGTTGCTGGAGACGATGGCTGAGCACGGGCTGCAGACCACGATCACCTTTCACCACCGCACTGTCGAAGCAGCCGCGTTCGCGGGAGGGCTGGGCCGGGTGGCGAAGCGGCTTCACGCGGCGAACCGGGAGCGGTATCCGGAGCGGGTGTGGGCGAACTGGTTGTGCGGGGATCATGAGGCCGGCCACCGGCGCCGGGTCCTCGCCGACTTCGGTCGGCGCGCGGGGCGTGCTGTTCTGTCCAACTGCCGGGTCCTGGGTGAGGGGGTCGACATCCGCGCCGTTGACTCCGTCGCCCTCCTCGACCCGAAGGGGTCGGCCGTCGACATCGTCCAGGCCATCGGCCGGGCGTTGCGGCAAAAGCCGGGAGAGGGGAAGATGGCGACGCTGATCGTGCCTGTCTTTCTCGCGCCGGGTGAAAAGCCGGAAGACATGCTCACCTCCAATTCATATAGGCCCTTGGTGAAGGTTTTGGAGGGGCTGCGGGCGCACGATGAGCGTGCTATCGAGCTGCTTGCTATTCCGCAGGAACAGCGGAAGGAGGTCGTTGATCCGTCGCCTCCGATCGGCCCCCCGCCGGAGGAGGGTCAGGAGGACACGCGGCCGCTGCTGCGGTTCGCCGCCCCCAGGGATCCGGTGATGATCGCGAAGTGGGTGCGGTTCAACGTCATCAGCACCGAACGCCAGGACTGGCAGCGCGGCTACGACGCCGCCCGCCGCTACTTCGAGCGCGAAGGCGACCTGGAGGTGCCCTACGAGCACACCGAGGGCGCCTACCCGCTCGGCAGGTGGCTGTCCGACCAGCGACGCTCCTACCGGGCCGGGACCATGAACGGTGAACGCGCCGACGAGCTCGAAGAGCTCGGGATCGTGTGGGACACCGCCGACGCCGCCTTCGAGGAGAACCTCGCCGCCGCCCGCGCGTACTACGCCGAGGCCGGGACGCTAGCCGCACCCCGGCAAGCCACCGCCCTCGACAAGCCCATCGGGCAATGGCTCACCAATCTTCGCCGGCCCGGCGGACTCGGCAAAGACGCCGACCGGGCACGGCGGCGGGCGGAGCAGCTCGCCGCGATCGATCCGGACTGGAACCCGCGGCTGCTGGGCTGGACCGTGGACTGGCAGCGCTGCTACGTCGGCCTGGCCGTCCTCCTGGACGCCGGGAACACGCTGGCGGACATCCAGCCCGGCGTGACCTACCGGGGAGACGACATCGGCCGCTGGACCGCCCGGCAGACGCGGGACTGGGCGCAGCTCAACGCAGAACAGCGGCGGCGGCTGGAGGAGCTGGGGGTGCGGCCGCGGGCGGCTGTAAAGGCCCGTGGGGGCGCAGCCCGAGGCACGGCGAAGGCAAGGGGCGGAAAAGGTTCCGAAGCCTTCCACCGGGGCGTTCAGGCCCTGCGGCAGTACATCGCGCGGGAAGGGAAGACCACCGTCGGGCGGCAGCACGTTGAAGAGCTGCCGGACGGGACTTCCGTACGCCTGGGTGTGTTCCTCAGCAACCACAAGAGCAGACGCGACCGGCTGAGCGAGGACCAGCTCGCCGCCCTCGCCGACTTGGGGCTGGAGTGGGCGGCGTAACCGAACAGTAGGCGGGGGCCGCCCGCCGAAGGCCGGGGTTCGCTGTCGCAGACATGGGCAGCCAGAAACCTCGGTGCTGGGCTGGCTCTGACCGCTCGGCGCTATCGTTGTACCCCCCTTTCAGTGAGGGGGTGTTAATAGGAACGAGGGCGGGGCTGTGGCAGTTTCGGGAGCAGCGCGGGTTGTTGTGTGGGTGGTCGCTGCAGTGGCCGGGGCAGTGTCGGCGGGGCTGATCGTGGCGCTACTGGTGAACCCTGACATGGCGGACCGGACCGCCAGTGTGACCGGTGCAGTCGTCGGGCTCGCCGGCTTCGTCGTGGCCGTCGTGGCCCTCGTCCGCCCGCCGGGGGGTGGAGGCTCATCGGGTGGCCGTCGGGTGCGTGCGGGGCGCGGAGGGATCGCTGCCGGCGGGAACGTGGCCGGTAATGCGGTCGGGGACCGTTCCCGTGTAGTCGGGCCTTCGGGCACTCCCGGGGCCCGGTCTGCGGGTGGCGGGAATGTCCGTGCTGGGCGTGACGGGCTCGCGGCCGGCGGGGACGTGCGTGACAACGCCCTCGGCGACGATAGCGAACGCCGATGACCCCCCTGTGGCCACGCCGCCGCAACGACGACAGCATGCCTGTGGCAACGGCCACCGCGAATACCCTCCCCGCGTCCCGGCCGGATCCTGACGGGCCCGGGCAGGTAATCGTCGGGGACGGGGGTGTGGGGGCAGGGCGCGACGTCTCGTACAACGCGATCGGTGACAACAGCCAGGTCGTCGACAACCGGCAGTACTTTCTCCCGGCCCCGACGAAGGATGTGTCCTGGCCGGTGGAGATCGGTGGGATTCCTGCGCTCGCGACTGCATTCCAGCCGCGTACAGGAGTGCGTGAAGAGATCGACACTGCACGCCGGGCGGGAGATGCGGCAGTGCTGACGCAGGTCCTGTCCGGTGGTGGCGGGGTGGGGAAGTCCCAGCTCGCTGCCAAGTACGCGAGCGAAGCCCTCGGCGACGGGACCGATCTCGTCCTGTGGGCGGCCGCAGCCGAGACCGAACAGGTCATCACCCGCTATGCGCAGGCCGCGCGCCTCGTCTCAGCCCCCGGAGCAAGCGGCGAGGACCCTGAGGACGATGCTAGGGCGTTCCTGTCGTGGCTGGCGACGACCGAGCGGCGGTGGCTCGTCGTGCTGGACGACATCACCGACCCCGCCGCGATGGCGCCATGGTGGCCGGCGAGCAGGACGGGCACAGGGTGGGTGCTGGCTTCTACCCGACTGCACGACGCCGCCCTCACCGGGAACGGGCGCCGCCGCGTTCCCATCGACGTCTACACCCCGGGCGAAGCCGCCGCCTACCTCCGCGGCCGGCTCAGCGACGATGGCGCCGCGCACCTCCTGTCCGACAGCGTCGAGGACCTCGCCGCCGCGCTCGGGCATCTGCCGCTCGCCCTCGGCCACGCCGCGGCGTACATGCTCAACCAGGACATCACCGTCACCGAGTACCTGGCCCTCTTCAACGACCACGACCGACGCCTGGACCAGCTGCTTCCCGAGGGCGCTGACGCAGAGGGTTACGGGCGGCAGGTCGCCGCCACGCTCCTGCTCTCCCTCGACGCCGCGCAGCGCACCGAGCCCGCCGGCCTCGCCCGACCCGCGCTGCGACTCGCCGCCCTGCTCGGCCCAGCAGGACACCCCCACGACCTGTGGAACACACCCACTGTCCTCACCTACCTCGGCCAACAGTCCGAGCCCTCCGACAGCAACACGGCCGCCGATGAAAGCCGTGAACCGGTCAGTGCGGAACAGGCCGGGGCGGTGCTACGGGTCCTGCACCGCTACGCGCTGATCAGCAGCGACCGCAGCCAACACCCCCACACCGTCCGCGTCCACGCACTCACCGCCCGCGCCACACGCGAAGCCACACCCAAAAAAGCACTGCCCCACCTCGCGCACACAGCCGCCGATGCCCTCCTAAACATCTGGCCCAGCATCGACCAGACTGTGCCCGATCTGGCCACGGCCCTGCGCGCCAACGCCGAACACCTCCAGCAACACACCGGCGACCACCTCTGGCAGCCAGGCGGTCATCAGCTCCTCTACCGCCTCGGCGTCAGCCTGCACAACGCGGGCCTCACAGCCGCGGCCGTCACCTATGGAGAACGACTCGCCGCCACCAGCGAGCAGATCCTTGGACGTGACCACTTCAATACCATCAGCGCCCGCCAAAACCTCGCCAACTCGTACTCAGACGCCGGACGCACGGGGGAGGCGACCGCCCTTCGCGAGAAGGCCCTCGCCGACTTCGAACAACTCCTGGGACCCGACCACCCCGACACCCTCCGCGCCCGCGCCAGCCTCGCCATCTCCTACTCGAACGCTGGACGCACCACCGAAGCCACCACCCTCCAAGAAGGCGTCCTCGCCGACTTCGAACAACTCCTGGGACCCGACCACCCCGACACCCTCCGCGCCCGCGCCAGCCTCGCCATCTCCTACTCGAACGCTGGACGCAC
>NZ_JBFAUP010000023.1:103950-104183 GCF_040679335.1 Streptomyces sp. NPDC052299 | reverse complement strand
GACACCCTCCGCGCCCGCGCCAGCCTCGCCATCTCCTACTCGAACGCTGGACGCACCACCGAAGCCACCACCCTCCAAGAAGGCGTCCTCGCCGACCGCGAACAACTCCTCGGCCCCGACCACCCCGACACCGTCAATGCCCGCCACAACCTCGCCATCTTCTACACAGACGCTGGACGCACCACCGAAGCCACCACCCTCCAAGAAGGCGTGCTCGCCGACTTCGAACGACT
>NZ_JBFAUP010000023.1:0-103851 GCF_040679335.1 Streptomyces sp. NPDC052299 | reverse complement strand
TCCTGGGACCCGACCACCCCGACACCCTCCGCGCCCGCGCCAGCCTCGCCATCTCCTACACAGACGCTGGACGCACCACCGACGCCATCACCCTCCAAGAAGGCGTGCTCGCCGACTTCGAACGACTCCTGGGACCCGACCACCCCGACACCCTCCGCGCCCGCGCCAGCCTCGCCATCTCCTACACAGACGCTGGACGCACCACCGACGCCATCACCCTCGAAGAAGGCGTCCTCGCCGACCGTGAACGACTCCTCGGCCCCGACCACCCCGACACCCTCAACGCCCGCCACAACCTCGCCATCTCCTACACAGACGCCGGACGCACGAGGGAGGCAACCGCCCTTCGCGAAAGGGCTTTCGGAGACCATGACCGCTGACCACCACACGATGGTGGGCGGCGGGTTGTCCGCGAGGGCTGCATTGGACGTCCGGCCCGCGCCCACCGTGTACCTGGACCGATTCTGGCGTCCTGGGGCCTCAGCGAGGCGTTGAGGCTCTACGACTCCAGCGCAGCGGAAGGCCACGGTCGGGCGACAGCGTGTTGAGGAGCTGCCGGACGGGACGATGTCTGTGCGCCTGGGGGTTGCTGAACAACCACCACTGAGCCGGGCCGGACAGAGCAGAGCCCTCCAGTACGGTTCGGCGAGCAATTGTCAATTCCTGTGGATCACCGTGGGGAACCTCAGGTGGCCCGTAGCCATTGATCAAGGACTGCGAAGTCTTCGTTGGTGAGGCCGCGGGACGACGCGATGCGGTGGAGGAGGGTCGGGGTGGGGTGGTGGGTGGACACCCAGTCCCGATCGGCGTCGGTGATCTCGTCGTCGACCCAGACGAACGGGCGTCCGTCCGCCCATGCCGCCAGGGTTCGGGTCTTCCAGTGGAGCCCGTACCACTGGTCCTCGCGTTCATGCGCGTCGGAGGGTTCCGGCCAGTGCACGACCGGCAGGGGCGGCAGGCCGAGCCGAGGTGCTATGTCGGTGTTCGCAGCCTCTTCCCAGGTGGTGGCCCAGACCAGCTCGCACGGCAGTGCCGCGAGGCGAGGTCCGACGCGCGGGTCGAGCCGCGTGAGGTGCGAATCTGTCGCGGTGCCCGACGGCTCGCGCTGCGGGCCGTCGCCGAACGGCAGGAGAGGTCCGTCGACGTCCAGGAACAGCAGCGGGCGTTCCTCGCGCTCACTCATGCTGCAGCCTCCTGCTCACGCTCGACCAGGACGCCGCGTTCGAAGCGGGCGCCGTTGCGGACGAGGGCGACAAGGTGGGGTGCGGTGATCGCGCGCCAGCGGGCCTGGGCGGACTCGGCGAGCTTGAACACCATCGCCAGGGCCGCGGCCGGGCTGCCGGCGCCGCGGGTGACCTTGGTCCGCAGCTTCACCGTGCTGAAGGTCGACTCGATCGGATTCGTCGTGCGGAGGTGGATCCAGTGCTCGGCCGGGAAGTCGTAGAACGCCAGGAGTTCATCGACGTCGTCGGTGATCTTCTTGACGGCCTTGGGCCACTTCGCGCCGTAGGCGCGCTCGAAGTCCTTGATCGCCGTCTCGGCGTGATCGCGGTCCTCGGCGTTGTAGATCTCCTGCAGCGCCTTCTTCGCGCCGGGCTGGGCCGATCTCGGCAGGGCGTTGACCACGTTCCGGATTTTGTGAACCCAGCACCTTTGATGTCTGGCCTGCGGAAACACCTCGGCCAGGGCCCGCCACAGACCCATGGCTCCGTCGCCGACGACGAGCTCGGGATCGCGCATGCCGCGCCGGCGGCAGTCCCGCAGAAGGTCGGCCCAGGACTCGGTCGACTCGCGCAGGCCCTCGGCTAGCGCGATCAGCTCCTTACTGCCGTCGGTGCGCACGCCCATGAGGACCAGGACACAGGAACGGGCCTGGCCCAGGCGCACCTTGGGGTGGACGCCGTCGGCCCACACGTACACGTAGTCGGACCCGGACAGGTCCCGGTCCTGGAAGGCGGCACGGTCGTCGCTCCACTGCTTGGTCAGCCGGGTCACCGTGGCCGGCGAGAGCCCGGCGGCCGAGCCGAGGAACTGCTCCATCGCGGGCACGAAGTCGCCGGAGGACAGACCGTGCAGGTAGAGCAGGGGCAGAACCTCGCTGATCTTCGGGGACTTCCGGCACCAGGGGGCGAGGACCTTCGACGAGAACCGCTTGCGCTCGCCCGTCTCGCCATCGACCCGCTTGTCGTTCACCCGCGGCGCCTTCACCGCAATCGGCCCGGCGGCGGTGGCCACCGTCCGCTCCCGGTGGTGACCATTGCGGACCACCAGACGGCGACCGGCCTCGTCCCGCTCGCCCGCCAACTCGGCTATGTACTGGTTGACTTCGGCTTCCAGGGCCGCGGCGAGCATCCGACGGGCTCCCTCACGGACGATGTCATCCATCAGGGAGCCGATCTGGGGTGGTGCCGTCCTCGTTGACTACGCTCAGCACGGGCGTTGCCTTCCCGACCCGCGCTGCAACGCGGGCCTACTCGATGACCAGAAATCGATCACTCGGGAAGGTACGCCCTCCGCGTTCCGCGAGGCACCCTCCCGAGTCCGATCCACAGGTCTTGAGCATTGCTCCGCAACCACTCACCGGTGCCCGGAGCTGGCCCGCTGCCCGTGCTGAACGTCGAGGACGTCAGCCGAGGCGGTAGCACGCTTTCTGGTTCGAGCCCTTGAACTCCGGCTCAGGAGCAGACTGCCTGTGTCTCCGCGGTGCCTGGGAGCGGGACCTTTGGGCTCCGGACTTGCCCACGTTGCTGATGCGAGGTTCGACGGCTTCGAGGGGTGAGCCGACCGCGTACGGGCCATCGCGGCCAGGCGAGCCGTGTGTCGGCGAAGGCGTGGTCCGCAGCCCCATTTGAGGCAGGCGCCGCCGGTGCCACCGCGCACGGCCCCCTCCCGGGTGCCGTGCGACGAACGCGAGGCGGCGCTGCGATGCGGCCCTGGCCTTACGGCCGGGCCGCATGGGTTGCCAGAGTTTGTGCTCAGCGATCTGCTGTGCCCTGGCCGGTGTCGGGCTGGCGGTGGCCGGTGCGGGGGGAGGCGGTGCCGGCTTCGTCGTACAGCTGCTGGACGTCGGCGGCGATATCCGCGTGTGGGCTCAGTTCTACGTCCAGGGCGTGGCCGATGAGGCCGAACAGCTCGTGGACGAGCCGGTCGAAAGCGACGGTCGTGAGGAGTCCGGCTGGTGGGCGGGTGTCCTCGTCGGGGCCGGGGGTCTTGGGTCGTGCGCGGTATTCGTTGTTGGCGCGCTGGTGTCCCTGGTAGGTCTGCACGAGCTCGTGCAGACGTGCGGGCCACAGCATGGGTGTGCGGGGTGGGACGGGTTTGCCCTGGAAGACGGCGCCGTTGGCTGCCCGTTGGTGGGCGGCCTGGGCGGCGGGTGATTCGTCCGCGCGCTGCTGGAGGCCGGGGACGGCGTCCAGGCGCAGGGAGAGCGCGATGATGCGGGCGGCGTTGCTGATGGCCCACATGGACTCGGCCCGGCGGTTGCGGCGGGCGCGGGCGACTTCGACGCGTTCGGCCTGGGTCAGGTCGCCGCTGGCGATGTCGTCGAGGTCGTCGCGGAGCTGGAGGAAGCGGCGCTCGGCGGCCTGTCGGCTCTTGAGCTCTAAGGCGTGGGCGATGCGGCTCCAGGTGACCTTGAGGGTGCGGGCAGCCGAGATGAGCTGGCGTTCGTCGAGTTCGAGCTTGTCGCGCAGTGTCCGGATCGTCAGCAGTGCGGCGAGCACGCTGGTTTCGTCGATGTGCGGGTCGCGATAGCGGGTGAGTCGTACGACGTGGTCGTACTTTGCGGCCACGCCGGTCAGGTCGCGGTCGGTGATGGAGAACTCGGCGGTCGCTCGGGCGAGTTCTCCGACCCATTCGTTCGGGCCGTTCTCGGGGACGGTGTGTAAATGCCACCAGGCTGCCTCGCGAGTGTTCTCTTCGCTCGGTCTGGAATTTGTCGTCTTACTGACGACGCTATTTGTCGTTCTTCGGACGACGTTTTTTTGTGACGGCATGAAGGCTCCGTTCAAGTGCGGCAAATTTCAGAGATTTTCTTCGAGTCGCGCATCAGCGGCTCTTCGGCGGGCTGCCGTGCGGCGCCTCACCGTGCGGACCAGAGCGCCGGCCAGGGCCCCGGTCGCCAACACCAGGAGACCAGCAAGGTACTCGGGCCCAGCCTCTCGCAAAATATCCGCCATCATTGCAGGTCATCACGCACACGGGGCGTCCCGGTGCGTGCCCCCTCTCCGGAAGTTTTCGGACGGCATGACGCCGCGCCATAGCTAGGAACCGAGCGGCGCGGCGCGACGGCTCGGGGCACGCCGCTTCGCCCTCGCATTCAGTGCCAGAGGCAAGCGAAACTGCGCGCTCTCGCCATCTTCAGGGCCTGCGAAAATTTCGTCATACGATTCTTGAGTACGCCACCCTCCGCCACCCCTGGCGCTCGTTCTCCTCACGACCAAGCGCTCACCGAGGTCACCAATTCTGAATGCGGACCCACCGGTCCTCAACAGTCAGGCGGACCGATGAATCCACCATCCGCACGCGTACGACGCGGAAATGCGAAGGCGGGTCGGGCTCGTGGCCGGAGCCACCGGCCACCCGGCAATGGAGGACTGCTCCTGCCGTATGCTCCGGCGCTGCCGGGTGGTGGCCGATGCGGTCGACGGCCGAGTCCGCCGGCCGCACCAGGGACGAGTCCTCCTTGATGCGGGGGCTTCGTTGAGCGGCTTCAGCGCGGCCTACCGACTCCTCCTGATCAGGGCGACCCTTTCCGCGGGAAGGAGCCTGCCGGGGTCACGGGCGCCGAGGGCGTGCGGGGCCGACCGATCAGCCGCTGCGAACCACGGTTCAGGCGGCGAGGAAGCAACCGTCAGCCCGCCGGGGGCAAGACCGGACAGGTCTATCGCCGGGGCATCTTCCCGGTGAGCTGCTGCCATCGATGGCGCTCCGCGTCGAGGTCGGCCTGCAGCGTCTTGCGGCGGGGGTTGTTCTTCTGCCAGGCGCAGATCGTGCGGAAGTTCTCCAGTGCCTCGTCGCGTGCTGCGGTGTCGGCCCGTGCCGCCTCCAGCTCCTTGCGGGCCTGCGGGAGGCGGGTCTTCTTGCGTGCTCGGAAATCGTGCTCGTCGGCCGCTGCGTTCAGGATGTCGAGGGTGAAGTCGCTCAGCTGCTCCGAGGTGAAGAACGGGACGTTCTCGTCGTCCGGGTCGCGGTGGCGGGGGTACTTCGCCCGGCGGGTCCGGCCGCCGGGCTCCGTCAGGTCGATCATGTAGACGGGATCGGACCGGAACACGGCCGTCAGCCCGACAAGCGGGATCACGGCCGGGGACTGGCCGCTCAGCACGACCACGTGCTCGTACAAGGTGATGTCACCGACCGGGCCCTTCACAAGCCGGCCCTTGCCCGGGTCCGAAAGCGCCTTGATCTCCCTCTCCAGCACCCGGATGCCCTGCCGGTAGACGGCTTCTGCCTGATCGGCCTCCTGCTTCGCGGTCCTCTCGACCTGGGCGGCCTCCTTGTCCATCGCGCGCAGGTCCCGCCGCCGACTCCGGAGCTTCGACCGCTGCTCCGCGTACGCGGCACTGAAGGCGTAGATCCACTTGCCCGGGTACCTGGACCAGTACCAGCCCGTCCCAGCAAGGACCGCCACAACGACGAACAGCAGCGCACGCATACCCAGACACTCCCCCGTCGGCCCTCTCACACGTTGAACCCATGTCATACCGTGACGGGGCAGGGGCAGGGAGCCAATCCGGACACATCAGAAGATCAGCATGCACCGGCGGAAGTCAGCGCCGTATCGGATCGTCCCCGCATGCAGAACGGTGCGTCGGGAGCCACGACTCCGGCTCAGGAGGAAGCGGTCTCTATCTCCGCGGTGGCCTGGGAGCGGGGCGTTTTGGCACCGGGCTTGCCCACGTTGACGGTGCGAGGATCGACGGCTTCCAGGGGAGAGCCGACCGCGTACGGGCCGTCGGGGTCGCCGGGCTGGTTGGGGCGGTCGTGCGGCAGGAGGAAGAACGTACGGCGGACGAACAGGCCGCTGTCCGGCAACGCCCGTGCCTTCGGCGAGAGGTTGGTGTAGCCGACGAGCCGCCCGTCGCGTTCGTAGCGGGGCTTGCCCCGGCGGGTGGTGACCTTGTCGAGGGCCTGGCGGACGTAGTCGAGGTCCTCGATGCCTTCCAGCCAGACGATTTCGGCTTCCTGGGCGAGATCGCCTTCCCGTGGCATCGCGCTCATGTCGCCTCCTGGTGGTCTGCGGCCCGGTGCCCGCCGGCAGATGCTGCGTTCATACTGCCCGCCTTTGGTGAGGCGAGCGGAGATGCTGTGGAGGGCGCCCTCCATCGTACTGTCGTTCTTCCCGCGGCCTCGGGCTGCCAGTCCTCGGCCTCACGGTGTTCCCTCCCCGTCGTTGTCCTCAGCAAGGAGAGCGAGACCGGGGTAGAGCTTGGTCGCGTTGTTCTTGATCATGTCCGCAGGTGAGGACAGGCCGAGTTCCTGGCGGATGCGGGCGGCGAAGGCCCGGCTCGTGGAGGGGCGGATCATCTCCTCCGAGCACCAGCGGCCGTAGACCTCGTAGAGCAGTTTCTGCTCGACCCGCAGATCCGGGTTCGGACGGCCGTCGGTGCCTCGGGTGCAGCGTTCGGTGAGGAAGCGGCCGATGTGGTCCTCAGTCGTCTCGTATGCGGCGGTCGCCACGCGTACGGAATCTGGGCCGGTCAGCGGGTCGCGGGTGCTGAGGTAGCGGCGGGCGCCGTCGATCAGCCACTGCAGGATGCCGGGGCCCTCGTCCTGGACCAACTCGGCGGCAAGGTTGTCGATCTTCAGCTCGTTCGGGACGGTGCGCTCGAAGGGGATGAGGCGGATACGGCGCCAGAACGCGTGCCCGCCAGTGCCGACCTCGGGACGGTGGTTGCCCAGCAGCCACAGCTTGTGCGTCGGGGCGAAGGTCATGAAGTCCTGCCGCATGCGGCGGGCGGTAATGCGGTCGCCGCCGGTCAGGAGCTTGACCCGGGACTCGTTGAACTTGTCGTTCTGCTTGAGCTCGCTGCACACCACGATCCGCCGGCCGTGGAGCTCGGTGAGCTCGGTGCTGTGCTCGGCGAACTTCCCCTTCTCCATCAGGAAGCCTGGCGGGGCGGCGTTCGCGTAGTCGCCGAGGATCTGGGTGATGACTTCGAGCAGGACCGACTTGCCGTTCGCCCCGGTGCCGTAGAGGAAGGGCAGGACCTGGGCGCCGACGTCACCGGTGATCGAGTAGCCAAGCAGCACGTGCAGGAAGCCGGTGGTCTCCAGCCCGCGCTCGTCCTCGCCGAAGGTGTCGCTCAAAAACCGCTGCCACCTCGGGATCGGCATGGCCCGGGGGGCGACCTGGGTGGCGCGCGAGTGCATGTCGCTCAGCGGGTTCGGGTCGCTGAGCTTCCCCGTACGCAGGTCCACGACCCCGCCCGGCGTGCACAGAGCGTAGATGTCGCCGTCCAGAACCTGAGGGTCCAGGCGCATGCCAGGGGCCGCCTGGGCCTGGAAGAGCATGGCCTTCACACCGGCCGTCGACTCCGAGCGCCTGCGATGCGCGGCAATGTCGCGGCTGCTGAAACGGCCCTTCGGGTCGGTGTCGGCGAAGCTCTCCGCCATGTCACCGGCCGCCCAGACCGCGGCCTCCTCGCCACCGGTCAGCTTCCATCGGTACTCGTCCCACGAGTGCCAGCCCATGCCGACTACGTAGCGGAACCGGTCCGCGTAGAGGCGGGCGAACAGCTTCGCGTTCCCGCGGTCGGTCAGCGCATCAGGCAGCACACCCGCGTCAGGGACCGCGTACCGGGCGTCGGACTGCTGGGCCGGCAGCAACGGCTGCTCTACCGCCAGGTCGAGGATCTGCTGGGCTGCGCTCTGCGCGTCGAAACCCGTCGGCTCGGCGTTCATGACCGTCCTCGAAGACGAGCTCGGCACCCGGCTCGCAACCTGCACCGGGCGGCCCTGCCCCGGCGGGCCGCCGCCGCTGGCCTGTCCAGGAGGCGTTCCATGCCGCCCGCACCGTCGTTCAGCGCGGCGGGAACCGTCGACGGTTTCTGGGGCTGACGGAACAACGGCTGTCCTTGTCGAATACGTGCGGGATCACATCGCCCCGTCCGGCCCCCGGCTGTCACCCGTCTCCCGTGAAGGGGCGGGTCCAACGGGACCGACGGGACTGAACTGTCGGCATTGCGAAACAGAGCGTAGTCCACTCCCCCGCCCCTGGTAGCCCTTCTGCTCTCGTGTCCCGAAACTTGAGTCCCGTCAGTCCCGCAGAGCCGGGCCCGCTCAAAACGCCGCCGCCGAGAGTTCAGTCCCGTCAGCCGCTGCGGGCTTCAGTCCCGTTACACATTTGCACAGGTCAGCGACTCATGGGCCTACCTCACGGGACTGACGGGACTGAACCTGCCAGTTATAAGCTGCATACACCACTGCTTGTATGCGCGCGCTCGCGTGTACACGACAGTTCATATGTAGGTGATAACTGGCAGGCTCAGTCCCGTCAGTCCCGTGACTGATGGGACCACTACCTCTGACCTGGTGTTTCTTCGTACGGGACTGAGCGGGTCTGGACCCGCCACGGGACCAGAAACGCAGCCGCCGCCCGCAGGCTGCAGGACCTGGCCCCTTCCTCCCCCGTACACGGGACTGTGTCGCTGACAGGTCCGGACGGCGCCACGGCCGAAACAGCGCTGGAACGTGGCTTTCCGATAGAGGGCAGGCCCGCCGTTTCAGGCAGGCGGGTGCCTCCCTACGGCGGGCCAGCGAGCGGGCGATCAGGGCGGTGGCGTTGTCGCGTAGCAACTGCGTTCCGCACGGGCACGGGGGACTGCAGCGCGCCGACCAGGAACCCGGAGTCGTCCGGGTGCCAGTGAGGCAGTCGACAAGATCGAAGCGGGCACCCGCGAAGGCGCGTAGGCGCTGTCGGAAGCAAAGCAACAGCCCCCCTGACAGAGCGAGGCTCGCCGATGGAGCGGGTATTGCTACCCGAGCCAGACGATGTTCAGGACCGTCAGACTGTGCAGGCGCCGGTTGATCCAGTAGGTCAGGGAGAGCTGGCCGATGGCCGCGTAACGGATGTCCTCGCCCTCGTCATCGTCCGCGTCGAACTTCTGGAAGCCCCACGGGTCGGCGGCGGCCGCGGTCAGGATGTCCCATGCGGTGTCTTCGGCGTGCTCGGGCAGGACGTCGAGGGTCTTGGCGGCCGCGGCGGAGATGCGGACCGCGTACGGTGACGGGCTCACCTGCGCCGCCGTCGGAGTTCCGCCAGGTCGATGGCGTCGCTGTCGTCGAAGCCGGAGGTGACGAACGCGTCGACGGCCGGCGCGTGCGCGATGCGGCCCTGCCAGTCCTGGATGACCTCGTACAGCCCGGCGAGGGAGAACGTGCGTCGTGATTCCTCAAGGGCGGCCGCCCACTGGTGCTCGAACGCCGGCACCCATGTGCTCGCACGCCTGCTGGCGCGCAGCTGGGCAAGGAGTTCGGCCGGCGCTCCCGGCGCGGGGGCGTACGGCGTGATGGGTGCATGGTCGGGCTGTGCGCTCATCTCGTCCTCCCGGCAGGTAGTTCCCTTCACGGTACGCGCAGTAGAGGGAACTTTGGCCTGGGTCGCGCTGTTTCTGTGCCGGGCGGGGCGGAGGGCCGTTTCTATGCGAGACCGAGAGCAGGTAGCAGGGGAGCCAGACGCGGACGGCGTGCGCGGCGCGGACCGCCACGGAGCGCCGAACGGCCTTGTGCAATCCCTGCCATCATCTCCCAGGCGCGGGCCGCGGTGAGCGACGTCCGCGAGGGTTCGACGCCGTGCTCCTGGTTCTCGGTGTGTTCTCCCACGACTCGTACATCCCGGCGCCGCCACTTCGGACCACGGCTCCGGAGCGCCGCCCGCGCCGCGCACCGTGCAAGGCGCAGCCAGGGGCGGACTGCGGCCCCTGGGACCTGCCTTCCCCGATCAGGTGACCGTCGCAGTGATGGCAGGTCACAGGACCCAGCTCGCTGCGATCATGAGTGCCCGTCAGCTCGCCCCTGAACCTGCTGGAGTGCTCCGTGACCCTGCGCCGCCTCGGCTTCCTGCCCGCCGCCCTGCTCACCACCATCGTCCTGACCGGCTGCACCGCCGGCACGACTGACGCCACCGACCCCAAGCCCGCCACCACCGAGTCGGGCACCACCAGCCCCTCCGGCGCGCCCGGCGGAGCACCGGACGGGGGCGACCTGTCCCTGGCCGAGGCGATCAAGAAGATTCCCGTCGCGGCGGAGAAGCGCACCGGCTATGAGCGGGACAGCTTCAAGCACTGGGTCGACGAGGACGGCGACGGCTGCAGCACCCGGCAGGAAGTCCTGATCGCCGAGGCGGTCACCGCACCGGACCAGGGTGCCCGGTGCGCCCTGACCGGGGGTAGTTGGCGCTCGTACTACGACGAGGTCGAGGTCACCGACGCGCGGAAGTTGGATCCCCGCTCCTTCGCCCCTACGTCCGCTGGTCACTGCTGCCCCGGGCGCGCAGGGCCGCGCACCGCCGGGCCAGCCTCAAGCACCGCATTCGCTGGGCCTACACCCGGATCAACCTGGCCGCCGCGTTCCTTACCGCCATGCAGGAGCGAGGTCTGGCACTCGCCGACGTCACCCAGCACGAGGTCGACGCCTGGCTCGCCGGCGGCCCCGGCACCCACTACGAGGTCCGCGACTTCGTGGTCTGGGCCGCCCGCCGTGGCCACAGCCGCGACCTGCTCGTCCCCCACCGACCGAAGGCCGACCCCGAAGGCCTCGACGAGGACTCCCACTGGGAGCTCCTCCAGCAGTGCCTCACCGACACCGCGTTGCCTCTGGAGGTCCGCGCCGCAGGAGCCGTCCTACTCCTGTTCGGCCAGCACGTCACCCGCATTGCTGCCCTGCCCGCCGACGCGCTGGCCACCGTCGACGGTCACACCGTCCTCATCCTGGACCGCACCGCCATCCGGCTGCCCGAACCCCTCACCCTCCTTCTCACCAAGCTCACCGGGCAGAAGACGCCCGGCGGCTGGGCCGCGAACTCCCCACGCCGATGGCTCTTCCCCGGCACCCGGCCCGGCCGACACCTCTCCTCCACCGTTCTTGCCCGGCGCCTGACCGCTCACCACATCCCCGTTCGTCCGGCCCGCACCACCGCACTGGTCCAACTCGCCCAGGACCTGCCGCCCGCGATCCTCGCCCCCCATGCTCGGCCTGCACGTCATCACTGCCCAGCAATGGCGCCGATGCGCCACCACCGACTGGACCTCCTACCTTGAAGCCCGCCGAGGCGAACCAGTCGGCCGACAGGCCACCCGGGAAGCAGATTCTCGCCAAGCCGCACTCGACGGAGGGTCACAGCAGTGCGAGGTTCCCGCACCAGGTGGTGCCAGTGACGTGCCCTAGCGTGTCCTCGTGGATGTAGATGATCTTCGGTGGCAGTTGAGCAACGACGGGGGTGTCCCGCCGCGGCTCGTGGACGAGATCCTCGAACGCGGCGGCCTGGAGGCCCTGGTGGAGGCGACACGCGTGCGCGAGGACTGGTTCTGCGCTGTGGGTGCGGTGCGGGGACTGTGCGCGGCAGGGGAGTTCGGGCAGGCCTGGGCGTTGGTGGAGCCCTTCGCAGCTACTGGATGGCAGCCGGCGGTGCGGACGGGCGCCGACGTCCTGTGGCGGTGGGGCCGCGTCCACCAGGCGCTGGAACTGGCACGCCCCGCAGAGCCGCAGGAGCATGCGTTCGACACTTGGCGGGACTACGCCGAGATGCTCGTGCGTGCTGGGCAACTGGACGATGCGATCGGAGTGCTCGGCCCACACCTACGCGACCCGCGGGCGCTCGATGCCTTGGTGGAGATGACCGCCGGCCTCGGATGTGACGAGCGGGTGTTGGAGCTGCTGGCTCCGATCGCCGAGGACTTCCGGCGTGACCCGGAACAGGACGACCTCCGCGCCCTGTGGGCCGTCCTGCCCGCACAGGCCCGGGTCCTGGAGCGCGCAGGACGGACAGACCAGGCAATCCAGCTGCTCGGCGCGGACGTGGCCGCCCGCCGGTACGGGGTGCTGAACAACGTCGTGTTCTACGCTGAGCTGCTGGCCCGATGCGGCCGGATCGAGGAGCTCGGCAACCTTGCCGACGCCCACAGGCACTCCGCTGTACATCCATACGTAAGGGCCCTGGAGAGCCTGGGGCGAGCCGAAGAGGCGGAGGCGTACCTGCGCGGTCTGATTGCGGCCGGGCTTCCAGGCTGGTACGAGAGCATGCTGATGGAACTGCTCATTCGCCAGGGCAGGTTTGACGACGCCATCAAGGCGGCAGAGCACACGTTCGACGACCTCTACGACAGCAACCTCCTCCAGGCGGCCCTGATCCTCCTTGCTGATCAGGGCCAACACGACAAGGCGATCGGACTCACACAGGGACGCAGCCCCGAGTTCCTCGCGGAGAACGAGGCGTACTGGCTCCGCTCCAACCGGTGGTGGCTGATGGGAGAGGCGGGACGCGCCCGGGAAGCGATCGCGGAGATCGAGGCTCTACCGACCGATGAGGTCGAGGACCGCGAAGTGACCATCGCGTGGCTGCTCGCCCAGGACGCGCGCGTCGAGGAGGCCATCACCCTCCTGCACTCACTGCCCGGCAGAAGGGCCGCACCCGACCTGGCCGAACTGCTGATCCGCCAAGGCCGCTTCACGGAAGCCATTACCGCCATCCCCGATGTAGCCACCCAGCGGGAGGATGAGTGAGGAGCCCGGACAAAGCAGCACGAATCCGCCTCCCCCGGCAACGGCCACGTGGACGACGACCCATGGGCAGCCCCGAATACCGCACCTTTGGAATGACGCTCCCCGCCAGTCGGCGCCTACGGCTGGACGCCCGAGCGCCGACAGGCCTACGCCAACGACCTGGTCGCCGAGCGTTCCCTGGTCGCGGTCACCGCGAAGACCAACCGCTCCAAGGCCGACAAGGACCCGACGGCGTGGATGCCGCCCGCCGGCTCCGCCACCTGCACCTACCTCGTCGACTGGACCGCCACGAAACTGCGCTGGGGCCTGACCACCGACGAGGCCGAGCAGGAGGCGCTCCTCAAGAACGCCGAGCCCTGCGCCGGCTCCGTCGTCCAGTACAAGACGGCCCCCTAACCGAGTAACCGCAGGCCGCCCCGCCACTCCCCTGCACCGGCGCTGGACGGGCTGCTTCGCAAGCCCGTCCAGCGGCCGGGCCCCGCTCAGTAGCGGCGGGCGTAGCGGTGAAGACGCGTACGGGCCTCGGACTCGGTGAGCCCGAGGCCCGTGGCGATCGTTTCCCAGGACTCGGAGTCGGCCCGGGCCGCGTGCGCGGCGACCGCACCCGTCTCGGCGATCGTGGACTCCAGGGCGGCGACGATGCGGAGCGCGGCCAGGGGTGCGTCGTCGGCCAGGACGACCAGGCGCTCCCGCAGCTGGTCGAGGAGAGCGGTGACGTCCTCGGGGACGGGAACGCTGCGGTGCTCGACGTCCGTCATGTGCTGCTTCCAGTCCGCGTGCGGCCCGCTGGTGTCGTACCACTCCGGGCCCTCGGCGGCGACCTGCTGCCAGTCGACAGGGTGCAGGGTCGTGCCGCGCCAGCCGCACGCGCACGCTCCGCGCAGCGCGGACGCCTGCGGGGCGGTGCGAGTGTGGCCGTCGTAGACCCACCAGTCGCTCGTCTCGTGGAAGTGGGTGCCGCTGCCCAGATCGAAGAACACCGGCTTCGGCTCCGTGCCATCCCGCAGCACCGCGCCCGGGCGCCCCCGGTGCGAGGCACCGAACTCCTCCTCGGTGTGCCAGTCGAACTCGGTCTCCTCCACGATCCCACCCCTGCTCTCACAGACCACGCTCGTGGCGTGGTGCGTTCGTTTCCGCTTCCTGGTCTCGACCCTGCCCGAGCCCGGCTGTCGGGGAGTCCCGATCACCCGAACCGGTGACCTTAGGACGGAGGGCCTACCTCGTGGCGCTGGCCCTGGCGAGGCACCCGGACGGGCCGCTACGAGGCCGCCTCCACCGGACCACTGGGCATCCGACAGCGCACGTTTTGACGTCGCTGTTCCTCAACCCCCGCCCTGTTCTCGCATAGCTACGGCTACCGGACATGTGCGGATGGGGTCATCCGGGGCGAGGCCATGTCGGGGGCCATTCGCTCGTCGCGACTGCCGGGGGTTCACCGTTGCGGATCGCCGTGACGTATTCCCGCATCGCTTGGTTCAACTGGCGCCGGATCCCCTTCGCATAGTCAAGGGCTTGGGCTGGCTCCAGGTCCCACCCGTAGTGGTAGCTGCTTCCCTGCGCCGCGACACGCCTTCTCATCAACCCCGTGGCGTGAGTCAGGGTGTCGTAGACAGCAGCACCTGCGACCTCGACTTCGAGTTCGTACTGAGGGTGCTCGGGCCAGTGGTTGTAGTCGTAGCGGGCGGCCTTTCCGCCAGCCTCTTTGATGGCTTGGTCGAACTCGGCGAGATCCACCGCAACGCCCATGTTGAGGCTCTGCTCGGACCGTTCGAGTATCTCGATCCACTCTCGCCCGGCCTCGCGGAGAGAGGAGAGCCGGTCAAGCTCTCGTTGAATGGCCTCCTCGCGCTTCGCTCGTTGGCTCGCCGCCTCCGCTTGGGCGAGCTCCTCCGCTCTGCGGTGATGCTGACGGGCAGGCACGATAATCGTGGCAGCAGCCCCTATCAGTGCTGCCCCTAACGCACCTGCAAGACCGTAGACGACTCCAGCGTCAACCATGACCTCACTATCTGGGATCACCAGGGGCATGTGAAGAGCCGTCAGCAGCTCCCGCGACAGCATCTGCGCGGCATAGCCGGCCCGCCCGCCAGGGGCGGCCCCGGGCGTCGCTCGCCGAGCCCATGTCCCCGGCGCAAACCCGGCTGACGGCGGTCCTCGCGCTGGAGCTGGACACTGCGCGTGCACGGCAGGCGTGACGCCCCCAGCCGGGGCGTCGGGACGGGCCGGGCGGCTGCTGTGCGAGGCGGTCGAAGTGACGGGACAGAACAGCTAGGGCGAGGCCCGCGGCAACGAAGACGACGCCGATGAGTTCGGGGACGGGGCGCAGGCCGTAGCTGGTGGCGAGGTAGCCGGTGAGCAGGGCGGTGACGCCTACGGCGGTGTAGCCGGCGGCTTCGTTCAGGCCGGTGGCGAGTCCCCGTCGGGAGGGGCCGACGAGGTCGATCTTCATGTTGACGGTCATCGACCAGGACAGGCCCTGGTTCAGGCCGAGCAGCACGTTGGCGGCGACGATCCAGCCCCAGGAGGGCGCGTAGGCGAGGACGAAGGGGACGGGGATGCCGAGCAGCCAGCCGGCCACCAGCAGCTGCTTGCGGCGGAAGCGGGCGGTGAGGGCGCCGGCGGCGAGGTTGGTGAACGCCTTGGTGAGGCCGAAGGCGATGATGAAGGAGAAGACGGCCAGGTCGCTGGTCAGGCCGAAGGTCTCGGAGCCGATGAGCGGGACGGTGGTGCGTTCCAGGCCGACCAGGCCGCCGACGCAGATGTTGACGATGACCAGGAGGGTGAACTGAAGCCAGTTCTCCCGTAGCCCGAGCCGTACGGGGCGCCCGGCGGCGTCGGTCGTGGTGGTGGTGGGTGTGGCGTTCACGAGCGGGTGTCCTCCGTGCCCTGGGCGAGCTTTTGGCCGTGGGCGGCGGTGTAGTCGGCCGGTCCGCCGTCGAGGACGGCGATGTCGGTGTGGCCGGCGCGCTCTAGGAGGCTGGCGGCGGTCATGGCGCGCTCGCCGTGCCCGCAGGCCACGACCGGTCCGGTCGGGGCGTCGGCGGCGGATTCGGTCAGGGCGCCGAGCTCGATGTGCACGGCGCCGGGGACGTGCCCGGCGGTGAACTCGGCTTCCTGCCGGACATCGACGTAGGGACGGCCGACGGCGCGGTGGGCGGTGAGGAAGGCTGTGGTGGCCTGCGCGTTGCCGTCGGCGAGCCAGGCGGTCATGCCGCCCGTGAGGCGGCCGGCGAGACGCTCGTAGCCGATCTTGTGCGCCTGCCAGGCGACCTCGCTCAGGTCCTGGTCCTCACCTGCCACGAAGGCGAGCGGGGGGGGGTGGGGCAGGAGCCAGCCGAGCCAGGTGGCGAACTGGTCGCGCAGCGGGATCGACAGGGAGCTGGGAACGTGGCCGGTCGCATAGTCGGCGGCCGGGCGGACATCGACGACGTAGGCGCCGTCGGCCATCAGGGCCCGCACCTGCCGCACGGTCAGGCCGGGCAGTGCCGGTTCTGCCGTCAGTACCGCCGGGCCGCGCCGGTTGATCTCGCCGAGGCGGCCGAAGTACGTCGGGTAGGTGCCCAGGCTCGCGGTCAGCTGGGCCACGAAGGCGTTCTCGTCGGGTGCGGCAAGCAGCGGGTTGGCCTGCTTCTGGGCGCCGATGGTGGTGGTGCGCTCGGTGCCGGGCGGCGCCGAGCAGAACGAGCCGGCGCCGTGGGTGGGCCACACCGCTGTGGCGTCCGGCAGCGCGGTCAGCCGCTTCAGCGACCGGTACTGGGCGCGGGCAAGTTCCTCGGTGCGGTCGGTACCGAGGAGGTCGGTGCGGGCGGCGGAGTTCACGATCAGCGACCCGCCGGTGAACACCCCGAGCTCCCGGGCGCCGTCGAGCAGCAGGAAGGACAAGTGCTCGTCGGTGTGCCCAGGGGTGGCCAGGGCATGCAGCGTCAGCCCGCCGAGGTCGACCTCGGCGCCGTCGGCCAGGCGCTGGTGGTCGAAAGCTCGGCGGCCGGCGGCGGAGGCGAGGATTGTGGCGCCGGTGTCGTGGCCGAGCTGGACGGCGCCGGAGAGGAAGTCGGCGTGCAGATGCGTGTCCGCGGCGAACGCGATGCGCAGCCCGCGCCGCTCGGCTGCCGCCCGCAGGTCCTCAGCGAAGGCTGCGTCGAGCGCCTCCGGGGAGAGGAGCCCGTCGTGGTCGGGGAGATCCCCGAGGACGTCCGGATGCCGAAGATCGACCCGGCGCGCGCCACGCAAGGCAAGCTGCTGCGCGAGGAACCGATTGCCCAGCAGATGGTTCAGGACAAGGTCCGGGGCCTGTTCACCGACCTGGAACGGGAGTGGGCGACGTGGCAGCCGACTGACCCAGACTCGCCAGACCGGATCGACGCGTCGTGCATCCTCTTGCACGGGCTAATCCCCGAGGCCAACAAGGGCGCGATCGTCCACGCTCCTCTCCCTACGTCGCCGCAAAGGCCGCTCTTTCGCCCTGCCCGCTCAGTGGTGACCATGGGCCGTGCTCGACGCACCGTTGAACAACCGCGCGATGGCGCGGAAGGGGAGGGTGACAACCGTGGCGATGGCACTACCAATGGAACGAAGCACGTCTGCGATGGCCTTCAGCATGAGAATTCCTCCGTTTGACACCCCGGTGGCGGAGTGCCGCAAAGGTTGGTCACCGACCGCGTACCCGGACCCTTGACGCGAAAACTCACGGCATGGCGGGGCCGGACTGCACTTGAAGTGCGTCCGGCGGCCTCCCGAGCCG
Source organism: Streptomyces sp. NPDC052299 (assembly GCF_040679335.1). Classification (NCBI taxonomy): domain Bacteria; kingdom Bacillati; phylum Actinomycetota; class Actinomycetes; order Kitasatosporales; family Streptomycetaceae; genus Streptomyces; species Streptomyces sp. NPDC052299. The sequence continues at coordinate 86,390 of NZ_JBFAUP010000023.1, read as the reverse complement.
TTGTGTTACAGCAGGAGTTCTAGATGAGAGGTGCGTCCTTTTAATCCGCTCATCGGGCACCAACCACTCAGCCACAACGTGGCAGCAAGATCACCGAAGGCCGCATCAGACCCTTCCTCCGCCATTCCCTATCTATTCGACAGAGAAGGCTCTCTCCATGGCCTCACTTTCCTCGCCTCGTCCATGCCTCGAACAAATCACTAGCCAACCAATGACCAGACACAAAAGCCATGTGCCGTGCAGACACTCCCCGCCCCCCGTGTGACGGCCTGTCAGGATCTGCACCTTTGGACAGGAGTAGCGCCGTTGCATCCACATGCAGCGGTTCACCTGTCTGCACATGCGCATCAACCTCTCCATCTACAGCAGAGTGAAGAAGCGTGAATCCATTCCATTCTTGATGCACATCATCTCCCGCATCAAGGATCCTTCGCAATTCGCCAAGCTCTTCCCTCTCAAGAGCAATGCGGGCGGGCGTCATTTCCACTAACTTTTCCCCTTTACGGAAACTTGAATATTTCGACTTTTCGGCACGCTTGACACTCATTACACGCGGACGGGGCAGGGGAGCCCAATAGGACACTCCCCCGCCCCAGTGTTTCACCTCGACCGAAATCGAGGTGCTACCCCTCGGTAACAGTGATGCGAATCTGCGGGTAATCCATCTGGAATTTTTCTATCACCCCTCCACAGGAAGGGCACACGATATTCTGACTATGCAGACGAATTGTCCCACTAATCGTCTCGCTAGGAGGTCCTATCCTATCAGCGAGATAGTTGAACAGCTTTGACTCCGCGTCAGCACGCCTGCCCACGGGGATATACCTCTGTGGATACCCCCCGATCGCATCTCCAGGAGCTGGGACCATTCCGGCTCGACGTTCGGTCCCACTCATCGAAACCAGAAGCATCGGGTTCAAGCCTTCTACATCCACAGTGGCCGCTGCCAGGGTGGACGACTTCCTGAACCGACCGGTTGCCCGCAGAGAATCCACTACCTTCTTGGGATCGATTTGACGAATGTGCCGAGCCATCCTCCAGGCATCTTCGATTTTCTCGAACTGCTTTCCGAGTTTCCCGAAGTCACCGAGCGGCAGAAACCCGGCAATACCCAAACCAACACCTAGCTTGTCTCCAGCATCTACGGACCTCGAAAGGTCATAGGCGTCGCACCCAGACCCCGCAAACGGAATCCAACTGCATACGGCAAGGGCGACTTCCTTCATAATCGCGCCTGGCGATGCCTCCATCAGGGCTCCACCGTAAGGCCCCGGTTCAGGCGCAATGCCAGGGCTAGGAGACGGGGTAGGGCTTCCGTCGCTGGCACCGTTAGTGCCCGTAGTACCAGTCACACCACTGCTGCCAGAGGATCCAGAAGTAGTCGGATCCGGGTCTGTGTACACAGGATCCGGGTCCCCGGTGCTGTTTCCCGGTCGGCAGTGGCCGTCCCCGGGATCAAGGCAGGTGCCCGTCGGGTCATAGTTCGTGGTGGGGGCCTGAGCTCCGTAGCTGTACCCATTGAGGGTTTGATGCTTGTCTACTTCAAGGATCGGGTCGACGCTGATGAATTGACCGAGGACTGGATCGTATTCGCGTGCACCGATGTGGGTGAGGCCGGTGGCTTTGTCAGCGGGTTTGCCGAGGAAATTCTTATCGTCGGGCCAGATAGCGGGCTCGGTAGCGCGGGAGGCGCCGAAGGGAGTGGTGTAGCGCTTGGTGACGGATTGGGTGGTGGCATCGATAGCGAGGCTGCTGGTGCCGTGGTGGTCGCCAGCGAGGAAGCTCAGCTTCATTCCGCCGATGGTGGATGTGCGTACGGCGATGTTCTGGCCGGCAATGCTGTAGTAGCGGGTACCGGTAATGGACTTGCTGCTGCCCTTGGAGGTAAGGCGGACTTCGGTGGTGCCGAGGTAGAGAACCGTGTCCCCGTCGCCTGTGGCGCGGCGGATAAGGAGTTGTCCGTCAGCGTCATAGAGGTAGCTGGTGTTGAGGGCGGGCTTGGTGCCGGCGGGTGGTTCGGTGGCGGAGGCGAGTTTGCCTTCGGAGTTCCAGGTCAGGGTCTGGGTGGCCTGGCTTCCGGGACGAGCCTGGGTGTTGCCCGACTTGTCGTAGCTGTAAGTGGCGGAGTGCCCACCAGTGGTGCTGGTGAGGGGGTGAGGCTGGCCGGTGGCGGTGCCGTAGTTGTAGTTGGTGGTGCTGCTACCAACGGTAGTGTGGAGGGTTTCGGATTTACGCTGGCCAGCGGTGTTGTAGGTGTAGCTGGTCCAGTAGGGGGCTGCGCCGCCGATGTTGGCTGTGGTTCGGCCGGTGGTGGAGCAGTCGGCGGTTGTGGGGGTCCAGGCTTGGCTGAGTCGGAGGTAGCCGTCGTAGGCAAAGCACTGGTAGTCAGGCTTGCTGGTGCCGTCGATGGTGCCTTTGTCGAAGATGCTGGTGACGTTGCCGGCCTGATCCTGGCTGAAGTCCAGGTCCTGAAGCCTGCCGGAGTGCGTTTCGTCGCTCACGCTGCTGTTGGTGAGACGGCCGGTGCCCGCTTCGTAGCTGTTGGCGATGCTGACCGTGTTGGTGTTGGTGACACCGAGCCGGAGTTGCCAAAGCTGTCCGAGCTGCGAGTAGGCGACGTTCTGGACGTAGTAGCTGGTGCCGGAGAGCTGCTCGGGCAAACCGAACGCGTTGTAGTGGATCTGGGTGCTCTCGTGGGGCAACCCCGCCGCAGAAGGCTCTGTGGTGGAGCTGACCGTGCCGTCGAGTCGGTAGTCGGTCTCGAAGTCGAGTGTGGAAGTGACCGCGCCTGATTTAACCAGCGGCTCGTCTGCAGGCAGGGAGAGGCGGGTTTCGGTGGCGCGGCCGAGCGAGTCGTAACCGGTTACCTGCTTTGTGTAAGCCTTGCCCGTGGCGCCGCTGCCGCCTACATAGCGCGTGGAGGCATCAGGGAGGCCCTTGAGGACGGAGTCGAAGCTCCAGTGGGCAATTTTGTTGCCGTCGGTGCGGGAAGTCTGCCACTGGTCGGTCTTGCGGCCAAGTTCGTCGTAGCTGTACAGGAGGGTGTTGTTGTTGGCATCGGTCGTCGTGTCGACCTGATCAAGAACCGTATAGCTGGTGGTGCTGGCGCCCTTGTCGGGGTCGGTGGTGCTGGTCAGGCGTCCGAACAGATCGTAGGCGTAGGACCACTGGGCCGAATCGGGACCGGTGATCAGATTCTGCTTGCCGTCCGGCGTGTACTGAGTTTTGACGCTGGTGTAACCGGGCCCAGTGCCTGTGCCGTAGGCAGGGTCGGCGGGCGTGGTGCCAGCGTAGGTGCGGGTTTCGATAGTTCGGCCGAGTGCGTCGGTGATGGTGCGGGAAGCGGTTCCGCCGTCGGGCGCTGTGATAGCAGTGGAGTCACCGGTGTAACTGGTCGTGGTAGTCCACTTCTTGACGCCTAGGGCATTCAAGGTCTTGGTGGTGGGCCGGCCCACGCCGTCGTACTGGGTCTGGGTCAGTGCGGGTGTGTGGGCGAAGTCGGCTTGGGTGTAGACGCCGTTGGGTTCGGTGGTGCTGTCGTAGATATCGGCGTGTGAGTCGACGGCCAGGCCGCGGGAGTCGTAGCGGATGTCAGTGAGAATTCGGCCACCGGTGACCGAGGGGGTCTGCGTCTGAACGGGGCGCAGGAGGGAGTCGGTGATGGCGTAGCTGGTTTTGTAGGTTTTTCCGTCGGCTTTGAGGGTGGAGACGGAGGTCCAGGGCTGGCCTGTGCGTTCGAAGTGGTACCCGTAGGTGACGGTGGCTGCGTCATTGGCGGATTTGCTTCGGTTGGGTGCCCAGGTGGCTGTGATGCGGCCAAGGGCGTCGTAGGTGTTCTCGGTCTTCTTCAGGTTGGGATCGAGGGTGTAGCTGACGGTGGCGCGGGCGGGGTCGTAGTAGGTGTAGACCCGGTGCTGCTGGCCGTTGGATGCGAGCTTGGGGGGCGCGACGATGGTGGAGGTCAGCGGCCCGGCAGCTGCTGGGTAGTAGGTTGTGGTGGTCGTGTTGCCCTTGGCGTCGGTGACAGTCAGGGGGCGTCCGAGGCCTGCTGCTTCGGTGTCGTAGGTGGTTGTGGTGGTGGTCTGCCAGCCGCCGTTGACGGCGGGGTGGCGGTCGGCGGTGCCGTTGGGGGCGGGGTATGCCTTGGCCCGGCCGGTCCAGGTGGGCAGGCCCAGGGTGGGCTTTTGTGCGTAGACCCAGCCGGTGGCGTCGGGGTTGTCGTAGACGATGGCGGTGTCGGACAGGATGTCGCCGCGGGTCGCGGTGTTGGTGGGCAGGCTCAGCTGGTCGTCGGTGACCGCTTCACCGGCGGAGTCGTAGCAGTTGCTGGCGGTGACTCGGGTTCGGGAGACGAGACTGGTCAGGCCGATGTCTGGGTTGCGGGCGTACCAGATGCGGGTGCAGGTTTCGTCGCCAGTTTTGGCGGTGTCGCCGGAGTTCTGGCTCCGGTACTTCATGCCGTAGGTGCTATCGAAGTAGTTGTTGGTGGCGACCTGGCGCCATTTGCCGCTGACGGGTAGGTAGGTGCTGACCCCGGTGCGACTGGTGCGGACGAAGTACGCCTTGGCGTTGGCGTAGGAGTGCTGCTGGCTGGCGGTCTGCTTGTACCAGATGCTGTTGTACGTGATGGTGACGGGGTCGGCGCCGTTGTACACGACTTCCTGGCGCAGGAAGCCCGCGTCCTGGTCGTAGTCAGTGGCGGTGGTGGCGTTGAAGCCGGCTATAGAGATGCCGGGAATGGTGGCAGTGCGGGTGGTGCCGTCCTTTTGTTTGTCTCCATGCATGCCCTGCATGTAGACGCGGGTCGTCTTGGACTGGGTGTGGTAGGTGTCACCGGTGTAGGAGGTGACGGTGCGGTAGCCGCGCCAGGAGGACCAGGTGCGGTCCTTCTCCCGGGTGAGGGGGTCGTCGTTGTAGTGCCAGGCGGGGTGTTCGTAGGTGTAGGAGTGTTCGAGGGTGACGTTCTTGGCGGCGGGGTCCGAGACGGTGACGGCTTCGACGTTGTACTTGTGGAACCAGTCCAGGACCGGGTCTCCGCCGTTGAGCGGCCAGATGACCGGGTAGCAGTTCAGCGTGTTGTCGTCCTCGGCCTTCGGCATGTTGCTGCCGATCTTGCACTCGGGTTCCGACATGGTCACCGTGGTGATCGCACCGGTTTCGGAGGTGATGGACTGCAGACGGGGCCGCTTCATCCGCGGGGCGTTCTGGCTGCTGGTGTAGACGCGGTTGTCACGCATCTGGTAGTCGAGGTCGACGGGGTCCAGCTTGATCGGGTCGCCGTTCTTGGCGGTGCGCTGGATCTTTCTGAGGACGAGGCTCTGGTCGGAGCTGTTACCGATGTCGGCGCCGTCCTGGTACTCCTGCGTCAGCGCGTAGCTGTCGACGGGCTTGTAGGCGTCGGGCTCGGCGGCGGTCGACCAGACGAAGGTGTCGATGCCGGTGAGGCGCTTGCGGGTGAAGAACGTGGGGCCGGTGGCCTTGCAGTCCGTCTCAGAGGCGGAGCAGATGGCGTCGAACGGCACGTCGGGCCAGTTGTCGGAGGTGTCCTCGGTCAGTGACGTGCAGTCGGTGAAGCAGCGCTCCTTGTAGGTGAAGGTCACCTTGCCCGATGCGACACCGGTGAATAGCGCGTCGGCGCGCTGCCCGTACTTGATCTCGTCCAGGTGGCCGCCGCGGGTGTACGCCTCGAGGTCGTCCTTGTCGCCGTTCTGTGCGTAGTTGTTCCTCTCGGCGGTGTACCAGTAGGTGGAGGCGTTGCCGTGGATGTCGGTGGCCTGGTCGAGGTTCCAGCGCCAGGCTTGCGTCTTGGCGCGGTCGGCGAAGCTGGTGCCGGAAGAGTAGCCGGGCTCCTTGGCATCGTCGCCGAAGACGGGGACGGTCCACACCGAGTTGGTCCGCTGCGCGTCGGCATCCTTCAGTTTATTCTGACCGAAGGTGTAGGTGGTGCCGTCGCCGGTGATGACCTGCCAGTATTCGCCCTTGCCATCGCCTGTCTTGCCATCGGCGCTGATGTCGTCGCCCTCGTCGCCGTTGTCGGCGCCGACCTTGTGGACAACTTGGGTGGCGTCGTCGTTCTTGAGGTGCCAGACACCGGTGGTGTCGTCCTTGACGAGTTCGTTCGACTGACCGTTCAAGACGAGCGAGGCGTTCTCGTACTTCCAGCACAGGTCGTACTTGTCGCTCTGCCCGTCGTCGTCGCATGAGCCGTAACGGCGCTCAATGTACGACGAGGTCAGATCGAAGCCCTCGCCGAGCATCGAACCCTGGTTGTTGGTGTTCGCAGTCCTCCCGTCAATGCTGCCGGAGTTGTACGAGAGCGACAGGGAGGGGACGGGCCCGGCTGCGGCTGGGGGCAGCGTGATCGGGTAGTTCCAGGTAAATGCTCCGGACGATGCGCCGGCTTCCCAGGTGGAGGAGGCGGCCAGCGGGGTGGCCTTGTAGTCACCCGTCGCCGAGGACGGCGTCTCCGCCGCGGCGCTCAGCGCGAACACGGTGGCTGGTGCGGTGGTACTTGTCGGGCTGGCCGTTCCTGCTGAGTTCTCGCTGTTGGTGCTCGCGGCTGGAGCTTGCTGTGTGGCTGCGGGCAGGTTCACCTCAGCGGTGACAGTCTGCTCAGCGAGAGCATTGTGGGTGGCGACGGGATTCTGCTTGCGGCACTCGGCCTTGTCCGGGGTGGTCAGGGCGCAGGCGGGCAGGGTGGCCAGGCCTAGGCGGCCGGCCCAGTTCCCGCCTACCGCGGAGCCGAACGAGGTGTAGTCGACACTGATCTTCGCGGCACCCGGGGTCTGAGCAGCGGCGGTGAAGACAAGCCCGGTGACGCCGGCGGCACGGGTGGTCTTCTGGTCGAGCACGTTCACGGTGGCCGTGCCGGACGCCGGGCTCTTTGCCTTCTTGCCCTGTCCCTTGTCTGTGGTGGTGACGCTGACGATGCCGTCGCCGGGGGTAGCCGTGATTTTTTCTGTGCGTTTGGAGGGCTTGGGCCAGCTCACCGCCCGCTCGCTGCGGGCCTTGGCGGCCCGCTTGTTGTTGGCGGCCTTGTTCTTCGCGACCCTTTCCCGTGCTGCCTTCGCGCCGGGCGTGGTCACCGGCGTGACAGGGTTGCTCACGGGCTTGGGCACCGGGGGGGCACCTAGTACGTCTTGGGCGGAAGCTATTGGTGTCAGCGCGGCGGGTATGGAAAGCGCCAGGGTCAGGGCTCCGACCAGTGGGATGCGCAGTCCGGCGCCCCGTAGCGAGCGTGGCCGGGCGTTGTTCTTCCTGTGGCCGAGGAAGGATCTGGGCATGGTGGTGTCATCTCTCCATGAGAGTCCGGCCGCGACAGGACACGGCAGTGATGCGGTAAGCGAGGGGGACCGGCTGGGGCGCCGTGCGGGCGCCCCAGCCATGTGCAGGAGACAGAGGGGTTACACGCCGACCGTCTCTTCGACCTGGTCCCGGCCGCTCATGGCGCCCGCCCAGATCCGGATGTCGCTGATACGTCCGGGCAGATAGTTGCCCCACGCGCCCTTGCCGGCTTCTACATTTCCGCTGCCGACGGCCGCGGTGAACGGGGTGTTGCCGTCCCCCATTGCGCTGGCCCCGAGATAGAGACTGATGGACTGTGTCTCCGCGTCGAACATGCCGGTCAGTCGAACCGGGGTGTCCAGTACCGCGATCTCGTTGCTCATGACGGAGGTCGTGGAGGTGCCGTCGGCGGCCAGGCGACCGAAGTACCACCGCCCGACCTGGGTAGTCTCGGTCTTGGGATTGCCGTTCTCATCGAGGACGGGCTGGTCGTCGTCGTCCACGACCACCTGCGTGTCGGTCCCGGTCTTCTCGAACCACAGACTCCACGAAGAGCCCGCCCCTGCCCTCTGGCCAAGGATCTGTGCCCGGTACCCGACTGACTTGGACGCAATGCCGGCGGAGTCGACGGCTGCCTCGGTGGTCACCGTGAAGGAACCGGAATCATCCACCAACGGGCCCGCAGCTGTACCCGCGCCAGACGTCCCGTTCAAGACCCACTCTTCCGGGGTCTGCCCGGCAGGTGCCGACGAGACCCCCGTCGACAAGGTCAGTTCCGGACCGTACTTGGAGTCGGACCCGTCAGGGACCTTCGATCCCGTGGTGGCGGCAGGCTTCCAGTCGGCGACGAGTTCCACGAACGGCTTGCCCGATGCGTCACGCAGTGAGGCATCGCTGGCGATCTGGTCCTTGGACCGGGCTGACTGCCACACGCTCACCTCGTCGATGACGCCCGGGAAATAGTCGGTGTAGGTCTCCGACCACCGCATGCGGCCGATCTGCAGCGGGCCGGTTGCCGCCCACGGTGTCGCGTACGGAACCGTGCTCTGCAGGACACCGTTCACGTACAGGCTCAACGTCGGAGCTTCGCCTGCATCAGGGTCCCCTGCATCGAACACACCTGCCAGATGCGTCCACACATGGGTAGCCGCAGGATTGAGCGACCCGGCCTTCGCGTACGACCAGGTTCCGTCGGCCGGGGCATCGGCATTCACCGCGCGGAAAGACCACTTCTTGGACGGCTGGTCAAAGCCGAGGCTGAAGGGGCTGCGGTTGACACCGTCCTGGCTGATCATGGCGTAGTTGTGTGCCGTGCCCTCAAGCCGTACCCAGCCTGCCACTGTGAATGACGTGTCGGTCGACAGGATCTGCTTCGAGGTCGAGGCGTAGCCTGTGGCGCCGTCCAGCTGCAATCCCTTGTCGCCTCGCTCTGGCGCGCCGTCAACGGTGCGCCATGCGACGTCGCCGCGGCGGCCCTTTTCCGTCCGAGCGGCTCCGGCTTGCAGGGTCGCGCTGTGCTCGCTCGCGAAGGGGGACGGTGAGGTGTCCAGTGCGGGGCCGCTTTGTTCCAGGAAGTTCCAGTTCCCGATGGCGTCAGCGCCGTGACCGACCTTGAAGCTCATGTGCGCTTCGTCGCCCCATCCGTTGTAGTCCATCGCCCGCACCGCGAAGATGCTCTCTCCGGACACCGTCGGCGTGACCGCGATGGTGACGGTGTTGCCGGTCACCGGTTCGGACCATTTGCCGGCCGGATCGGTGGAGAGGCGGTACTGGTACTTCGCGTTCGTGTCACCAGTTCCGGGGCCGACGGCGAACGTGGCCTTCACCCCGGGTGCGCCGTGGGGTTCGCATTCCGTCGCGCATGCGGTGTATGGGGTGTTGATCTTGATGGTCGGCGGCTTGGGTGCGGTGGTGTCGACTTTGAAGTAGCAGTAGCGAGCTGCCGAGCTCGTCAGGAGATGAGTGGACCCGTTGTAGGCCCACGTCCATGCCTGGTAGCGGTAGAGGGTGCCGTCTTTGAGGCCGGACCAGCGCATGGGGATTTCTACGCCGTCGCCCACGTATCCGGTCGATGGGTAGACGGAGCCGTCCGGATCGGGGGTGTCTGTCCAGGTGCTGCCGCTTTTCTGGTCGACGTCGAAGTAGATGCGGAGCCTGGCCTCCTTCTCCCCGCCCTTGGCCGTCTGCGGCGTGGCGGTCAGCGTGACAGTCGGGCTGCTCTTGATGGCCGGGGCCGATTCGCTCGTCGCGCAGCTCTGGCTCGGAGGCGGGAGCGCACCATCCGGGCCCGCCATGTAAGGCGCGCTGTCCACGCCTATGTTGGTGGGCTTGGCAGGGGTGCCGATGTAATCGACGCTCAGCACCGCGTCGTCGTCGAAGCGCTTCCAGGCGATGGCGTCGTCCTCATGCTTCGCCATCAGCATGAGGGTCAGCCGGGAGATGTTGCCGGCGGCAAAGCTCTTCACCGTCGCGGTCAGATTCTCGTCGCTCTCGTCCGGGTTGTCGTTGAAGTTGATCTGAGCCCGGGGCTGGGACGGGGCGCAGTTGCTGCCGCGGCCTGCCGACACGTACCTGTCGCCCATCTGGTCCAGCTTGGTGGGGCCGGGCCACTTCGTGGTGCTGGAGATGTTGTTCGTGCGTTCGAGGTCGACCCATCGGGCGTCGCATGAGAATGACCAGGTCTCGGTCACGGAGAACGTGGCGTCCAGGATGTGCTTACCGGCCAGCTTCGTGGGTGCGAACTCGAAGTACATGCGGTTGACGTAGCCGTTACCGCAGTAGTACGAAATGCCGTTGATGACCGCCTGGCCGCACTTGCCGACGCTCATCCCGTTCTCGCCGCCGTCGAAGTTGTAGAAGGTGTCGCCGTCCGAGGAGAGCACCGTCTTCTCGGACTCGTTCAGCTCGACCGGCGGGTCGATATAGAGGGGGAACTCGTCACTTGCGGTGGCCGCCACAAGATCCGCGTCAGGAGTGACCGTCACCGAGGCGTCCCCGACCACGAGGTCGAGGACGGCCGACTCGTCGCCAGCTCCGGGACCGGCCAGAGGGTCCCCTTCCTCCTCGGGACCGGCCGGCACCGGATCGGCAGCCGCCGTCACGCCGTCGCCCCCGGCGGCCGGGGCCGTGAACAGCTTCGCCCCAGCAGCGGTAGGCGCGGACGCGTCGCCGGCAGAGTTCCACATCTGCGCCGCTGGGGAGCGGAAGAGCGTGTTGCCGTCACCGTCGACGGCTTCCACCCCCCCACCAGGCCCCTCGTTCAGGGTGAGGTTCTCGGCCTTGAGGTCGTAGGCAATGCTCTTCAGGGCCGGGTTCGTCGCGGCCTGGGCCGTTTCGACCTCCAGGACCTGACGGAAGCCCTCGACCGTCGCGGTCATGATCAGGTTCACGTCGGGCAGGACATCGTTGTAAACGGCCCGTGCACCGTCCAGGCGTGGGGCTGGCAACGTGCCAGGCCAGCCCAGCGTCACCGAACGCCCGTCCTCGCCAATAGTGACCAGATCAGCGCCTTTGCCGCCTGGTGAGAACGACAGCTCCATCGCGGCCGCCTTGGGGCCAATCGAGCCGTCCGCCCGCTCGACCAGTGTCGCGTCCGGAGTAGCCCATCCACCGTCCGGCTTGGCCACGCGCACCGGGGCGATCGACTTCTCCATCGTGAACGTCGCTCCGTCGGGATTGGCGTACACCGTCTCCCGCTCGGTGCGCTCATCCACAACCTCGACCCGCTCGCCGGACTCGACCGCACGCTCCTGCGCAGAAGCCGCCCCTGTCTGTTGAGCCGCAGCATCTGCGGCCGACTGAGCGACTGCTGGTGCACTCAGCGCGGGCAGACCGCCCAACGCCACGGACAACACGGCCAGCGCACACACCCGGCGGCGCACACGACGCCACACCCCACCATTCACAACCCCGCCCCCACGGTTCACGGCTTGTACACAAGTCGGCCAAATATGTAGGCCCTGGCCCACCCCGTCAAGAGTGATCAACCCGCCACTAAAAGTTAATTGCACACGCGAAGGGGGAGTTACGTCCGGAACTGGTCATGACAGTCCGTGTATGCACCACAAACAGCACAGGGCTGGCACCTACGACAACAACGGCCGTCCATTCAAGGTCAGTTACGGCGAGTTCTCTCGGTCCGGACCAGCCGCAGAGTCGCGGGGCGACCGAAGAAGATCCCGAAAGCGAATCTCGAGCCGCCCTACCGGCTGTTCCACTATTCGAGCCAAGCGCGACCCGAAATCAGGCCTGCCACGTCCGGTCAACCAGGGCCTCTGTACAGAGCCGAGACCGGAGCCCAGCGTGAACCGGGCCGAAGTAGACCATCGCCGTAGCCCGACCGCTGTGGCGCTGCCGGTCGCATGCATCAGTTGGCAACGGTCTGACTATCCACGCTTCGGAGTGAACACCTGGCGAATCGCCCCGATCAGCGCGCACCGAACCGCTACGAAGATCACGAACCTCTGTGTTGATCTTCGAAAAGGACACGTCGTGCGCATCCTCGTCTCCCTCGCGGCCGCTGCTGCCGCGCTCGCCTCTCTCACCTCCCCCGCCCACGCAGAAGCCGCTGCGCTCGGGGCGAAGGGCAGCACCCTGACGATGCCCCTGGCCGACGCCCTGCAGGCTCTGCCCGTCGCGGACGAAAGCCGCACCGGCTATGAGCGGAGCAAGTTCAAGCACTGGGTGGATGCGGACAAGGACGGCTGCAACACCCGCAACGAGGTCCTCCTGGCCGAGGCGGTCGTGGCCCCGGAGAAGGGTTCGCGGTGCAAGCTGTCCGGCGGACAGTGGTACAGCCCCTACAGCAACACCTACGTCGACTCCCCCGGCGCGCTGGACATCGACCACTTGGTGCCGCTCGCGGAAAGCTGGGATTCAGGGGCCTCCACCTGGACGCCGGCCGAGCGCGAGGCCTACGCGAACGACCTCGACGAGGACCGCTCCCTGATCGCGGTCACCGCCGCCACGAACCGTTCGAAGGCCGATCAGGATCCGGCCGAGTGGATGCCCCCGTACCAGCCCTACCACTGCCAGTACCTCACCGACTGGATCGCCACCAAGCTCCGCTGGCAACTCACCATCGACAACGCCGAGCGCAACACCCTCACCCAGGGCACAGCGTCCTGCCCGAACCAGCCCGTCCATATCACCCTCGCCCGCTGACCCTCACGCGGCCTGGGACCAGAGACTGCCCCCTGCACGCCGCCCAGATGAACGGCGTCTCGGTCAGTAGCTGCGTGCGTAGCGGTGGAGCCGCGTACGGGCCTCGGACTCGGTGAGGCCGAGGCCCGTGGCGATCGTGTCCCAGGACTGGTCGTCGGCCCGGGCCGTGGGTGCGGCAACCGCGCCGGCCTCGGCAGTGAAGGACTCCAGGGCGGCGATGATACGGAGGGTGGCCAGGGGTGCATCGTCGGCCAGGATGTCCAGGCGCTCCTGCAGGCGGGCGAGGAGAGCGGTGACGTCCTCGGGGATGGGGACGCTGCGGTGCTCGACGTCGGTCATGTGCTGTTTCCAGTCGTCGTGCGGCCCGCTGGTGTCGTACCACTCCGGGCCCTCGGCGGCGGCCTGCTGCCAGTCGATGGGATGGAGGGTGGAGCTGCGCCAGCCGCACGAGCATGCTCCGCGCAGCGCGGAGGCGCGCGGGGCGCCCCGGGTGTGGCCGTCGTAGACCCACCAGTCGCTCGTCTGGTGGAAGTGCGTGCCGCTGCCGGAATCGAAGACCACCGGTTTCGGCTCCGTGCCATCCGGCAGCACCGCACCGGGACGTCCCCGGTGCGAGGCGCCGAACTCCTCGGTGTGCCAGTCGAACTCGGTCTCCTCCACGATCCCACCCCTGCTCTCACAGACCACGCTTCGTAAGCGTGGTGCGCTCGTTTCCGCTTCCTGGTCTCCGGCCCTGCCCGAGCCTGGCCGCCGGGGAGTACCGATTACCCGAACCGGTGACACAGGCTTCATGGGCCGGGGGTCCCGGGCCGAGGCCCGTCCGACTCAGCGTCTCTTGCGGGTGACTGCGTGTCCGGGCCCGTAACCGTGGCCGGGCGGGAGCCGTCTGGCAGGACATGGAAGACCACACGGGCTACGTGGACATCGTCGCGGCCGACGAGGCAGCCGTCCTGCAGATCGCTGCTCTCCTCTCGCGGACCTGGGCCTCGAGCGGGCCGCCCCTGCTCCGACACGTTCCGGAGCAGTCGGCCTTTACGGGGCGGATCCACCTGGACACGTCACTGCCGGCCCCGGGCCGGGTACGGGTGCTGCCCGACGACTGGGTCCGCTACACCTCCCCTCCGTGGGGCGGGCGGCTGGACGGAGCGAAGCCGACTTGCCTGCGCCGGCGCAGGGATCACCGGGCGTGCGAACGGCAGGCGGCGGAGTGGCCGCGGGGATACGGCGCGGACGATCCGGGAGCCTGCTGGTCACACCTGAGCCAGGAGGAACGGGAGGAATGCCTCCGCGTACGGCAGGCATACGAGAACGCGTTCTGGGCGCTGAAGGAGCGGCACCGGCAGGAGGCCGGCCATGGCCGGGACGAGCGGTGCAGCGGCTGCTCCTGGTCGCCGCAGGCGGGGCCCCGGCCCGCGTTCTGACAGGGCCATCCAGGTGAGCTCGTGCCTCGGATCGGCGTGGCCTCGCAAACCGGATTCGAACAGTCGTACTATTCGCGTGTGTCCACGTACGACTTCCCCCAGGACCTGCGCGACGCGCAGCTCGCTCTTCACCGCACCCGTGCCGCCTACGACGAGTACGCCAAGAACTTGCCGTGGTCGGCCGAGCCGCTCCCCGGCTGGGAAGCAGACGCGCAGCCCCAGTCCGGCTACCGCTCCGCCAAGCCCGACAGCCCCGGCTACACCCCTGAGCAGCGCGAGCAGGTCGCCACGTACCGGGCCGAGCTCCTGGAGCTGAGCGCGACCGTGTCGACGCACCCGTACTGGGCGCAGCTCGGCGAGGGCGTGGTCGCGGCGCGGATGGCGCTCAAGCACGCCCACGAAGCACAGTCCGGCACCGAAGCGGGCTGAGCACGGTGGGCGGGTCCGGGTCGATATCGCCGCTGGAGAAGTGGCGTGCCACGCGGGAGTACCTCGCGTGGCAGCTGCGCTGCGCCGACCAGCGTGTGCGTGAGCTCGAGGCCCAGGAGGAGCAGGAGCGGCGGAAGGCCGTGCGGGAGCGGGAGCGGGTGTCCTTCAAGATCCAGCCGCTCGCACGAGGGCGCGCTCCTGCACCGCGCGAACTGCGGTCTCTACAAGAGCCCCTACGGGTTCATCAGTGCAGAAGACGCGGCCATCGCCATCGACGAACCCGACATCGAGGCCTGCCAGATCTGCCTGCCCGACAACGCCCTGCCGCCGATATGAACGCGTCGGCGGGGCTGGACGTCGGGGGAGACCCCGAGGGGCGTTCATCGACGCGGTTCGCGGCCGGTCAGGCCGTGAGCGTCGGCTGCGTCAGGATGCGGAGCGCTTCTTCGCGGTCTTCGAGGACGCGGTCTTCTTCGCCGTGGTCTTCTTGGCGGGCGGCTTCTTCGCGGGGCTCTTCTTGCGGGGCCGGATCTCGTGCACGGTGGCGTCCTCGCCGCTCTCACCGCGTTTTTCCTTCGCCGCGGTGACGGAGGCATTGAGGGCCGCCATCAGGTCCATGACCTGACCGCCCTCCCCCGCCCCGCCGGTTTCGGCCGGCTCGGGCTCCTTGCCCTCCGACTTCGCCGCGATCAGCTCTTCCAGAGCATCGTGGTAACGGTCCCGGAACTGGGAGATGTCGTCGGTGGTCATCGACTCGGCGAGCTGGACGGCCTGCTCGATCTCCGACTCCTCCAGCTCCACCGGCCGCGGCGCCAGGGACTCAGGGCTGCGGACCTCGTCCGGCCAGTGCATCGCGTGCAAAACGATCGCACCCTCCCGCACCTGCAACACGCCCAGCCGCTCCCGCCCGTGCCACGCCCATTTGGCAATGGCGACCTTGTCGGAGCGCTCCAGGGCCTGGCGCAGAAGGGTGTAGGGCTTGGCGGCGACCTGGCCGTCGGCCCCAAGGTAGTAGCTGTCACCGATCCGTACCGGATCGATGCTCTCGGCCTCGACGAACGCGACGATCTCGATCGCCTTCGCCGTCGGCAGCGGCATCTCCTCCAGCTCCCGGTCGGTCACCGGGACGACCTCGTCCTTGGAGACCTCGTAGCCCTTGCCGATCTCCCCTTGGGTGAGCTCCTTCTCGTCGAGCTCGCAGACCTTGCGCGTACGGACCCGGCCCATGTCCTCCAGATGCACCCGCCGGAAATGGATCGAGTGATCCTCCGTCGCACTAATGATCTTCGTGGGGATCGTGACCAGCCCAAAGCTGATCGCACCCGACCACAGCGGCCGCGCCATACGCACACACCTCCAGATCCTCTGCGGGTCAGATGCGGCAGCAGACCTCACCCAGCGACAAGCGCCTCGAGTGGCCGACCCTGGCCCTCTCACACGTCTCGATCTTCACGCCGCAAGCGATCGCCCGCACGCCGGGTGCCTATCCGGGCGCGTGTTGGGCTCATCTGGCGTGTTCCTCTCTCTGCCTGGTACGCAGCCTTTGGCTGAAAGTCGCTGCATCTTTGCAGTCGCTCCTGCTGTATAAGTGAGAGCGGTAGTGCTGCACAAAGAGTGCAGCACATTTAGTTGGAAGAGGAATCGCGTTGACCGTTCACCTACACCCGCTCGCAAACGGGCTCCGTACCGACCACCCGGTGCCTGGCCTGCCGTTCGTCGATGACTCGCATATCCCGCTCGATGAGGGGCCCGAGGCCATCGAAGCCGTCGGCCGCCACCAGGGCGAAGGAATGTGGGGGCGCTTCGACGACAACCGCATCACCGGTGGGTGGCACGCCTTCACCACAGACCCCCTTAACCACGACCTCGGCTGGTCGGTGCGCTACCACCCGGACCACGGCCGGACCATCCTGCTCATGCGCGACAACGACGTCTCTACCCTCCACAGCCAGTGGGGAGGCGCCCAACTGCTGTTCCGCGCGGGCGGCTACTGGTGGGACGGCACGACGTGGTACCGCCCCGGACAGGTCTGGGACCCCGTCGGGCAGGACTACGAACGCCGCAAGGCGCGAGCAGCGGTAACCGTAAACGCGGTCGACATGCTCGACCGCCGTGCCGACCCGAAGCGAGCACATCTCGGTACGGTGCTCGACTTCGACGCCTCAGCCCCACCGCCGGAGAACTGGAGCGACCACATGGCGCTGTGGGCAGCACACCGCCAGGACATGGAGGAGGCGCTGCCGCTGGAGCGCTGCGTGGTCGACCTCGCCAGTCCCGAGCTGTCCGGCCCGCAGCTGCTGGGTGTGCCGGAGATGGCGGAACTCGGCGGCATCACCGCGTCAACGCTGCGGGCCTACATCTCCCGCGGCAACAGCGAGGTGCCCCAGCCCCAGGCAACGGTGAGCGGACGCGACCAGTGGGCGCGTGCGGTGGCCGACGACTGGGTCGAGGCACGCGCCCGTTCCCGCGACGGCGTGCGGGCCACCATGTCCGCCGGCGACCCCGACCATCTCTCACAGGGGGCTGCCGAGGTCCGGGATCACTTCGCCGATGATTTCCAGAACCTTCTGTGGGACCGGCCGGACGTACGGAAGCGGTGGATCCTGCGGGCCCGGAACGAGAGCTCCGTCCGCGAGGTATCCGACCTGCTGGCGTGGAACGTTGCGGTCAGCCTGGACCGCATTCTGCCCGCCCATCTCCTGGGTCCAGCGGTGGAGGCCGCAGTGCTCCACGACTTCTCCGACGCGATCACCCTGAACAAGGCGGTCAAAGCCCACGGGAAGGACCGCCTGGAGAAAGGCTGGTGGCACCTGTACCTGACGACGCCGATCGCGAAGACGCTCGACTGGTTCATCCGCCACCATCCCGAGACCGCCCACCACTACATCGGGGAGATCACACACGAAGCGCACACTCGGTGGGAGATCCCGGCAGAAGCAACCCTGCGCACCCTGAATCAGGCTCTCGCCCTGGACGGCAAGCTCACCGACGAGGAACGCGAAACCTTCTTCGCTCTCCTCGCCCCGCCAGCTCAGAACGACTGACTGCGTGACGGAACACTAGAGGGGCCGGAGCCAATGACAGTGGCTCCGGCCCCTCTGCGAGCCTAGCCTCGACCTACGGCAGGCGAGCAACGGGTACGCGTGCTCTCGACAGGTCCCGCACCCATGGGCGGATGTGCGACACACAGCCCGCCCGCCGTTTGTATCCTTAGCTGGTCGCGTCGGAAGACGAGGCGTCGAGGTCTCTCACGAGCGGGATGAGAGCCAGGGTGCGGTCTCGGAGGTCTGGAGGCAAGTGGTCAAAGGCTTGCCTGTCATCTGGGTAGTTGGCGTACAGGGCGTGAAGGACCGCCTCCAATGCCTCGTGGTGTTCTGGGTTGCTCCAGCCTGACTGGGCGGCGATGTGCCTGCCAACGGAGTGCCAGACTACTGAGCCGTCGGGCTCTGGCTTGCCGGTCAGGCCGGCGAGGTGTTCTTCAACTTGGGGGGTGAAGTGTGCCTCGACCTGACGGTCGTGAGCGACCTGAAGGTATCGGCGTAGGAAGTATGGCTCTACTCCCTCGTCTCGCAGGTACGCGGCGATCGTGCCAATCAGCAGGTGCAGATGTTCTGCGGCGTCGGTGAGCTTGTAGAGCGTCGTCGACTGCCACTCCGCAAGATTGTCACCCCACCGTCCCTCGTCGATCGCGAAGTAGAGGTACCTGGTGATGCGGTGGGAGTGGTATCGCACCAGCTCGGTCAGGGCCTCGGGAACGGCCATGTTGTGGAAGTCTTTTGGCCCGATTTCTGAAACAGCTGCAGCTTCGGTGAGATTGTCGAGCTGGTTGAGTCGGCCCTGGCGGACTGCTTCCAGCGCGGCAGCGTAGGGCTCGCCAGTTTCGGCGTGTCGGCGCCTGGTGGCGTTCTTCCGTGCCTGGTTGTGGGAGTGCATGAGCTGTCTTCCGCGCCAGACCCGTGACCTGGCGCTGACGATGCGATGAGCGAAAGGCCAGCGCGATCACGCGGGGCGTGTTTCAGCTGTCGACGCAGACCTCCGCTCACGGGGCGTCGGTTGCTGGGCTGGAGCCGTCACAGGCGACTCTGCTGCCAAGAACGACTGGTGGGCTTCTCGGTTACGCGGATGGGCGCTGGGCTACCTCCCCCTTCCGGCAGGGCAGGTGAGTGCCGTGTTGTCAGCGGACAGTACGGCGGGCCTAGTCGTACAGGGTGAAGTCGGGGCGCCTGGGGCATCAACCAACGAGGGACCTAGTAATGTTCGGCCTCATGAGCATCCCTAGCCCCCGGGGAGAGCGAGAGAAGCTAATTACAGCCCTCACTCCCCAGTTGCGCAGACACCTGAAGATCCGGGCCTTCGAGCATGGAATGGACATTCAGGACGCTGTCGAACACGCCATCAAGGCTTGGTACACGGCAGGCAAGCTGCCGGAGGTTGACACATCTGGCGCCAAGACATGGGGGACGTTCCTCCCGGTTGGAGGGCCTGACGAGTTCAAGGCCGCCTGCTCTAAGCGCGACGTCACCTACGTGCAAGGTCTCGCGCAGGCGTTGACGATGTGGCTGGACAACCACCCCTCCCCCACAACCCCTTTGGCCGCACAGCCGGTGGTACGGGTCATAGTGGCCAATCAGAAGGGCGGTGTCGGCAAGACGTTCATTTCGAGCGGCATGGCCCAGGCCTTGGCTGAGGCGGGCCACAGGGTTCTGATCGTGGACTACGACCCCCAGGGCCATCTCACCGCAGAGCTGGGCTTCGAGGACGTCATGTATGAGGACGACGTCGAAACGCTGCTGATGCACATGGACGGCACCGCCAAGGGGCACATCGGCGACCTGCTGGTCGCGTTGGACCAGGAGCGCTTCGGCGAGCGCCTGCACCTCCTGCCGGCGAGCGATGACGCGTTCCTTCGCGACGTAGCCCTGTCCAAGGTCAGCTTCAGCGAGGCCGCGCTGGAGCGGGCGCTGGAACCGCTGGAGGCCGACTACGACGTAATCATCATCGACGGCCCGCCCAGCCTCGGTCTCAACATGGATACGGCCCTCTACTACGTGCGCCGGCGCGAAGGCGAGCTCGCCGACCGGTCTGGCGTCATCACCCCGGTGTGGGCGAACAAGGCCAGCCACCGCGCCTTCCGGCTACTGAAGTCGCAGAAGGATGACCTGTGCCGCAAGGGTCGGATCCAGGTGGACTACCTCGGCCTGGTCGTCAACGCATACGACAGCCGGCGCGGAAAGCTGGTCAAGGAGAACAAGGACCAGTGGGAGCTCAGCACTTCCCCTGCCGTGCTGGCCGTGATCGGGGATCTGAAGGAAGGGCGTGAGGCGGCAGACGGAGAGATTCCGTTGCTGGAGTACGCCCCGGACAGCGAGCACGCGCAGGCGATGCGTGACCTGGCGAAGGAACTGGCGGTATGAGCAGCAGCAAGCCGAATCGGGTGACCCGTGGCTTCAGCATGGCCGACGACGGTCAAGACGCTGGTAAGCCGGCACCGCGCCGAGTCAGGACGCGGCAGCAGATCATCGCCGGGGAGGGGAAGCGGCCTCCCGCCGCGGTGGCTCTGAAGGAGCTCGCGCACAATCCGTTCAACCCTCGGGAGGAGCTCACCGAGATTGAGGAGACCGCAGCGTCTCTTCGGGAGCGGGGCCAGATCCAGCCCGTCACTGTGGTTCGCCGGGCGGCGTTCCTCCTGGCTCATCCCGGCCATGAGGACGTTCTTGGCGAAGCCGAGTATGTCGTCATCGACGGAAACCGTCGGCTCGCGGCGGCCGTCGAAGCGGGCATCGACGAGCTGCGGATCGATGTCAATGACGCGTTGGCTGCCTCTGCGGCAGACATCCTCGAGTCCGCGCTGATCGCCAACGTTCACCGCGTGGACGTCGCCCCTCTGGACCAGGCCCATGCACTGCAGGAGCTCGTAGGCGTGCATGGCTCCCAGGGGAAGGTTGCCAAGCGTCTCGGCAAGACGCCGGCCTGGGTGTCGCAGCGTCTCGCTCTTCTCGAGCTCACACCTGAGCTGAAGGAGAAGGTCGAGTCCGGGGAGCTGAGGGTCGAACCGGCCCGCCGCATCGGCCGGATGCCGAAGAACGAGCAGGCTGCCGAAGCGAAGAAGGCCATCGAGGCACCCAAGACCCCGCGGCAGCGGGGACGAGCGCAGGCCGCCGACGGTGCTCCGACCGTTAACGGCGTTAATACCTCGGAGGACAGGGGCTCTCGGAGTGCTGGCTCTGGCGTGGCCGTTAACGCCGTTAATACCTCGCGAGGTGACGTACGCGGTTCGAGCGAGCCCGGTGCCACCGTTAACGCCGTTAATAGTGCAGGCACTCTTGCCACATCGGACGGGTGGGTGCTGAACCCCCATGCGTCGCCCGCCGAAGTGGTCAACGCCCTGGTCGCGCACCTGTCGCCTGCGGACCTGGTATCCGTTGCCGAGCTGCTCCTAGAGAGCATCGGTGACAGTGATGGCTTGGGCAAGGCAACGACGACGACCTGAACATCCGAGTGAGCAGAGCAGGAGATCGCTGCCGCCCGGGCCCCGTCCGGGCGGCAGCGTGCTTGTATCCGGGACGGCTTTCCTACCGTTCGGGGGGGGGCCTGCTCAGGGCAGCACATCCCGACAATCCGAACAGCTGATCATCTGGGTTGCTGGGGGACTATGGTCTGGCTGCATGGACAGTAAGACGCTTGTTGCTTCCGCCCAGCGCTGGATGACTACAGGTCTGGAAGCGTATGCCCGTGTCACGGATCTCGACTTCGCCGTTCACCACTTCGGTATCGCTACCGAGCACGCCCTCAAGGCGTTGTTGGCGTCATATCACCCAGCCCTCGTGATCGATGCCAACGATTTTCACGGCCTCCTGCATGCCACGGGGAACGGTGCGTTGATCAAAACTTCGTTGACCAACGCCAGGACCATCCAGGCCGCAACGGCCTTCGAGCGGTGCAACCAACTCCTGAAGCCTCCGCTTCCGGTCAAGGCAGACGTCTTCAAGGGCCTCATGAATGCGCGGAATGGGGTTTCGCACTTGGGCGTACACGAAAAGAGCGAGGCTCGACAGCACCTCATCACCACGATCCGCATCGTCGATCCACTCCTTAGCGCGCTTGGAGTGGAGGAGGATCAGTTCTGGGGGCACTACAAGACGCTCCGAGACGAGCTGCTGGTGGAGCATGCAGATGATCTGAAGCTGGCCTTCATGACCAAGATCGCCAACGCAAAGAACGTTCTCACAGCCCGGCTTAGCCCGGATCTGGACCCGGAAGATCTCGCCCGCCTGAGCGCAGAGTCGGTCTGGATCGACAGCGACGAGGAACCAGCCAAGTGCCCTGCCTGCGGGATGGAAGGCAGACTCTGGGGCAGTCTCTTCGTAGAGCAGCAGGGTGAAGGCGAGGGCCCAGAAGAGGATGAAGACTGGGCTGTAGTGCTTTACCCCCTCGGATTCAAGTGTCCCGTCTGCCAGCTTCGGCTGGAACTCGAAGAGTTCGATTTGGCGGGTCTTCCACGGGAAGTCCGCACGGCACACGACCCTTACGACTGGGCTGTTCCGGACGAAGACATGTATCGCGACCGCTAACTGGCTTCTGTAGCAACTCACAGCCAACACTGCAGTGCCGAAGGCGGGGAAAACGAGGGCCGCAGGCAACCGACTTCGGGACCTCACTTCAAGGCTCACAGAACCGCACCAAGGGTGCGGTCCTCCCACAGTGGGCGGACCGCACCCTTGGCGATCTTTCAGTGGGCAGTGACCGCGCGGAGAATGTCGGCGTGGTCGAACGCGAGCTGCTCCGGCAGGTTGTTCAGGGGCCACCAGCGGGCGTCGCGGGCGTCGTCCTGGGCTGCGACCGGGGTGTCGGGGACGATGGCCGCGTAGGCGACGGTGACGTACCGGCCGCGTGGGTCGCGGCCGGGGGAGTCCCAGACGCCGATCTGGCGCAGGTCGTCGGCGGCCATCAGGAGGCCGGTTTCCTCCTCCAGTTCGCGGGCGGCTGCGGCGCGGCTGGTCTCGCCGGGGTCGACGTGTCCGCCGGGCAGGGCCCAGGTGCCCTCGTACGGGGGCCAGTCGCGCTCGATGAGCAGGACGTCGCCGCTGGGTGTCAGGGCGACCACGTCGGCGGTGTAGCGGATGGTCTCGAACGTCTCGGTCATGCTGTTGCCCTTCGGTTGGGTGGGTGTGTGCGTTGAGGTCAGGCGTGGTTGTCGTCGCGCTGGCGCTTGGGCTGGACGTCGGAGGCGAATCGGCCGAGGCGGGCCTCGGTGGGATGCTCGGAGATCCAGGACTCAGCGCACGCCTTGTGAGCGGGCTCCCCGGAGTGGGAGCGCAGCGGGGTGGAGTGCCCGCACAGTGCGCAGGGGCGCGTGTGGTGGTGGTCGTAGTGCTTGCTGTCGCGCCAGTCGAGGAGGCCGCCGGGAGGCGGAACGAGGCCCGGCTCCCACAGCGGTCTCTTGGGGCGGGTGCGACTCACAGCCTGAACGTGGGCAGTTGCTGGAGGACCTGGTCGAGGAGGTCCTCCGTGGGGCGCCAGGGCCCGAGCTGTCCGCGCGCCGGGATCGGCAGGGCGAGGGCCTGGACGTCGCTGAGCTCCAGATGCCATGCCTCGGTCTGCGCCCACTCGGTGCAGGGCGGGGAGTCGTCCGGGTCCTGGTGGCAGCCGGTCAGTCTGGCGATGCCGATCACGGCGCCGGTCGGCAGCTCGCGGCCGCGGATCGTACGGGCCACCAACGGCTCGCGCAGGGCGGGCCGGTCGGTCTGCTGGCCCGCGTGGAGCAGGGTCCAGCCGCGCCAGGTCCAGGGCTTCGGGCGGTTCTCGATCGTCTTGGCACCGGCGACGATGCACGTGGCCCAGAGCTGCCGGATGCTGATGCCGCGGATCCAGTCGCCCGCCGGCGGAACGACGGACGCGTTCATGCGGCCCTCCCCGGCAGGGAAGTGCCCGGCCGGCCGTGGCGACGTCCGTTGACGGATGGCACGGCGGCGTGGTCGGCGCTGGCATGGATCACGCGGCCGCTGTGCTTGCCCGAGTACATGGCCGCGTCGGCGGCGCGCATCAGCGTCGGCAGGTCGGTGCTTCCGACGGCGGCCGGGGTGGCTGCGCCCAGCGAGACGCCCAGGGGCAGCAGCCCGCCCTCGTATCGGACCGGTCGGGACATCAGGCGGCCGAGGTGTTCCAGGCGGAGCTCCTGGTGCCGGGGCTCGATGCGGGCCAGGGCAGCGAATTCGTCGCCGCCGAGGCGGCCGGTGACGCCGCGGGGTCCGGCCCACTCGGTCAGCCGGGTGCCGATCGCGGCGAGCGCGGCGTCGCCCGCCGCGTGCCCGTGCCGGTCGTTGAGGGCCTTAAACCTGTCGGCGTCTGCGAGAACCAGGACGACGTCGCCGGGGTTGCGGTCCAGGAGGCGCTGCGCACGACTGGTGAACGCGGTGCGGCGCCAGGTGCCGGTGAGGGGGTCGCGGTGGGCCTGGGTGAGGCGGTGGTGCAGGACGGTGCTGTGCAGCGTCCATCCGGCCAGGGGGAGGGCCATGGCGGTGATGTGCAACGCCTTACGCGGTAACGCGGCGGTAGTCATACTGATGGCTTCCTTCTCGTCTCGTGCACGGGAATGGAGAGCCCGGGCCCGCTGTCATCAGCAGCAGGCCCGGGCGTTTGTGTTCGTGGGTATGGGGTCAGCGGGAAGCGCGGCCGGTTCGTCCGGCAGCTGCACGCCTCCACTTCAGAGACGGCGGCCGCCGGGCGGCAGACAGGTGCGGCTCAGAGGGCCACGGCCGGTGCGGGGGTATCGAGGACGACGCCGCGCAGCGCGTCCAGGACGTACGGCTCGAAGCGGTCCTGGTGCTGGGCGGCGACCGCGCAACCGTCGGCACGGCCGTAGGCGTAGCAGCGGGCCATCGTGCTGGCGCCGGTGCCCGCGAGGGCCTGGTCCACGGCGTTGTGGGCGAGGCGCTCGATCCATGCCTGGGCGGCCGACTCGCGGTGATTGCGTGAGACCGCCACGGCGAGGGACTCCGCCCAGCGGCCGTTCTCGCACTGTTCCCAGTCCCACCTCCGCTTGCGCATGCCCTCGGGGTCGGCGTCCCAGTCGGCCGCCCAGCGCAGGGCCCGCTCGGGAATTTCCCGCTGGATGACGGTCAGGACGTCGCGGCCGCTGGGGCCGAGCGCGCGGTGTGCGTCGGTCTCCTCGATGACGCGAATCTGATGGGAGAGCAGCCGGTAGGGGTAGTGGCGCTGACTCCAGTTTCCGGTCTCCCCGAGCGGCTCGACGATCCACAGCCGCACGGGCCAGGTGATGGGCCAGATGCCGGTGTCCTCCAGCGCCTCGCCGACGCGCTTGACCATGCGGAAGTAGGAGAAGCGGGTCTCGTCGAACCACTTGTTGCGGCACGGGTTGGGGTGGTTGACGACCTGACCGACGTTGGCGGCGAGGTCTACCGGGGTGCCGGCCTCGCTGGACCTTTCGATGATGCCGTCGGTGGGGGTGGCGATGTACCAGGTGATGGGCTTGCGGGCCATGTGGGCCTCCGTGACGAGGGTGGGAGCGGCCGGGCCGCTCATAACTGGATGGTGATGATCTGGCGGCGTGGGTTTTCCGTACGGGGTACGGGCGGCGGGGTCACCGGCGGTCGCTCTTGCGCAGGGTGATCAAGGTGGTGACCAGGGCTGCGGCCACGCCGATCGCACGGTGGGCGGCCTGGTCCAGCTCCATCAGCGCGGTCCCGGGACCGGAGACGTCCTGAACGGCCTTGGGGTACTCGGTGCCTTCTCCACCGGCCTTGCGGACGACGGTGGCGTGCTTGATGTAGCCGGACTTGCCGGCCTTCACGGCGAGCCAGAGCAGCGGGTCGCGGCGATCGATGATCCCGTGGGTGATCGCGTTGATCGCAGCGCCGGTCAGGAGCGCGGTCGCGGGGACGCGGTAGCCCAGGGTGCGGGTCACGGCGAGAGTGGAGGCGAGCTGCACGGCGGTGTAGCTCGCGACGTGCCGGCTCACGCTGCGGCGGCCGTACGCGCTGGCGGTGCAGGTGCGGCCCTCCTTGCCGTGGCGCCACGGGTCCGCCTCGACGGTGGAGCCGTCGCTCTTGTAGACCAGGTGGGAGCCGTGCATGCCCTTGGTCATCGCGTCGTGGCTGTTCTGTACGAACTGGTCCCCCAGTGCGTGGACTCCGTCGAAGACAGCGGTCAGGGTGGCGACCAGGGCGAGGCCCTCGATGGCGCGGAGGCGATCGGTCATGCCGGGTGTGCTCCTCATCTGGGATTAGGGGTGGGTGCGGGGGGTCCGGCTTCTTGCCGATGCTGCGGACGCCCCTGTGGTGCCTTCGTCCCCCGGCCGTCTCTGGCCGGGGGACGGTGTTCAGAACGGCGGCTGGTTCCAGCCCGGAGCGGGCAGCAGCCACGCATGGAATGCGCGGCGATCGGCCCAGCAGTGGCACGCCTCCATCTCCGGGTTCGCGCCGTCGACCCACCAGCCGCCTGCGCCCTGGCAGTCGGGGCAGGAGCGGCGGGGCTGGGGGCGGAGCTCGATGCGGTGCCGGTCGGCGTACAGCCGCCAGTGGCCGGCGCGGAGCGCGGCGGCCACCGTCGCCGCCGCGAGTGGAACGGCGGCGAGCAGCAGGCCCAGGTGCGGGCGGAGGGTGGTCACGTGAGCGGGATGGCGCGGCACTCGGCGGCGTGCGCGCTCGCGCTGTGTCGGGTCCGCCAGAGCCAGTCGGTCGTGGGGGTGCTGGAGCCGTCCTGGCATCCCCGGCATTGCCACGAGTTGTCCTGGGCGTACTCGCCGCTGCCGGTGACGTCGATGCACGCACCGACGAGGTTGATGTAGCGGACCTGGAGGTTCGCCGGGCGCTCGGGCTCGGTGAACGCGGAGGCGAGGGGAGTGGGCATGAGGGGCTTCCCTTTCAGTCAGGCAGCCAACTGGTGGCGTACCGGGGTGGTGGGTGCCATGTAGGTGTCGGGGCTGGGTTCGTAGCCGCGGGCGCAGGGGTCGCAGCAGCCCACGGTGCGTACGGGGAGGCAGTAGAAGTACCGGCGCGCGCACTTCGGGCAGGTGCTCCTGGCGGCAATGGCCCGGTCGAGCGCCAGCTCCTGAGCCAGCGTCGGGACGCGCTTGGGCACCGCCAGGTCGATGCGGAGCAGGTAGCCGCGTGTGGGATGGCGACAGGACCAGTTCGGGCGGGTCGCGCAGAGCTTGCAGCGCAGGATCGCGATCGGGCCGGTGTTGCGGCCGGGGCTCAGGCCCATCGCCCGCAGGGCCCGCCTGGTGACGAGCCCGGCCGGGACGGCGCCGCGATCGTACTCGGGCAGTAAGGCGTCGCTGCGCGGGACCCTCGCGACCTCACGACGCGGGCGCCGTTTGCGCGGCATCACCGGCTCCAGGCGTGGGGGAGCGCGATGCGAGGACGGGGGTTACGGAGGCCGGGTCGTTGCGGGCGGGGCCGCCCGGTCCGGCGGCGCGGTCGAGGGGTGAGCACGGGTGTCCTCCAACAGGTGTCGTGGCGGGCAGCGCTGCGCCCCGGCGGCCGGGAGGGCCGTCGGGGCGCGGGTGGTCGGGCCGGTCGGCCTGCCCAGTCACCGGAACCAGCCGCCCCCGGGCGGAGGGCGGGTGGTGCCGGTGGCCGGACGGGTCGGCCGGATCAGCCGGTGGTGGAGGCGAGGGAGTCGGTGCGGAGGCGGTGGACGTCGTAGCGGCGGGGGCGGGTGCCGCTGTGCGAGGTGCACAGGGTGTTGGGGGCGGCGTGGCAGTGCGGGCAGGTGACGGCGAGCGCGGGGTGGTTGAGGGCGGGCGCCTGGTCCGGGGTCAGGCTCTGCGCTGTGGTGTTGGGCACGGGACGGTCTCCTTGATGGTGGGGAACGGCGGCCGGGCGGCCTGTACGGCTCTCGCCCGCGAAGGGTGGGCGAGAGCCAGGCAGGGCGACGGGTCAGCGCTTTTGGAGCGGGTGCACGTTTTCCGGTACCTCGGGGGCCAGCGGGGCGGCCGGGGGGATCTCAGGGCGGTTCTCGATGCTGGGAGCGGCGTTGTGGATGAACACCGACGGGCGCAGGGTCAGCCCGCGCAGCGCGAAGGCGGATGCTGCGGTCCAGGCGAGGACGGCGAGGCCGGTGGCGATGGTGCGGCCGTCGGCCGGTGCGGCGCTGTAGACCATCGCGATGCTGCACGCGCCGAAGGCCGTCCAGGTGATGCGGGCGCCGCTGCTGCGGAAGAACCCGCCGACCAGGCCGAAGAGTCCGACGGTCTGCCAGACGGTGTAGACGGTGGAGGCGCTGATCGGCAGGGTCGCGGAGTGGGCTGCGATGTACGAGCGGATCGGCTGGTCGACCACGGCGAAGACACCGGTGGATGTGTCGGTGCCGACCTGGACGTGTGGGACTGCGGTGAGCAGGGTGCGGATCGAGTCGGCCAGGACGTCGGTCGCAGTGTCCAGCAGGATGATGACCGCGCAGATCCCGGCGAGGCCGATGGCGACCTTCACCCAGTTCGCCATGGAGTGCCAGCCGAGCTCTGGGGCCTGGCGCAGGTCCTCCCATCGGTCGTGGAGGAACCCTCCGTCGCTCCAGGCGTGGTCCCACCACTCGCGCAGCGCCGCCAGCCGTGGCTCCTTCTCCTCGATGAACGGGCCGGGCAGCGGCGGGAAGTTGAGGTCCTGGCCGTTGGGGGCCGAGGGCTCCTGGCGCTGGCCGGGGATGTTCGGGGGGCGGTCGTCGTGGTCGGTCACGGTCGGCTTCTCCTTCGAGGCGGTGACGCTGCGTACGGGATGGGAATGTCTCTGTTGCCGGGGCCCGTGGTGCGACAGGCTTGGGCGAGGCCAGGGAGCAGCAAGGGGGCGCGATGTCAGTCGAGTTCGATTCGGTGATCGCCGACGGAGTCATCTATCCGGCGATCACGGACGACAACGGAGTGCTGTGGATCGACGACGAAGACGACTACGAGGTGGTCGTCGACCACGCGGTCGTCGACGGCGTGATCTATGAGGCGGAGGTCGACGACGAGGGCCGCCTGCTGATCTACCTGGACGACGACTGATCGCGCGGGCTGCTCCGGGCGGCCTGCGCCGTACTCGACTCCCGGCCTTGCGGGCGGGGTTCGAGTACGACGCAGGGTGCCGGGTGCTCAGCGGATGTCGTTGCGGGTGCGGGCGAAGAACATGCCGCGCGTGCTGCTGTTGTTGTGGATCTCGGTGCGGTTGGTGACCGGGCCCTCGTAGATGTTCTTGGTGACGGCGGAACGGGCGCGGCTGATCGCGCCGCCGATCGCGGTGGCGGCCATGGCGAGGCCGGCGAACGGCAGGGTGACCATCAGGACGCTGTTCAGCGTGATCGAGGCGAGGCCCTGCAGAACCAGCCAGGCGCCGCAGCCGATACCGGTGATCCCGGCGCCGACGCCGACGGAGGCGACCGCGATCCCGGCCGCCCAGGCGGGCACGATCCGGCGGTCGTCCTGCTTCACGGGCGGGGTGTCGCCGTACGCAGGCAGCTCGGTGTCGTCGCGGAACGACGTCGGGAAGTGACGGACAGGCTGCTCGGCGCGGAAGTTCGCGTCCAGGATCCGCTTGGCTTCGACGGCGGCCTCGGAGTCGGACATCGGGCGGCCGGCGGTGGGGTGGAATTCCACGGCGTTCTCCGTTCGGGTACGGGTGCGCCCTCCCGGCCGGGGTGGGAGGGAGGGCGCGAAGGGCGGGGCGGGTTATCCGATGCTGCTGATCCATCCGGCGACGCTGCTGATCCCGCTGGTGATGGCGGGGGCGATGCCGGTGAAGGCGAGGGTGAAGCCGAACAGGGCGGCGGCGAATGCGGGCCACAGCCGCAGGTAGCCGGTGCGCAGCAGGACCAGCACGATGATTCCGGCGAAGACGACCAGGGAGACGGTCAGCGCCACAGCGGGGCTCCTTCAGGGAAGGCCTGCGGCCGGGCGGGCTCGGGGCCCGGCCCGGCCGGAGTACGGGCGGGGCTACTTCTTGAGGGTGGTCAGGGTGTTGCGGACGCTGCCGAGCTGGACCGTGCGGCCGCCGTCCTCGTTGACGAGCTCCAGGACCTGGAGCGCGTCCAGCTGCTCGTCGTGGGCGTCCAGGACGGCCTGGACGCGGTCGCGTAGGGTGCGGGCGCGGGGCTTGGCCGCCGAGGCCGGGACCGGGGAGGCTGCCCGGGTGCCGGCGGAGCCGCCGGAGCCCTTCTTCTTGACCCCGCCGCCTTCGCCGTCCTCGTCTTCCTCGGGTTCGGGGAAAACCGCCCGGTACGCCTCCATGCCGTCCAGGCGCTGGCCGTAGGCGTCACCGATGAGGTCCCAGGCGTCCTGCTCGATCTCCGCCGGTGCGCCGGGGCCGTAGAGCTCCAGGATCTCCGGGTCCAGGCCCTCGGTGGGCATGTCGGAGCCGATGTTCCAGAACCGCATCTTCGAGCTGGGGTAGCGGCCGTTGACGTTGTACGCGGTGCCCTGGGTGCCGGGCAGGTCGTCGTCCTCGTCGAACTGGCTGATGAGGTCGACTTCGCCCGCGTACTTCGGGATGGGGGCGAGGACCTGGCCGGTGGGCAGCAGGCCGTCGGTCACCAGCTGCTTCATCATGCTGGACGTCCAGCGGAGCAGGACGACTTCGCCTTCCTTCAGCATCGCTCGCAGCGTGTCGCTGCCGCCCATCTCCTCCAGGTGGCCGGCCTGCGCGAACAGGCCGATGCCGATGCCCAGGGAGCGGCCGGTGCGGCCGATGTCCTTGATGTAGAAGGTCGCTTCGTCGCGGTAGGGCGCGCCCCTCTCCAGCAGACGGTTGGCCTCGTCCACGATCTGGTAGATCAGCGGGTCGGGGCGGCCGATGAGGAACTTGGAGCGGCCCATCCTCGAGTAGCGGTCCTGGCGGTCCATCATGGTCAGCCACGTGGTGCGCAGCTGCGCCATCGTGCCTTCCTGGGTGGTGACCCGCCAGGCGACGTTTCCGTCGCCGCCGTGCTCCTTCTGTCCGAACGCCTCGGGTGCGGACTGGCCGCCCTTGAGGTCGGCGTACAGCACGGCGATCCCGGAGCGCTTCATCGCGGCGAGGATGATCTGCCCGGCCGTGGACTTGCCCGCGCCGGTGGTGCCGAACAGCAGCAGGCGCTGCGCGGAGCCGGACTTGGGGTCATACAGGCGCAGCAGGGAGGCCCGGCCGTTGTGGTAGCGGCCGATGTAGATGCGGCCCTTGGCGTCCATGAGGAGCATCTGCGGGTCGGCCAGGATGACCTGGGCGAGGGGGTCGTCGGGGTAGATGGTGACCAGGGCCTTGGACGTGCCGTTGGTTTCGACCGCGAGGCGGTTGACGTCCTTGATGCCGAGCGCGTCGGCCAGGCGCATCGGGTGGTAGCTGATGATGTCGCCGGGCGGTGCTTCCACCGTCAGCTCGAAGATCCTGCTCATGCGGGGAGCTCCTTGGGGTTCTCGTCGGGGATGTCGACGGTGCGGATCTTGGTGATGACCGTGCCGGGCATGCCCTTGGGGGCGATGAGCTTTTCCCAGGCGGTGTAGAGGTCCAGGGCCTGCTCGGGGGCCTGGCCGACGATGAGCCGACGGACTCCGGCGCCCCGGCGGGGCACGGGGGTGATCCCGATGTCGTCCTCGGGCCAGTTGATGGCCGCGGACAGCTCCAGCAGGTCGATCCTGGGGACCGGCTTGCCGGGGAGGGTGGAGCGGATGACGGCGCTCATGGAGTCGTCGCCGGTCCGCTCGATCTGCTCCAGCACGGTGTTCGGGGCGGCGCCGCCCTCGATGGCGACGTGGCTCGCCCAGAAGGTGGCCATCGGGTGCTGAGGCCCGTCCTGACCGGTGTCGGCGACCAGGAGCTCCTGGGTCTGCTCGATGGCTTCGGGGGTCAGCGACCTCTCGCGGCCGACCAGGATCCGGGCCATGCAGGCCGGGCGTACGTACAGCACCATGGCGCTCCATCCGGCGTCGGCGAGCAGCTGCCAGTACCAGTCGATGCCGGGCACCAGGCGCTGCACGGTGAGCAGCGCGGTCATGGACAGCGAGGGGGCCAGGTACAGGCCCATCGCGGTGTTGCCGACCGCGTCGCGTGGCAGGGTCGCCGACCACAGGGCGCCCCATCCGGCGCAGCCGAGGGCGGCCAGGACGGAGGGACCGTAGAAGTCGTGGGTGAAGGTGCCGGTGGCGAGCGCGCCGGTGCCGGCCACGGTGGCGACGCGGCCGAAGGCGTTGCGGGCCAGGGCAAAGCGGCTGCGCAGGGGTCCGAGGCGGATCATCGGTGAGCTCTCCTTCAAGGGCATGGGGAAGGGCGGCGAACCCGTCGTGGGTTCGCCGCCCTTAGTGCTGGTGGGGGTGGTCGGTCAGCTCTGGTTGCCGCGGAGGTAGTCGAGGTCGATCGGCTCGTCGATGCCCCGGCCGGTGCCGCCCGGGGCGTGCTGGTCGGCGCAGTCGGCGGTCCACGACTGGTGCGGGTAGCAGGTGGTCCGGTCGGCGGCGTTCAGCCTGTCGACGGCCTCCGCCTGGTCCTCGCGGTTGATGGCGTTGTTGAGCTTCCGGCTCCTCATCGTCT
The DNA here is from genome assembly GCF_040679335.1 of Streptomyces sp. NPDC052299. NCBI lineage: Bacteria > Bacillati > Actinomycetota > Actinomycetes > Kitasatosporales > Streptomycetaceae > Streptomyces > Streptomyces sp. NPDC052299. The sequence goes on along the minus strand of NZ_JBFAUP010000023.1, from coordinate 54,598 downwards.
CTCTCCTGTTCTGGGGGTGGTCAGCGGTTGCTGTAGAAGGTGCGGTCGGCCATCTCGATGCCGTCGGGCATGTTGTTGGCGGCATCCGCGACCGCGCCGTAGTCGGCGATGTGGCCGTCGGCGGTCTCGTGGAACAGCGAGGACATCTCCTCGCACTCCACCGCCATGGCCTCCGCCTCCTCCTTGCAGTCCCGCATCACGGTCGCCGCTTCGCGGTGCTCGTTGACGGTGGACTGGTCGACGGCCTTGGACGCGGCGAGGTCGGCAAGCCGGTCGACCGAGCTCGCGCATTCCTCCACGTACCTGAACGTGGAGCGGACCTGGTGGGACAGGCCCGCCATGGTGGCGCTGGCGACGGTCAGCTGCGCGACGACGATGCCGAAGCGGACCGCGCCGACGATGACGGAGCCCGTCTTCTCCAGGGCTCCGCCGATCACGGGAACGAGATCAGACACGTGGGTTTCTCCTATTCGACGTGGTAGTCGCGCTCAGCGGGTGCGGCGTGGCCGTGATCGCGGGTGACGTCGGCGAGCGGCTTGTGGCGGCGCGCCGCGTTCTCACCGGCGGTAGCGATGGCCTCGGAGGCGGCGGGGAGCTTCTCCGCCAGGGCCTCCGCCTTCGCCTTCACGCTGACGGCCTTCTCCGCAAGGATCAGCACCCAGCCCTCCAGGACGCCGGGGACCTTGAGGTCGACGATTTTCTGGTGGAGGGCCTCCAGCTTCGTCATCATCCTTTCGCAGCCCTCAGCCGCGGCGTTGGCCTCGTCGACGCCCGCCATGATCTCCTCCGCCATGTCGGCGTCGGAGTCGATGACGTCGTAGATCGTCAGGTCGCTGTCCGCGTACTGGGTACTGGGTGCCTTCGCCGGGATGGGCACGGTCACTCCGGTTCCTCCTGTTCGTGATGCGGGAATAGCCCCGGCCGGGATGCCGGCCGCACGGCGGTTCTCCTTGCGGCGGGCGGTCCATGCCTCACCGCCGACCTGTTCGACGGTGATCGTCGCTCCCTGTGCGTAGCCCCAGCCCGGGGGCGGCCCGAAGCCGCCGTCCGGTGCCCCACCCGGCCCCGGCGTGGTGTCGGAGCTGGTGGTGCTGGACGGGTCGGGCTCGGAGCGTCCGGAGCGGCGGGAGCTGGCCCGTTCCCACCAGCCGCGGCGGGTGCGGGACTTGTCGCCCTTCGACTTCGGGCCGGTGCTGCTGGCCCTGGTCGACTTGGGGCTGGTCGGCTTCGGCCCGGTCGTACCCGTGCCGCCGGTGGCGGCCGGGCCGGAGCCGGGCTTGCCCGGCCTCTTCGTGAGCCGGACCCTCTTGCGGAGGTTCACCTTCGGGGCGGTCCCGCCGGGGCCGGCCGGGCCGCCGCCCGGAGTGGGCTTCGGCTTCTTCGTGAGGCTGACCTTCGGTGTCGCCGCCGTGCCGCCCGCGCTGGGCGGGCCGGTCTTGGGCTTCTTGGTCAGGTCCGCCTTCGGGCTCGCCGGAGCAGCTGCGGCGGCCGGATCGGGCTTGGCCTTCTTCCCGTTGAGGATCCGGTCGACGGCCCGGTGGCGCAGCGCCCCGCGGATCGTCGTCGGTGTCGCCGACGTTCCCGGGCCGCTGGTGCCGGTCTTGGGCTTCTTGGTCAAGTCGACCTTCGGCCGCGTCGCCGGATCGGGCTTGGCCTTCTTGCCGTTGAGGATCCGGCCGACCGTGCGGTGACGCAGCGCCCCGCGGATCGTCGCCGGGGTGGCCGACGATCCCGAGCCCTTCTTGGTGAGGTCGACCGGCTTGCGGCCGGTCGGCGTCCAGGAGCCGGTGGTGATGCGGTCGGCGACCCGGGCCCGCGCCGCGTCCCGGACCCGGGGGCCGCGGTCCGGCTTGGTCGTCCCCTTGGTGTCCTTGCCCTTGCCGTCCGTGCCGGACGTGCCGGTCGTCGGGGTTTTGGGCTTGGGGCCGTTGCGGATGCGCTCGGCGGCACGGTCGCGGGCGGCGTCCCGGATTCCCGGGGTGCGGGTGTTCGTCGGCGTCGGGGTCTTTGGCTTGGGGCCGTTGCGGACCCGGTCCGCGGCACGGTCGCGCACGGCTCCGGAGAGGCCGCCGGAGTTGTTCCGCGTGCCGGTTGTCGGGGTCTTTCCGCCCCCCGATCCGCCTTTTTCGCCGCCCTTTCCTGCGGAGGACCCCAGGGTGCCCCTGCGACCTCCGCCGGAGCCTGGCCGCCCTCCGCTGCCCAGCGTGGGCGTTCGGCCGCCAGAGCCGCCGCCAGGCGTCTTGCTGGGCGTCATGCTTCCGCCCCCGCCCTGCGGCTTGGTGCCGCCGGAGGAGCGGAAGGTACTCGGAGTGTTGTTCTTTCCAGATTTTGTCCGGCCACCCCCGCCGCCTGTTGTGCGGGTGCCGCGCCCGAATTCCGGGCCGGACTGCAGGCGGATTTTCTGGCGGGCCGCTTCCGCCCCGATCGAGGCTTTATCGGCCGTCGCCCGCTGCTGATCTGCAATTGCCCGGTGGTGTTCGTGTCGGGCTTTCAGATAAGCGCTGGCATTCCATGCGCCGCGCATTGCGGCGACGGTAATACCGGCCATCATCACCACCGACATGGCGGCAATTCCGACCCCTTGCGGACTTTCGGGGATTCCGGGGTCCGCGTTCGCGGTAGTCGTTGTATCGCTGCTCCCGACGCTGGAATTCCCGGCCACCAGGAGGGAGGGCGGGGGTGCCAGGGCGGGCAGCGCGGGCAGGGAGGGGGTGGCGGCGCCGGGCGGTGGGGTGCTGCCCACCGGACCCGGGATCGTCAGCCCGCCGGGGAAGCCGTAGACGGTCCCCCCGGCGTCGTCGTCGGCCATCGGCCGTCTCCTTCGGTCAGTCACTCAGCGTGGCGAACCCGGGGGCCCTTACGCGCGCGTATAGGCGCGCGTGATGGGCCCCTGGATTCACGGAGTGAGGCGGTGATGATGAGCGGTGATGAGCGCGGAGCGTTACGGCGAAGGCCGCCGGCCCTGCTGCTCCAAGGTCCAGCCCTGGAGCAGCACGACCAGGTCGGCCCACGCCGCGTCGTCGGTGCCCGCCAGGAGGCGGGCCAGGTCCCACATCGCGGTCGCCCGCGCCTTGTTCGTCGTGGTCTCCGCCAGGCGCTTGTCCCAGCGGGCGACCTGACCCTTGGAAAGCTGGACAGCCACTTATCAGGCCCTCTTTTCCAGGAAGTCCAGGAAGGTGTGATCGCCACCGTCCGTGCTGGTCTTCTTCGCGATCGCCTTCCCGTCACCGGTCGGCTCGGTCAGGGCGTTCGAGAGGCCGTTGAGCTGCCCGGCGGAGCTGACCGCGCGTGCGGTGCTCAGGCCCTTCTTCCGCGCCTTCTCCAGCGCCTTCCTCTCCGCGTTCTCCGCGCGCTTCTCCGGCAATTCGACGTAGCGCTTCTGGAATTCCGCGTCCAGCTTTCCAGCGTGATTCACGGCGTCCCGCAGGTCGCTTTCGAGCTTCGCCAGCGGACGCGACGCCAGATAAGCACGAATTCGGGCCTCGAAAGGCTTGTCGCCCTCGATGTCGATGTTCTCCAGGTCGGCGCGGTACTCGTTGAGCAGCGCCCTCACGTCGTCGGCCATCTGCCGCAGCCGCTCGCGCTGCTGGGCGCCGTACAGGGCGGTGCCGCCGGGCTTCATCAGGTGGTCCGACGTCCACCTGCTGTTCTCGGTCATGGGGAAGACCTCCAGGTCTCGGGGGTGGGGAGGGGAGTGGGTTCATGGGTCCGTGTCCCCGAGGCATGCGTGCGGGGCCGGGATCGTGCTCGGTACGAGGCGGCTCGCCGGCGCCCTGCTCGGGGCGGGGTGCGGGCGTGCGGCCTGCCGGCCGTGGCCGTCACCGGTCCGCGCTCACGCTCGGGAGCGTGGGCGAGCGCGGACCGGGGGCGACCATGAGCGGCAGGGGTGCTGCCAGACGGTGAGCGCGTGAGGCGCTCACCGGGGGCGAGCGCGGCGCGCTCAGCGAGCGCTCGGGGTGCCCTCTTCGACCTGAGCGCGCAGACGCTGCGCGGTCGGGCGGGAGACCGGCTCCTCGGACAGGCCCGCATCGGTGAGCGCGTCGCGGATCTCCGTCCACTGCGGACGGCGCCCGAGCTCGGTGTAGAGCCGACGGATACGAGCGTGGCGGCGCTTGGTGAGCGCGTCGCTCTCGCTGCGCGTGAGCGCGTCGTCCGCTCGCTGAGCGTCGTCATCCTTCGTGGCGCGCTCACCCTCGTGAGCGCCGGAGGTGAGCGCCAGGCGCTCGCGCTCGCCGTCCGCCTTTGCGGGGGCGAGCGCGCTCACGTCGGGGTGAGCGCGGGCGCTCTCCTCCACCCGTTCGACGGTGTGAGCGTCCTCGGGGGCGAGCGTGTCGGCGAGCGCGGCGGGCGCGGAGCCGAGCTTGAGCGCCATCCGCTGCTCCAGCGGAGCCTTGCTCCGCCACCGCCACCCGTACTCCTCCTTGAGCTGCGCTCGCAGGTAGGTCTGCTCCTGGAGGCGGGTGAGCGCCTCCTCGTAGGAGGTGATCTCCCACAGGATCATCCGGCGGCGCAGCCGGGCGGTGGGGAGCGGAGCGAGGATCCAGCGGGAGCGGCGCACCGTCTCCATCCGCACCTTGCCGGTGACCGCGCCGATCCGTGTCGCGTAGACGTGGGAGGCGATCTCGGAGAACACGACCCACAGCAGGGTGAGGGCGGCGTGCCCGAGACGGCCGGCCGCCGAGTCCGACGCGGTCCAGTTCAGGTAGACGGTCACCGCCGTCAGCGCGCGGGGCACCCAGCGGATCCAGCGCAGCTCCATGCCCATCCGGATGAGGATGAGGCTGGCGCCGGTGAACGCGGGGATGGCGACGTCGATACCGACAGGCAGCAGCCACGGCCAGTCCCAGCCCCATGTGGCGGCCTTGGTCTCCAGCGCGGTGTAGGAGGAGAGCAGACCGAGGGTGGAGACGGTCGCGGCCGCCAGGATGATCCCGACGACCAGGACCAGCTCCTGCCCGGACAGCGCCGGAACGCCTCCGGCGGGCCGGGCCTCATCGCGGGCCTTGCGCCGCACGGCGCGGGATTCGGCCCGGATCTCCCGGCGCCGCGCCCTCTGCACCGTGCGCTCCGTCGCCGCCTCCAGGACCCGCTCCGCTTCGGCGAGGGCTTGCGCGGCGGCGGTCTGGTCGGCCGCAGCCTGCGCCGCCGCTTCCCGGGCCGTCGCCGCGTCCGTCTCCGCCTGCTCGCGCAGCCGGGTGACGTCCCTGTCCGTGGCGGCCCGCAGCTCTTCAGCGGAGGTACGGGCGTCGGCCAGAGCACGGTCCGCGTCGGCACGAAGGCCGGCGGCCATCCGCTCCGCCCCGGCCCGCACCTGCGCGGCCTGGTCGCCCGCACTCTCACGCATCCGGTCCGCCTCGCCCCGCGCCCGCTCCAGCGCCTCTTCGGCGTCGGTGGCGGCGCGGCTGCGGGTCTGCGTCGCGGTGCGCTCCGCAGCCGCGAGCAGCTCGGAACGCGCCGCCTCCGCGTCGGCGAGGGTCTTCGCCGCGGCCCGCTTGGCCTCGGTGCGGACCTGTTCCGCCTGCGTAGCCGCCGTGGTGGTGACCTCATCGGCCTGCCGCCGCGCGCCGGCGAGCAACTGCTCGGCAGCCGTGCGAGCGGCAGCAAGGACCTGATCGGCCTCGCCGGTCGCCTTCACCATGACGGTGTCGGCCTCCGAGCGGGCGTCGGCGAGCAGCTGCTTGGCCTTCGCATCGGCATGGGCACGGACCTGGTCGGCGTCGGCCCGGGCGGAGGCCAGGATGCGGGACTGCTCGCTCGCAGCGGTCTCGGTGATCGAGGCCGCTTCTGCGCGCGCGCCGTCCAGCAGCTCGGTCGCGCGGGCCTCGCCGTCGGCGAGGACACTGGCGACATCGGCGGCGGCCTGGTCCCGAAGGTCGGCGGCACGGTCGGCGGCGTCGGCCAGGACCGGATCGGCCTCCGGGTGCACCAGCGGCACCGTCTCCTCAGAGGCGGTGGTCTGGGCGGGGATGGAGGCGGGCGCCTTGGCGCGCCTGGTGCGGGGCTTCGCGGCTGGGGCGGCGGCTGGGGCGGGCTTCCGCCTGCGCCGGGTGGTGGTGTTGGCCACGGGGGATGTCCTCTCTTACGTTCCGGCGCCTCGTGCAAGAGGTCACTGCGGGCCGGCGTCGGTCGGTAGGGTCATGACCAGGCCCTCCGGGGCCCCGGCAGCTCGAATGCCGGGGGCCCGGAGGGCCGCGTGCGTGGGGCAGGTGGTCAGGGACGGGCGGGCAGCGTGCTGCTGTCCTGCCCGAGGTGCTGGCGCAGCCAGGCGACGGCGGCCGCCGTCATCGCCCCGGTGTCCGGCTCGCTGAGCGGCGCGGTGTCGATGTCGTGCATCGCGTCCGTCGCCGGGAGCGGCCGCATGTAGGCGGGGTCGATCCCGTCTCGGTGGCGATTGGCGCCCAGCTCGACCAGGTCGTAGAGGACCTTGCGGGTGTCGGCGTGCGTCCAGGACCGTTCCACCCGGCCGACGACGGTGTGGCCGGGCAGGCCGAGCCAGAACCGTTCGACGTCGCGGAACAGGACGATGTCGCCCGGGATGTAGCGCGTCGCCGGTCGAACGGCGGGCTGTGTCTGCGGCTGCTGTGCCATGCGGGGCTCCTTGTGTGCACCGGCGCGAGGCCGGTAGATCCGGGCTGTCCGGCTCCCCTCGGCCCCGCCCGTACCGGCACGGGGCCGGGACGGGCGGGGGAGGCAACCGACAGACGGAAGTCACTTGGTGTTGAGCAGGCGGAACGTCGCAAAGGCGGTGGAGTGGGGGTCAACCGTGGCCATGACGATGCGGTCGGCCTCGTCGCCGTCGCCGCGGTGAACGGCGGCGGCCGCCGCCCGGGCGGCGGCCCAGTCGATGCGCGGGGTGTTCGGGGCGAGACGGTGCAGCCGGGTGCGCAGGGTGCGCCAGGCCCGGCGGACCGGGTGGGGGCGGCGGGCCCGGTTCAGGCGGGCCGCGGCGTCGCGGTGCCCGAGCTCGTGGCGGAGGATCTGCTCGGAGTCGTAGTCGGCGGCGGTCCAGCCGTCGCGGCGGATGGTGCGCATAGCGCCTCCTGGGATGGCATCTGGCCGGGGCGATGCCCGGATGAGGGGATGCGAAAGGTCGGGCGGTCAGCCCTTGCGTCTCTGCTGGGCGAGGTAGGCGTCCTGCAGCCGGGTGAACTGCTCGTACAGCGAGGCACCTGCGGGGCAGGGCTGGCTGTTCTGGCACGGCGGGCAGCTGTTGCGGTGGGTGCGCCATGCGGTGCTGGCGGCCATGTAGCGGGTGTGGAGGCTGTCAGCCACCGTGATGGGTCCGTTCGGGTTGTGCGGGGTGGATTTCGGCGACGCGGTGGCCGGCCTCCCATGCCTGCGCGGCCGCCGTGGCGGCGGCCGCGAGCAGGAGGCGGGTGAGTGGGTGGGCCAGGCCGCGTGCGGTGATGGCCCGGGCCGCGCGTTTCTGCGCGGCCCGGGCGGCTCGTATGCGATGCACCGGCTGCTACTTCTGGCCGGTGCCGCCGCATGGGGTGCAGGGCTGCATCTCGAGGGACTGGAACGGGACGCCGTCGGCGCCGACGTGGTTGACGGTGACCATCTGCTGGCCGGTCCCGCCGCAGGAGGTGCAGGTCATCGGGCCACCCCCGCCGTGCTGTGCGCGGCCGGTGCCGGAGCGGGGGCCGCGCCGCCGCAGCGGCACTTCCAGAACCCGCACAGCACGCACGCGTCGTCCGCTCGCTGGAAGGTCAGCGGACGGACCAGTCGCAGGAACGGCTGGCGCTGGTAGCCGGGTGCCATCTCGGCGAGCGTGCGACGGGCCCGGCGGCCGGCAGCCTCGGCGCGCGAGTCACCGTCGAAGACCAGGCGGTCGACGAGCCGGTGGAACTGGTCGGTCTCGTCACGCTCGTAGCCGCGGGCGTCGTCCTCGCGCCGGATGTCGTCGATTCCGCCGGCGCGCGGGGCGGGGGTGAGGGCGGTGGTCATGCCGCGACCTCCCAACCGGTCCGGGCCCGGCGGGCCGACCGAATCTCGCGGATCCGAGCCGTGAGCATGCCGACCAGCACGTTCTGCTCGGCCTGCGCCCGGGCGGGCGGCACCCGCCTCCCCTCGACCGTGCGGTCCAGGGTGGAGGTGACCTCGCGCTGGACCTGGGCGACCAGGTCGTGGAGCTCGCGCTGCTCGGTGTCCCGGTCCGCGCGAACCGCGGCGGCCAGGCGCACGGCCTGAGCGGTGCGGATGGCGGCGAGTTCGGGGCCGGTCAGCCCGGCGCGCACCATGTCGTCCCGGCTGGCACGGCCGTCGCCGTCGCGCAGGGCGAGTTCCTCGCACGCCGCCCGGACGGGGCATCCGGTGCAGAGCCGGATCGCCTCGGTACGACGGGCCTGCCACTCGTCGGCCGGCTCGCGGTCCGCGCGGAACCAAATGTCCGGGTCGGTGTCGGTGCAGCGGCGTGCGCCGGCGTCGACCGTGGCCTGGAGTACGGCCCGGCGCGTGTGCCGGGCCTGAGTGGATGTCATCCTGTGCATGCGCATGTTGCCCTTCCAGAGAGGGTGAGCTGCGAAGACGAACCCCCGGGGGTGCCACCCCGGGGGTTCGTCGTATTCGGGGCCGATTGGCCCTGTGGCTGCTGTACGAGCAGGCCACGGCCCCGGCCGCCCCGCGGAGCGCGGGCCGGCCGGGGCCGTGGTCGTTCGTCGTCGGCAATTCAGGATCAGAACGAGGTGCGCGCCCACTCTGGGAAACGGGTCGCGCATCGGCCGCAGTGGAGGCGGCGGGTGATCCGGCACCATCCGGCATCGACCGCGTCGGCGAGGCTGGATTCGGTAGCACCGCAGTGCTCGCACGCAAGCTGGCTCCCCTCTCGCCGGACGGCAGCCTGACGAGGAGCCAGAGAAGCCAGGGGAACCTGCGGCCCCTCGGTGGGACGCTCGCCGTGCGGAACGGCACGACGCAGCTGGTCGGCCTGACCTGCAAGGAGCAGTTGCGTGCTGCGGGCGCTCTCCTGTGCAGCGCGGGCATTACGGGCCTGCTGGACGGCGAGCCGCTCGGCGCGGGCCTGCTGCTCGCGGGCAATCAGGCAGGTGGCTCGCGTCTCCTGGAAAGTAATCTCCAGGTCGCGACCCGTCTGGCATCGGCCGCTGCCATTGCACAGGGAGCAGTTGACGCGGTGTGCAAGGCCGGCGTGCCGGGCTTGCTCCAGCAGTCGGACCAGGCGGGCCAAGGGCTGCGGTTCACGGGTGGCGAGGCGGTACACCGGGGTCGCAGGGTTCGGAAGCGGCTTGTAGAACTGCCGCGCCGCGCGCCGGTTCTCCTGCGGCATCGCGTCTCGCAGCAGACGGTCCTGCCGGGCCTGCCAGCGCCGGACATCAATGTCGATGACGACGAGTTGGTCACTACCGGGGCAGGAGGGGGGCTTCTCTCCCTGCGAGACCGTGTCGATGCGGTGCTCGCGGATTTTGAGGACTGTGTCGCCCATGATCCGGCGCCAAGTACGGCAGTCGGGACAGGTGATCGTCCGCACCTCGCCCAGGCGGACGTTGTAGTCGGCGGGGTTCATCGTGCTGAGAAGTAAGGCAGCGCGGCCATTGGTGTGCTTGGTCCGTACGCGGCCGGGGCGTTTGCGGGGCATCGGGTCCTCCTGAATCGGGGGGCAGGTGAGGAGGCTGCTGCCTTCTCTGCCGCGCCAGGTCCGGCCACGCGGGCAGGTTGATTCCTGACGGACAGACAGCGCAGCAGGCGCTGTTCGAGGTAGATCCGGTGGAGCTATTCAGTACAGGCCGGCCGGGGGAGCTCGGCTCACCCCACTGCCACCGCCTCTGAAGAGAGAGGGTCCCTGCTGTTACGCGGTGGTACGTCTCGCCCACTCCTTGCGGTGAGGGCGAGCAAGCCGAACGTTACTAGCACCACAAGTGCTAGTCAACACTTTTGGTGCTATCTAGCACTGCAGCTTTGAATGTGAGAATGTGTCCATGACTAAGCGACATGAAGACGAAGGGGGCCCCGTGTTCACCGGATTCGCGCTAACGGTGCGGTTCACCCTGCGGGACGGAGACGCGGCCCTGCGGTTCGACGCCCTGGTTGCCGAGGTCGTGGAAGCGATCCGCGCGGAGCCTGGAACCCTCGTCTACGTGGTGCACACGCCCGTAGATGAGCCACTTACCCGTGTCTTCTACGAGCTCTATGCAGATCGCAACGCCTTTGGAGCTCACGAGGACCAGGCTCACACACGGCACTTCCTGAAGGAGCGTGAACAGTTCCTCACCAGCACGGACGTGGTGTTCCTGAACGAGATGACAGAGCTCAGCAAGCGCCCTGGAACGGAGGGTCCATGAAGCCGACAGGGCGGGACGTCGATCCTCAGGATCGAGTCTTTGGTCAACGCGTCCAGAAGCTCAGGAAGGAGCAGGGACGTACCCAAGCCGAGTTCGCCGCAGCCCTTGGGAAGACAAGCAGCTGGATGTCCCAGGTTGAGCGGGGAATCCAGCCTGTCCAGCGCATGGATCTGCTGCAGCAAATCGCCGATGGACTAGGCGTTTCGGTACAGCAGTTGCGACCCGACGCAGAGGGAAGCGGGCCATCACAACACCCCGCACCCCTGTCACTGTCTAACGACCTAGACGAGACGCGACGGCTGATCTCCGGCCACCCCGCACTTCATACCTTGCTGGCCGGCCCCGGGCCCGTCCCTGAGGCCTCAAGATCCACCGAGGCGTTGCGAAAAGATGTCAACGACCTCTGGGAACTTACGCATGCGGCTCAGATGGCGCAGGTCAGCGCCTTGGCTGTGGAGCTGCTCCCCGAGCTTGAGCGTGCAGTTCGCGCAGCGCCCAACGAGGCTCAACCGGAGCTATTCCTTCTGCTCTCGCGGGCCTACCAGGCCCTTTCGGCAGCGTTCGTCCGCCAGGATGAGGCCGACGCTGCATGGGTCGCCGCAGATCGTGCGATCTTCGCTGCCGAGCGGTCCGGTGATCCGCTGCATGCCTGCGCTGGTGTCTTCCGTATGACGCACGCGTTTGTGCGGTTGCGCAGTCTGGGCCAGGCCGAACATGCCGCTCAGGTCGCTATCGATGCCCTGAAAGCGCAGGACGACCGGCCACCGCAAGCTCTGTCCGTCCTTGGAGCCCTCCATCTGGCTCTCGCACTCGTTCACGCACGGGCGGGCGCCAGGACCGAGGCCAAGGGAGAGATCACTGAGGCACGCGCTATCGCGGCGGAGCTCGGCGAGAACCGGAACGATTTCAACCTCGAGTTCGGACCGGTCAACGTAGAAATCCAAGCGGTCAGCATCGCTGTAGACCTCGGCGACGCCGGCGAGGCTCTCGACATCGGGCTCGCCCTGGACGCAGAGGGCCTGTCGCCCGAACGACAGGGACGGCTGTTGATGGACCTGGGGCGAGCTCACGCGCAGAGGCGACATGGCGGTGAAGCCCTCGACTGTCTGCTGCGCGCTGAGACCCTCGCTCCGGAAACGATTCAGACACACCAGGCTGCTCGGGCAGCCATCCGTGAATTGGTGCTGGTCGCTGGCGCGAACGCTTCGCATGCACTGCTGGAGCTCGCCGAACGGGCCGATGCCCTTGACTAGCTTGATTTCTGGCGCGTTCTCACGTCAGCGGGACCGAACTCAGTGGAGGGGAAGATGCATGATCGCTGCGACACCTTCGTTCTCGCTGCTGAAGATCCTAGAGACCGTGTATGTTTTCCGGAATGGTTCCCTAGGCTGGAGGTCTCGATGTCCGATCCGCTAAGGCGAATTGACGCCCTGGTGGAGGAGGGCACTCTCCCCACGCCCCAGGTCCGTCGCCAACTCCGCGTTGCAGCTGGCCTCACGCAGAACGAGGTCGCTGAAGCCATCGGGGTCAAGCGACTAGCGATCTCGCGGTGGGAGGCAGGGCAAGCCCAGCCTCACCGCGGGAATCGTCGCGCGTACGCGCATCTCCTTCAAAGGCTGGCCTCGAAGCATCCCGACGCTGCCGCTGAGGGGCGTCTGCATGAGAAGTGACCAGCCGCCTTAGACGACCAACGCAGCGAGGCCGCCCTCTCCTGGCAGAGAGAACGGCCTCATAGCTACCGACTCGCCAGCCGCCAAGCAAGCCGAGTCGTGTCCGGTGAGGTGACCTCGCCGGGGTGATGCCCGTGGACCATGGGTCCGCGCAGTCACCTGTACCCAGAATAAGCGTCCCACCTCGCGGAACGCCACCATCTGGGCCCCCGGTCAGGTCACACCCGCCGCTCACGGCTCCCCTATCAGGGGAGATCGACCCACTATGTACCGCCCGCCCACCCGTCGCCGCGGCCACGTCGCGGCCGCCGGCCCGGCATTTTTTTTGAAGTTCACTGTCACGTCTGAGACGCATCGGCGCCTTGGGGTTGGCGTGACCACCATTTCTGCCGCCCAGGCCGCCCCCGCCCCACCTCACGGGACGCACATCAAGATCGTTGCCCGCGCTGCGGGAGCGACCGCTCCTTTTCAGGCTGTGCGGCCCTTGTACACAGCCCTGCCGGTCCCGAGTCAGCGGATGCGTCCCTCGTCCCGCACGATTCCGACATGTCACACGCGCGCGCCCCTTCCCACCTCTATGCGTATGACGCCCTCATGTGACCAGCCCTCTCTCGCCCCTTCCTGCCCCCTCCGCACCACGGAGGTGGCCCGATGAAGGACATGTCCCAGAACGAGTTCCTCAGTGCCCAGATCCGCCGGGCATGGGAGCCCCCGGAAGAGGTAGTGGTCCCGGCACCGCTCGCGTTCTCACCCGACCTGCAGCCTGAGGACTACGGCGTGCTCCTGCGTCTGCTGCTCCGAGACCCGGAGCTGCCTTCGGCCGTGAACGCTCTGGCCGCCGAGTTCCAGGCGTCGGGCTGGAAGATGGGCGACACGCGCCTCCGAGGCGTGATGAAGCGCCTGCGCAAGGCCGGGCACGTCCACCGCGAGCGCGATGGGTACGACGCCGAGGCAGGCAGGCCGCGATGGGCGTTCGCCGTGTACCGAAACCCTGCGAACAACCCCGACCGCGCCTCCCCGCGGGCATCCACGTCTTCGCAGGTCAGCCCGACACGTGGATTTTCAACGGAACGGCGCTCCACCCCCCGCTCCGACGCGTTGGATTCCAACGTCTATGCAGGTCAGCGCGACACGTTGGATTCCAGCGGATCGGAATCGGACACGTTGGAATCCGACGCGTTGGATTCCAACGTCTATGCAGGTCAGCGCGACACGTTGGATTCCAACGGATCCGACGTCGCCCCCCCCACTCCCCCCTATAGGGAGGAGGAGGATTCCTCCTCCCCTACGTCCTCCTCCGTCACCGCCGTTCCGGCTGGCGCTCCCGCAACAGACGCAACAGCCATCGCGGCCGCCTCCGAGTTCCTCGCGGAGCTCCCCGGACACTGGGCGTGCGGCCGACGAACCGCGGCCGAGTTCGCCCCGCTGCTCGCCGAAGCGGTCCAGGCCCAGGGCTGGGAGCTGGGCGCGGATCTCGTTCAGCAGCTGACCCGGCGTGCCTCGGCCCGCCGCGGCATCACCTCGGTGCTCCGTGAGCGGATCGAGGACCTGCCGCGCTACCGCGCCGTGCGCCGCGCCCTGGAACAGGCCCGGTCCCGGTCGGCGGCCGGGCAGGTGCCGGGCCAGCAGCTCGCCCTGGAGGACCAGGCCGACGCCCAGGGCGCCGCGGCCCTGCCTGAGGACGTGAGCCCGGAGCGGGTCGAGGAAGCTCGGGTGTTCCTGCTGACGCTGACCGGGCCGTGGGAGCTCCCTGCGCAGTCGGCACAGCGCCTGGCCCCGAAGCTCGCGTCGGTGACGGCCGAGCGGGGCTGGGAGTTCAACGAGCAGCTGCGTCAGGCGCTGATGGCGAATCCGGGCGGCGGCCAGAACTACGAGTGGCTGCTGGAGCACCGGCGGATCGCGACGCTCCCGGACCGCACCCGCAAGGCCCGGGCGTCCCGGCCGGCTGCCAAGGCCGGAATGTGCACGCGCCACCCGGACTTCCGCGCCGAGGACTGCCACTCGTGCCTGGTCATCAAGCGCAGGCAGGAGCGAGCCGCTAAGGCAGCCGCCGAAGCTGCAGCCGATGCCGGGCCGGACACGCAGTCCGCTGCGGCCCGTGAGGAGCAGGTGCCGGCCGATGTCGCCGCCTACGTCCAGGGCCTGGCGGCCGGTGCGACCGCGGACGAGGCCGCACGCCGCGGTGAGCCGGTGCTCACCGACTGGGAGCGCCAGCACCTGGCGCAGGAGACCGAGCATGCCCGGCGCCTCCAGGCCCACGACGCGGCCCTGAACGTCTGACCCGACCCGATCCCCGCTACGACCATGTGGGAGCGGGCCACCCCGGCCAGGGGGCGGCCCGCGAGGCACCCCACCAGCCATGACACCGTCAGGAGTGCACGTGACCACCGTACCGAGCAGCCGCCGCCCCTCGAACAACAACCAGGACCAGGACGAGAGCGGTGCGCCGTTCTCCCTGCTGGACCGCCCCGCCCAGCACAACGAGGCTGCGGAGAAGTCCTCCCTGGGCGGCGCGATCCTGTCGAAGGACGCCATCGGCGACATCGCCAAGGCCCTCGAGCCCCTTGGAGCCGCCGCGTTCTACAAGCCCGCCCACGAAACGATCTGGCTGGCAATCACCGACCTGTACGCGGCCGGCACCGACATCACCCCCATCAGCCTCGGACACCAGCTCACCGTCCAGGGCGACCTGGAACGCGTCGGCGGCCACGCCTACATCTCCCAGCTCGTCGATGCCTGCCCCAACGCCGCCCTGGCCGTCCACGACGCCGAAATCGTCCTCGACCGCGCCAAGCTGCGCCGCCTGGCCCAGACCGGCAACCACATCGCCCAGATGGCCACCACCGGCGCGGGCGAAGCCGACGACATCCTGGACGCCGCCGCGGCCGCCCTGGCCCAGGTCACCCAGACCACCGACGCCGCCACCGGCTACACCTTCATGGACGAGGTCTTCCAGAACGCGGTCGACGAGGCCGAGGCCATCGAACGCGACGGCCGCGAACAGGGAATCCCCACCGGGTTCGTCGACCTGGACGCCCTGACCAACGGGTTCCTGCCCGGCCAGATGATCGTGGTCGCCGCCCGCCCCGCGATGGGCAAGTCGACCCTCGCCGTCGACTTCGTGCGCGCCGCCTCCATCAAGCACCGCCTGCGCAGCGCCGTCTTCAGCCTGGAGATGAGCACCAGCGAGATCGGCATGCGCATCCTGTCCGCCGAAGCCCGCGTCGGCCTGCACCACCTGCGCAGCGGCACCACCACCTCCGAGGACTGGCAGCGCATCGCCCGCATCTCCGACCGGGTCCGCTCCGCCCCCGTCGTCTTCAGCGACAGCCACGTCAACACGCTCACCCAGATCAAAGCCCAGTGCCGCCGCCTCAAGCAGAACGGCGGCCTGGACCTCGTCGTCATCGACTACATCCAGCTCCTGCAGTCCGGCGGCCGCCGCCCCGAGTCCCGCCAGCAGGAAGTCAGCGACATCTCCCGCAACATCAAGACGATGGCCAAAGAACTCCAGGTCCCGGTCATCGCCCTGTCACAGCTCAACCGCGGCCCTGAACAGCGCACGGACAAGAAGCCGATGGTGGCCGACCTACGCGAGTCAGGCTCCATCGAGCAGGACGCCGACATGGTCATCCTGCTCCACCGCGAGGACGCCTACGACAAGGAATCCCCCCGCGCCGGCGAGGCCGACCTCATCGTCGCCAAGCACCGCAACGGCCCCACCGCCACCGTCACCGTCGCCTTCCAGGGCCACTACTCCCGCTTCGTCGACATGCAGCAGACCTGACCCGGCGATGACCCGCCAGCCCCACGCACCCCACAACACCTCTATGTGGCGCGCTCGCTGACGATCACCCATCCCCGAGCCGGATTCCTGCCCGGGGCGGAGATCACCGCTCACAGACCCGTACAGACGATCATTGAGAGGAGTAGCCGATGGGCATCATCGGTGAAAGCCTCGACCAGGCCGCGGCCGCCACGTTCACCCGCCCCATCCCCGCCACACCCGTGGCCCAGATCCGCTACCTCGTCAAGCAGGCCAAGGGCTCTACCCGCGCGGTCGCGCAGACCCTGGGCGTCTCCCAGCGCACCGTCGAGCGCTACCTCAAGGGCCAGATCCGTCGACCCCGCCCCGACCTCGCCGACGAAGTGCGCCGCCACTGGCAGCCCCGGGTCCGCGAGCGCGCCCGCCGCCAGGCCGCCACCTCGACCGGCATCATCGTCGAAGCCCGCGCCCGCTTCGGCTACACCGCCGCCCCCGGAACGACGGACGACAGCCGCATCCGGTGGATCACCCAAGCCCTCCCACCCACCTACGCGGCCCGTCTCTTCGCCGCACAGGACATCGGTGCGGGCGAGCAGGAGCTGCGGGACATAGTCGCCGAAGGGCTCCAGGAGGTCTATTTCCGCGACAACGGACGGCGCGCGGAGGGCCTCCTTGTCGAGTTCACCGACATAGAGCACGCCGCCCTCGACTACAGCTGACCAGCTTCGACGGCCTGCCCGATGCGTGATCCAGGCCGGCTCATCGCGTCACGGACCACCGGCGGCTGACCCTGCGCGGCCTATCCGAAACCGCAGCCGAAGCCCTTCAGAAAGGGCTCCAGTCCGCCGGATGGTGGAGTACTCGGTTGTTGGGTGCGGAAAGGCGTCCCCTCCCGACAATGGGCAGACCGGACATCACTGGAACACAGGCGTCGTTCGAGCTGGGTGATGTGCGCGGAGGTCGTCCATTGCGGTTCGTAGTGGCTGGAGACGACAGCGCGGCGGTCGCCTATCCCCCGAGGTGGCGACCGCCGCACTTTGCTGAAGTTCTCCTCCTGCAAGCCGATACGGACGACTTGCAGGTTTATCAGGTCATTCTGAAACCCTTCTTCGATGCCTCGGTTTAGAGGCATGGTTATTTTCGGAAAGCTAGATTCGTCGGCCCCCGTCTGCTACTTGGTCCGGGTTGGCGAGAAATTTTTCGATCTCCGAAAGCAGCCTTTCGATGTCTGTTTTCGTTACCTGGGGGTGGCCAGCGCTGGAGCACTCCAACCTGCTGATGTTGAGTGCTGTCACGTAGTGGGAGATTCGATCACTGGCAGAAGCGACTCGTTCCCCTGGCCCGAACTTTTTCTCCGCCTTCAGGATTTCCAGGTAATCCTTTGCGTCCTCATCCCCAGAGTCGGCAGCCATCTGCCACCAGTAATTGGCGTAAGACTGCTCGTTGAGGAGTTCCCATAGCTCTGCCACCCGTCGTTGTTCGGAAGCGCTCAGGCCTTCATCGTCGGAACGCTTGAGCAATCCCGCAAGTTCGCGGAAATGATTAAGCGTGGACGTCGGGAAGGATGTGCCGGTCAGTCGGTTTTCAGCCCCGGCCGGGGGCCGGCCCGAAGGCCGACCCCCCACACGGTCCGACATTTCTCCCAGTAGATGGTCGTCGCACAGGGCCTGCTGGAAGAGCTCCAGCAGGACCAGCCTGGCGAGGGCATCACGCTCCTCCGAGGAAAACCAACTGCTCATGCTGACACCCCCTCCTCCGGCGACGCCGTCATAACCTTCTCCAGTCGTGTAAGCGCTGCTCGCAGATACCGTTTCACGGTTTCCTCGCTAACGCCCATCTTTGCTGCAACCTCCGAGGGGTGGACATCCCTCAGGAAGCAGGATTCAACAACTTCCTTCTGGCGTTCGGGCAGCTGTGATACGAGTTCATAAATGCCGTCCCGAACTTCCTGGTAAGCGGCCTCCGGAAGCCCTATGGACGAGACGCCATCGGGAAGGGCTTCCGGCGAAACCGGGATAAGGGCGACCCTGGAATTTTTGCGGTATTCGTCAATAAAAACCCTCTTGAGGACCGTTCGGCTGTATGCCTCAAGGCGGTCCGGGCTAACCTTCGCTAGCTCGGGGAGGAACCTCTTGAACACCTTCTCCATGGTCGTTTGGACCGCGTCCTCTGCGAGATGACGGTCGCTGCTCTGCGCATACGCGGCGAGAAGCAGGGGTGTTCTCAGTTCCGTAAAGCGACTTTGAGGGTCGCCGTCGTACAGGTCGGGGCACATCTCCTCAGTCATGTGCCCCTCCCCTCACTGAGGGGAAGGGCGCCGCAGATCGGGCGCCCTGTGGACAGGACGGAGGGCTCTTGCTCCCGTCTCCTGCCATCGCGGGCCAAGCCATCGGCTCAGTCTCCCTTCCAGAGAACTTCAGCGGGTCGAAGGGCGTGCCTTCACCCCCAAGACGTCCGGGGACCTTCGAATCCGGATGCCTGCGCCGAACTTTTTTGGAGAAGTTGCGTAGCTGCTGGTCACACGGTGGGCAGGGTCTGCCTGTTGCCTCTGTGGCTGGCCCAGCGGGATGCCTTGCGTAGACCGGGGAGCACCGTGTCGAGTTGGGTTTTGCCGAGGTACTGGCCCTCGACTCGCAGCCCTGCCGGCCTGTCCGCCAAGAGGGCACACTCGAAAGGATCTGGGCTCGGACGCGACTAGATCTCGATTCGCTCCGCTTCAAAGCCCAACCTGATGGTGAGGGGTGGGCGCGTATCCGGATTCGGCCCCATCGGACGTGTAAGGAGTGACGGCCGCGAAAGCGGGGGCGGACTACCGCGCTCCCGGCCGCTCGGCGTCGCTCGACCGGAGCGGCGAACACCTTCCCGAAGGAGAGACATGCCTGCCGACCGAGACCGCACCGCGATCGCCTTTGTTGGGGCGGTCGTCGCCGGAATCATCGCTGTTCTGCGCCCGGAACTCATTCCCGCCCTGACGCTCGCCCTGGCCGCCTGGGTCGCCCTCGCCCTCTACCTCAAGCTGTAAACGGTGTCATGGTCCGGGGAAGGTCCCCCCCGCCGGTTGAGGGCGGGGCGACCTCAGCCGCGCCAACTGAAAGCCCACACGGCATAGTCCGGAACCACTCGCACAGATAACTGTCATCTGTGGCAAGGGGTGGCGACCCCCCTTCAGGACCGCCTCTGCGGCGAGCATGCGTGCCGCCGGGCGATCGCTACCTGAACTCCCTCACCGTGGCGAACACCCGCCGGAGCCACACCACGACGCTCGGCAAAGTCGTCCCCGAGCGCGCGCGGGCCGGCCCTTGAAGTCCGTCGCCGACAGCGAGGTCGGCCAAGCTCGCACAGCTTTGAGGTACGGCGGCCGTCCCGCTACTCCACCGCGCTGCGCCGGCGGTTGCTGCGCATGTCGTGGTCCTCCTGCACACGCACCCGTTCTGGTCGACTGCCACCGGGGTACTGTGCGCGACTGGCCTGCCAGGGCTGCCGACCGGACGCGCCCGCACAAGCGCACGCCGACGTCCCTCGTCGAGCCGTTACATCGCCAGGAAGCGAAGGTGGGGGTGGTACGACGATCAGCATCTATATGCTGGCTCGATGGTCAGCGTATGGACCCGGATCCACCAAGAACTCAGCCTCCCTCCAGGCCCTTTGACGTTTGAGATGATCGAGCGGGCCACAAAAGAGATCGACGGTGAACGAGACGATCTCGACTGGAAGCGCGTCCTGCCGAAGAAACCTGAGGCTGGTCTCTGGTCGGAGTTCGCCAAGGACGTCGCCGCTATGGCCAACGCCCGTGGCGGCCTCCTCGTCTATGGCGTCCGCAACGACCGAGCCATCGACGGGGTGAACCCCGATGAGATAGCTACAGAGCACCTGTACAAGTGGCTTCGTGCCCACACCCAGCCATTCGTCGGCGGAGTCGACATCTATCCCCTGGAGTCCCCTGACCGTACAAGGACGGTCCTCGTCGTAGACGTCCCCGCGAGCCCCATGGCCCCGCACTTCGTGCTCGGAACGTCGTCGCGCGATAAGGAGCAGCAGGCATTTGCCGTTCCTGCCCGCTTCACTGATCACACCACCTGGCTGTCGGAGCACGAAATCGAGCGCGCCTACCGAGACCGGTTCGTGCGCCAGGAAGACGCCGGCAAGGCGCTGGATCGGTGCGTCGCCGAAACTCGCGAGGTAGTCCTCGGTGAGGGCGACAACACCACAGCATGGCTGATCGTGGTCTCCCGTCCGTCTCGACCACTTCCGCTGCTGGTTCCCGATCCCCAGCACCACGAGGCCGCCTTCGCGATGAGGAAGGCCCTGTCCACGGCGGCCAAGCTCCGCGGCGAATTCGGAGGAAGCAGCCCCATGCGCGATGCGTTGACCGGCAGTGCCCGTGTCGGCCTGCGGCGCTGGATCGACGGAAACTTCCTTACCCTCTCAGGAGGGCCCCCCGCTGGGCGCCTTGCCATGGTCGAGCTCCACCACGATGGCACCGTCGTATACGCGGTCGATGTCTCAAGCCAGGCGTACAGGGCCCGGGTGCCTGTAGGCCTTCACGTCCCCGTCGAGGTACAGGTCGTGCAGAACGGAATCTGTGACGCCCTGGCCCTGGCCCACGAGGCCGCAGGCACCCGGCACCTGAACTCCTCGTCGGATGTCTTGGCCACCATCGTTTGCGACAGCGACTCACACCGAACAGGACCTACGAGCAGGTTCCCCGGTTTCATCGCGGTTCTGGAGCAACACCGCGGGGCCTTCGACGTTCCCAAAGCCGGCCGCTGCCCCGTCGTGGTGCGCCAGACACCGTACGAGCTCGCTCCCCGTGCCGGGATTGCAGATCTGCGTGCTGCCGTACAGTCGCTCGCTTCAGGCATCATCAACCAATTTGGCATCGAGCCGCATCTCACCTGACTTGGCCGCCCTCACTGGTCTCGCCGCGCGCTCAGCATGCCGCTCCACACAAATTCAGGCCCGGGGAGCACGTCCCTCTATACCGGCCGGTGTCCCAGCGTTGCCCCCTCAGCACACGTTTTGTGGGAAGGGGCGCCGTCGTTGTCGCGAAGATTCGTATAGCGGGAGCAGTGCCGGCACGGCCGTGCTTCCGGTGCCCAGTGATCGTTCGACCGCCAGTCCAGAACATGGTGCGCGCTCCAGCCGGTCTGCCGAGGGACTGTGGGCGCGCCCTGCACTACTGCCGAGGCCGAGGATGCGCACGGAACCGCCGGCCGCGGTTGAGCCGGAACTGTTGCTGGGCCCGGAGGAGCAGAAGGAGCCGGACGTGTAGGCGTCGGTACCGTGGTGGAGGGTGTGAAGAGCGGCCAGGCTCCAATATGCGTGAGCCGTACTACCGGATCCGGGACGACCGGACCGGCGGGGGACAGGGCCCTGGGCTGCGCTTCGCCCGGTGTGGATTTGGAGGGAGCTGAACGGCATGTGGGTGGCCGGTGGCTCGCGCGGTGGGGGAGTTCGCGTTCGGCCTCCGGCTCCACCGGTGGCAGAGCGGGGCGGCCGGCGTTGTGGTCATCAAGCCGGTCCCGGTCGGAGTCGCTGACCCAGAAGCGGTGTGTCTTCGCGCCGAGCTTCTGCTCGACCGGCACGATCAGCCCGGAGGCGGTCCTGCGGACGAGGTCGTCGAAAAAGACGTCCCGCGGCTTCACCGTGACGTGCTGCTTCCCGCACCGATTCGAGGTGTCCGGACACCGATACAGCGCCCGGGCGTCGCACCGCCAGAAGTCCAGCACGCGGAACCCCGACACAACACGCAGATCACCCGACTTCTCGATCACATGCGCCGGCAGCCTGTTGCTCCGCGTCCAGTGCGTGTCAGTCCGGGCCGCGTAGTCGGAACGGTCCGTGTGCCACGCCGGGGTGATCCCCAGCCTCGCCGCCTTGTTCGCACGCGCCTTCACACTGCGCGGCCCCTCCCGCCCGGCCGACGAAAGCTGGATCTCCCAACCAATCAAAAGCCCGGCTTCGCCCTGAACGAGCGTGTCGGTCTGGATCCACGACCGCGGCCCCACCGCCGTACGCACCTCGCTGCCAGCCAACCACCCCTCCGCCGACGACACCCGACAGATCCGCTCCTGGTACGCCTTGTGCTCGTCCGACAGCGCCGTCTGGTGCCGCGCTTCGTCCTCGGACCGCTCGGGCTCGGGCATGACGTGCTGGCGCCGCTTACGGGACTGGAACCAAGCCGGCGTCTGGCAGCGGCTGCACGAGGTCCTGCTGGCCGAACTGAACGCGGTCTCACGGCTGGACTGGTCCCGCTGCATGGTCGACTCCTCCCACGTCAGGGCGCTAAAAGAGGGAGCCAGACGGGCCCCTCGCCAGTCGACCGGGGCCGCGCCGGCTCCAAACACCACTTGATCACTGACGGGCACCGCACCCCTCTGGCTGTTCTTCTGACCGGCGACAACCGCAACGACGTCACTCAGCTCCTGCCGCTGCTCGACGCGATCCCGCCGGTCCGCGGCCGGGTCGGCCGTCCCCGCCGTAAGCCGGATTCGCTGTTCGCCGACCGCGGCTACGACCATGACATCTACCGCGACCAGGTCCGCGCCCGTGGCGTCGTGCCCGCGATCGCCCGACGCGGCACCCGACACGGCACCGGGCTGGGCACCTACCGCTGGGTCGTGGAGAGGAGTTTTGCCTGGCTGCACGGCTTCCGACGGCTGCGGATCCGGTGGGAACGGCGGGCCGACATCCACGAAGCGTTCCTGAAGCTCGCCTGCTGCCTCATCACCCACCGACAACTCAAGACACTGTCTTGACGTCGGGGTGCAAGGCCGCTGGGTTACCTCATTGGTTTCCGTGGCTTATGCAATGATCCAGCCTCATGAGTGACAGTTCGCTTTCACCCGCCTGGCTGGCCTCGTGGACAAGCAGAGTCTCCAGGGTCCTCGTGGCGTTGACGGGCGAGTTCGAGCGTCGGCACGGTTTTCCTCCCGGCACCAACGAGGTCCGGTCGGCCAGCCGCGACGATCAAACTGCGGCTCGCGCGCTTGCTCAAGCGGGTCTCATCCCGGCTGACCTGGTCACTTTCTACGACAGCATCGGCAACGTCACCTGGGCGGACGTCGGCAACGGCTATTTCCTCGACGCGGCAAGCGACGTCCTTCTGCGATTCCAGGAGAACGGCGCTGTCGATGCCGGCGCGGACCAGAAGGTTGCCATCGGCTCGAACGGCGGCGGCCTGTTCTACGTTGCGGGCCCTGACGGGTCAGTTCATCGGACGCGGACGTCATCACTGGACGAGCCCGAGCTCGACAAGGTAGCGGACGACCTGCGGCAGTTTCTGGAACTGCTGGAGCAATCCTTGACGCGGTTTGTCGCCGACAGCGAGCCGGGATCTCTGTAGCTCAGCCCGCAGCGCCCATTCTGTTAGGCGTTGTAAAGGCTGTCCCGTAACTCAGAGCCGGGCCGGCCAGTGTCACCTCGGAGAGCCGGATTGTCCTGTTGCAGCCCGGCTTGCCACCCGCAGTGAGCCCTCGACCAATCGGCCCATACCGGACTCTGCCGAGGGGCACCAGTAGTTACGGGACAGCCTTTAGTTAACAGGGTGGAACTATTGATTCCGGAGTGACGTGTGTCACTCTTACTGTGTTCCATGTCATGAACGCGGCGCCTTCGGTAGCGTTCTCTTCTGCTATTTAAAGATCATGGCCAGGTGTCTTTAGAGGGCTAGCTGTGGGGGGAAATATGAGATCCAGCCGTTCGTTGCTCCGGTCGATGATCACATGTCTCGTAGTCTTCGGCGTAGTTCTTAGTCTGTTTGGCGCCAATGCGGTCGCACTGCCGCAGAAGCAGTCAGTGGCCGGAGTTGGGGCCTCCAAAGAGGGGCCCCGCCCGGCCGTGAAAAAAAAGGCAATGACACTGAAAGAGCGGCACGATCAAGTGCTGAGGGATCGTGCTTACGCCCAAAAGTCTCTTCCTCCGACCTCGTCACCGAGCTCTCCTGAGGAGAGGCGGAAGCAGGATCTGCGTCAGTATGCTGCCGCACAGAAAGATGCAGGAGCCCACGGCAGCGCGTCTTCTCCAGACGATCAACTCTGGTGGGGGTCAGCGAACTACATTCGTATCTACGGCGCCGAAGGGGGAATTCGAGCCTACGTTGAATATGCTGATGATGACCACGGAACTGTTATTCTAGGTGAAAACGTTACAGGCGTGGTTGAGGCAACCAACTCTGATGAGCGTTGGGATGCAGAAGGAAATGTAATCGATGCTCTCCACCCCGTAAAAGTAACATGGATTGTCGTGTGTCGGGGAGTCTCTAAGGAGTATGACCTTGGGCAAAAAGGGGTCACACACTCCTCTCTTTGGGATTTCTACAACAAGCCCGCTGACAACCCGGTCTTCACCTTTAATACCGCAGTGGCTGCGGACCAGTGCGACGAAGGAACGGGAACTCCTGGAGACTTTGGTATACAGGCAGAGGTAACTACGACGGACAATAACAGAACAGGCTTGGTTGCTACCTATGCGGAGCTCCTAGGTAGCATCCCTGACGGTCAGACGGCAGACTGTAGCAGTCGCTGCGGATCTTCCATAGCAGCCTTTTCGCAGCCCCAGACTTATCGGGGATCTTCGGTTAACACGGCTACCGGGGCGTTCTCGATCGAAGTTGATGATGTCTATGAGTCCTCTCCTGGTGGCGGAATTAATCTGACCCGCCACTATTCCTCGACCAACTCTGCTGATCCCGCTGGTCTTTCTGCCGAAGATACAGGCCGGTCGCTTGGTCCGGGTTGGTCGCTTCCGTGGGATGCCCGGCTTGTCATAGGGAGTAATGGGGCAGTTACTTATGTCTCCGAGAATGGCGCCAGTTACGTGTACGAGAAGGACGGATCCTCGTTCACCACGCCGGTGACGTCCCGATCGAGCCTCGCTAAGCTGTCCGATGATACATATGCACTTATAACGCCGCAGAAAGTGACCTACGCCTTTAGTAAGGACGGTGCGCTGCTCTCACGAAAGGACCGGTCAGGTAATGGCGTGACTTATCACCGCGAGGCTGGCCGTGTGACAAGCGCGACCGACTCTGCCGGGCGCGTAACGACGGCGAGCTATAGCGGTGACCTGCTTAACCGCATTGTTCTTGCCGATGGACGAACCGTCGACTACGCATACTCTGCAGGGCGACTGTCCGGAGTCACTGGACTTGACGAGAGCAACACCATTTACGGGTATGACGCCTCCGGTCGGTTGGAATCGATTAAGGACGCTAGGGGAAATTATCCGGTCCGAAACATCTATAACAGCGAAGGGCAGGTAACCAGCCAGCAAGATGCCCTGGGCCGGGTGACTAAGTTCTCCTACAACGGGTCCACAACAGACACTACGGCTCCGGACGGCGGCGTCTGGACAGATGCCTATTCTGGCAATATCATCACCGCCCAGTACGACCCGTTCGGAAATAAGACGTTCTACGGTTATGACAGTTCCGCGAACGTCAGCAAGATCACGGACCCCGAAGGAAAAGTAACCCGGTACACATATAATGAAAATCAACGGCTAACCGGTATCCAAAAGCCGGCTTCGGGTCAATTCGAGTACGCCTACGATAGTAGCGAAAATGTCACCAAGTACACTGACCCTCAATTGCGTGAGACTACATACACCTACAATGGCGGCGGTTTGCTGGACAGCATCGTCGATGGGCTAAGCAACAGCACTAAATTCACTTATACGACCCGAGGGCAGTTGGAATCCGTCACGGACCCCCGTGGCAAAATTACACATTACGGATACGACAGTGCCGGCCATCAGATATCGGTGACCTACCCAGATGGCTCACGTGCCACCCAGACCTTCGATGACTCTGGGAGAGTCGCTTCGACTGTTGACCCCAGGGGGAACATCAGCGGCAAGGACCCGGCTGAATATACGACCAAGTACAGCTATGACGAAGCTAACCGTCTTCTGAATGTCGCCGGTCCGAAGAGTCAGCAGACGACCTATACCTACGATGCAGCTGGCAACCTGGCCACGACCACGGACGCGGCTGGCAAGACCACCATCTACACCTATGATGCCGCCAACCAACTTACCCAGACCAAAAATCCGGCGGGGCAGACCGTCAGTTCCGCCTACGACGTCATGGGCAACCCTGTCACCACCACCGATGTCACAGGTGCCAAGACCACACGTACCTACGACAAAGCCCAGCACATCACCTCGATAACCACTCCACGAGGCAACATCGAGGGAGCGGACCCGAAGCCCTTCACCTGGACCTACGGCTACGACAAAGTCGGAAATCAGATCACAGTTACTGATCCTGCTGGAAACACCACGCAGACTGACTACGACGCGGAAAACCGTCCGGTGAAGGTGACGAATCCGCTAGGACACACCACCGAGACCACGTATGACGGTGAGGGAAATGTCCTCACGACAACCGATGCCCTCGGGAAAGTTACGACCAACACCTACGACAAAGTCGGGCGACTCAAATCGGTCAAGGACCGGACTGGAAAGATCGTCAGGTACGAGTACGACGCCGCAAGCAACCTGATCTCAGAAACTTCACCACTCGGATTCAAGACCACCTACAGCTACGACGACAGCGGCCGTCAGATCGGACTGGTAGACCCGCGCGGCAACATCGCTGGTGCTGACCCGGACGAGTACACCTGGCGCACTGCCTATGACGCCGCGGGCAACATCACCAGCCAGAGCGATCCTCTTGGCAACAAGGTTGATGCAGTCTATGACCAACTCAACAACATGGTCGAGCGCACCGACCCCCGAGGAAAGAAAACCTCCTACGAGTACGACAGCCTCGGACGGCTGAAGAAGATCGTGGCTCCCGACAACGGGGCAACGACCATGGAGTACGACGCGCTCGGCAACATGACCAAACGGACCGACGCCAACCAGCACGCCACGTCGTACACCTACGACAACGCAGGACGCCTTGCCAGTACTACAGATCCTCTCGATCGGTCCCAGACCTACCAGTACGACCCCGAAGGCAACCTCACCAAGCTGACCAACGCCCGTGGCCAGACCATCTCAAACACCTACGACGTCCGCGGGCAAGTCACCAGACGAACGTACTCCGACGGCACCCCAGCCGTCTCATACAGCTATGACGCCATAGGGCACCCCAGCCGAGTCACGGACGCCTTCAGCACCCGCGCCTTCACCTATGACAAGACAGGGCGACTCACCGCAGTCACCCCCACTACTGGCGGTGGCGCCTTCACCTACGCCTACGACGCCGAAGGCCGCCTCACCAAACGGTCCGCACCCACACAAGAACAGGCCCTGGACTGGACCGGAGCAGCCCAGACCCTCACCGGAGACCTGAACGACGACGGCATCACCGACGTGCTCCGCACGGATGGTGATAGCGGCATCCGTACCTACCTCGGCTCGGCCGACGGAACCTTTGTCGATGGGACCACAATCGCTGGCTCGGGATCCGGCTTCAGCCAGGCACTACTCATCGAGTACTCAGGGGACGGCAAACTCGACCTCCTGGCGATCGAGAAATCCACCGGGCATCTGCTGCGCTACGACGGCAACGGCAAGGGAGGATTTGACACCCCTTCCGACCGCGGTTCGGGGTGGGCGGCAATGTCTCTCACAGCAGCCGACTTCAACAAGGACGGCAACCAAGACTTCCTCGCGATCAACGCATCCGAAGACAAAATGTATTTCTACCCCGGCAAGGGTGACGGCACCTTCGGAACCCGAATTGCCATTGGCTCTGGCTGGGGCACTTACCGCATCGCAAGCCTCGACTTCAACAACGACACCAAGCCGGACCTCCTTGCCATAAAATCCGATGGAACCCTTTACTTCTACCCAGGGACCGGCAACGGGCTGTTCGGTACTAGAGCTGACCTGGGAACCGGCTGGGGCCCCATGAACCTCACGCCCGGTGATTTCAACGGCGACGGCAAGCAGGACTTCCTCAGCCGCAGCACCACAGCCAAACTCACCTACTTCTACCCCGGCAAGGGTGACGGCACCTTCGGAACCCGGATCACCCAAGCTGACAGCTGGGAGAACTACGGACAGCCACTGGCCGGCAAGTTCGACGCCGGTGCGACCCTCGATGCCGTTGCCACCGACACGGCCGGTCACTTGCTCGCCTGGCATGGAGATGGCAACGGCAACCTCAAGTCACGCTCCACGGCCTCCCAGATAACGAACACCAGCGCCACATATAGCTATGACAACGACGGCCGTCGCATCTCAGAGACGGCCAACAACACCACCATAAGTTATGCCTATGACCAGGCCGGAAACCTCACCACCACCACACTTCCCGCAGGCAACGGCCACACTGAAAGTCGTAGCTACGATAACGCTGGCCAACTCACGGCAGTAAAGAGCACCAAGGGGAATACAACCCTTACCAACTGGCAGCAGATTCTCAACCCCGTCGGACAGCCCCTGAGGATTGACTCCGTTACTCAGGGAAAGACGGAATCATTCCGCTACTTCACCTACGACAGCACCGGCCAACTTCTGACCGAGTGCACCTCAGCAACCAAAGCCGAAACCTGCCCCAAAACAACTCCTGATACCGCCTACACCTACGACAAGGTGGGCAATCGAGCCACATCAACCACCGTCGGTGTCACTACCAGTTACACCTACGACGAAGCCGACCAACTGACTCATACCACCGGGGGCACCACCCATGCCTTCACCTACGACGCCGACGGCAACCAAACCAGCAATGGCAACGACCTTCTCACCTATGACGCCGGCAACCAACTCATCACCACCAAGAACGGCCCCGATACTGTCACATTCACCTACGACGCCGACGGAAATAGAACCGCCGCAGCCAAGAACGGGACCCGTCAACGCACCTCCTATTGGGACATCTCTACTCCGCTGACCACTGTCGCAGCCGAGACGAATGGAATTGGACAGCTTCAAAGCAGTTATACCTACGACGCCCAGGGACAGGTCGAGACCGTAAAGACGGGCGCAGGACCCTTCTACTACCACCGCGACGGCCAGGGCTCCATCACAGCGCTTACCAATGCGGTCGGAACGAACCAGTACACCTATAGCTACAGCGCGTTCGGGAAGTCCGCCACCAACAAACTCGTCACGACAGCGCCAGCTAACCCCTTCACCTACACCGGGCAATACGCAGAGCCCATGACTGAATCTGCGCACTACTACCTGCGCGCCCGCAACTACGACCCGGTCCTCGGCCGGTTTACCAGCCAGGACCCTCTCAACCGCGACGCAGTACAGCCCGCCAGAAGTAACTATTCCTACGCCGACAACCAACCCACCAACCTCACAGACCCATCCGGCCGCTGCCCCCTGTGCATATCCGCAGGATTCGGTGCTGCCGTCGGCGGCGTGGTAGAGGGAAGCATCTACGCCTTCAAGCATCGCAATGGTGGCTTTTCCTGGAGCGACTTCGGCAAGGCGACCGGGGAAGGAGCCGTCACAGGGGCTATCGCTGGTCTTCTCATGCCGGGTGCAGGGCAGGCCGCAACGCGTGCACTTGGACTGTCCGGGTGGCGCGGCATCGCCGCCTCGACAGCGGTCAACGCTGGTGTCGGTGCTGGATTTTCCTGGGCAGTCAACAAAGTCAACTGCCGTCCTACAGGCCCCTGGGACCTTCTACTGGGCGCGGTGGGCGGGGCGAGCAGTAGCCTCATAGGACCGGCGGTTAATTGGCTTCGAGCTCTAAAGGGTAAAGCTCCTGTCGCGAACCCCTTCCCAGGAGTCAACGCCCCCAGTAAGGCTGTAGTAAGTCCTGGGCGAGTTTTTCGTGGCGACAGCCGTGACCCTTCTGAGGTCTTCTCTACGGGGTTCCAGACTTCGCCGATGGATGCCCCGCTCGATCTCAAGCAGTACGGTTGGTATAACGCTGGTTCATCGTCGGTGGTGGGGACGAGTAAGAGAGCGGGTCTTGCTGCCATGTTTCCGCAGAAGGCGAAAGGCACCACGTGGGTTTACGAAATTGAATCCCCTGGGGTAGGCATAGATATGAACAAGGCTCTCGGGTTCGGGTACGTATTCAGAGCCGAGAAGGAAATAATCTTTCCCGCAATTCCTGGGTATAGGATAGTAAGGGCCGTGCGCTGGAGTTGGGGCATGCCAACGGATCAAGTGATAGAGAACCCTGGATACCGTCCATGATGCACAAAACGTTTGTATGTGCAAGAATTCCGGGAGGTGCTGAGCAGAAATGGCTCGTATGTTATGAAGATGAACCCCCATGGGGCCTACATGTCATCACTGCAGAGGGGGAAACGCTGTCCGCGACAGGCGTCGATCTTTTCGAAGCTCTTCGTGAGGTGCGGCGAGAACTGGATGATAGAGGAATCCTCATATGCTGCAATGGCGCCCGAATCAATGCCAGGCCCTCGCCAGCAAGTCACGCCCAAGGTTCCCTACTTGTCTATCTAATCCCTAGAGCTCGACCTGTCGTGGAACGCGACTTGGTTCCTCTTTTTGCGCCGGCGCCAGTGGGGGCAGTTGTCTCCGTGTGGCGGCAGGATAGGTTCTGGGAAAAAATCGTGACTGGGCCGGCGATCTTTCGAGCGGGAAATCCAATGCGTCTTTTTAAGGCCATCGAAGGAACCTTCCGCAGGAAGAGGTTCTGGGCCCCAGAAATCGACCATGAAGGCATGACAACCTGGCGATCGGTCCGAGGTGAATGGTGAGGATACGAAGGACCCTAAAATGTGGGCGGCGAGTTTTAATCACGCCTTGGGCGTGTAATTTTTATTCTCCTGGTATTCTCCAGTAAGATTTCCATTTGAGTCGACCTTCCACGCCCCGATGATGGCCGAGGGGGGCACCTCGCCGTATGGATCTCTCACCATTCCATTATCTATTTCGTATACCCAACCGCCTGGATGCCGTCTTGCTTCCTCTGTTAGCTCAGAGGGTGGAAGCTTAGGTGAACGATCCTTACCTGTGGCGGGCCTAGAGTCACTTGTCATGCTTGCGCGTCTCCTTGTCGAATTATCGATTACCGGACTTTGGTGTCACACAGGTGCCGACGGTTACATCATCGGTAGAATAACCAGCTTCATCAAGTATGGGGAACTATCTTTTTTGCGGTGTAGTGCATCCGTGTGTGCCGCAGGCCAGGTGCCAATATTAGTGGCAGGGATGTTGGGCGGCTTGGTGCTGCCCGGCTCGTGACTCCGGCGCGTGTCGGGTCATGACCGTGGTGGAAGTGCTGGCCGAATCGGACTTTGATCATCCGGTTCGCATGTGCGCGGCCCGGGCGAGCGTCGTCAGGGAACGTCTCCGTCGTCCCAGACCGACGGCCCGTCCGGGCGCCCGGCGTGGGCGTGTAGGCGGCGGGTTCGCGGCAGAGATCACCTGGACCCCGGAGGACGACCTCACCGGTTACCTCGCCAAGGCCGTGGAACCCGACCAGCTCGCCTACGCGCTGGAGGCTTTGGGCGGCGGTGACGTCGCCGAGAGCGGGGATCAGGCCCTGCTCGCCGCGCAGCACACCACCGCGCTCGCCCGCCTCTGGAGCGGCGTGCGGCTGTTCAGGTCGTCCGGCTCAGGGACAGCTACGGCCTGTCCTGGCGCCGGATCGCCGGCATCGTTCTGGACGCCCCGGAGCGGCAGTCCGCGGTGAGGCGGATGTACGACTCCGTCCCGTCGCCACATCGGCATCTGACCACCCACCACCGATCACCTACCTCAGAGAGGCCACCACCATGGGTTTCCACATCACCCGCTCCGACGTCAACAACAGCAACGGCGGGGCCCAGACGGACGCGAACGGCGGCATCGTCGGTGGAGTGTTCGGCGGGGTCCACACAGGCATCAAGGGCGGCATGTTCTACGGCCACGGCAACGTCACCTTCTCCGACTCTGACGACGAGAAGTAGTGCGCCTCGGGGCGGCCGTAATCACTGCCAGGAGACCGGCCGCCCCCACGCCCCCGACAGCCCCAGCCACCGGAGAAGACCATGTTCCCATCCCTCTTCGTCCTGCTCTACGTCGCCCATTTACTCGCGGACTACCCGCTGCAGACCGACCACCAGGCCAGCCACAAAGCCAACCGCGGCGCGGCCGGGTGGCGGGCGAACCTCACCCACGCCACCACACACGTCATCGCCTGCTTGCTCGTCCTGGTCGCCGCCGCCGTCGTCCTGGACGAGAGCGTCGGCGTCCTGCCCGGCGCGGCCGCGGTCGCGCTGATCGGCGCCACCCATGCCTGGATCGATCGCCGGTGGCCCGTCGCTGCCTGGATGCGGATCGCCCGTCAGCAGAAGTGGGCCGCCGCCGGCGGTGCCGCCCACGTCGACCAGGCCGCGCACGTTTTGGTCCTGGCCGCCGCCGCCCTCACCCTCACCGCACTGAGCTAATACCCACCACCCGCACACCATCACGAGAAAGAGGAAGTCTCATGGACGCCCAGGAGATCCAGGAACAGCTGCGCCGCGAGCTCGAAGAGCAGGAGCGCGCTACCAGAGCGCTGGCCGAGGAGATCGCGAAGGCCGCGCAGCGGGACGGCGGAGCCTGAGCAGAGAGGAACAGCGGCCGGGGCCGGCACGGGGCCACTCGTGCCGGCCCCGGCTCTGTGCTGTCAACGCCGCGGGCCCAAGGGCGGTTTGCCGATGACCGCCTGGAGGGCGGTCCGGCGCGCGTACGGTGAAACGACGCCCTTCCAGGAGGCCACGATGAGCACCCAGCCCGCCCCCACTTCACCTCGTCCCGGCGTGGCGGCCTACCGCCACCCGGAGCTCGCGGACGTTCTGCTCTGCGTCGCGCACGGGCAGAGCTGGGAGGCCCTGATTCCGATGACCTCCGCCGAGGTGCCGTTAGGCGCCTTCTGAAGCTGGGGAACGGATGACGACATGACCGTGTGCGGGCGGGCCCTCCACAAGAAGAGGTCCGGCCGATGAGTACCCGCCCCAACCACGCGTCCGTCACGTCACCCAGGGCGAAGGCTGCCGTGGACGACACCGATCCCGCGCCCGCCCGATACCTGTAGTGGCACACGCCCGCTCGCCCCTGGAGGCACTCGATGAGCGAACAGCCGGGCCCCCTTCTGACCACGCCCGGCAGTAGTTCGTGTTCCTGGCGGTCGTCGTTGGGCGGGTCCGGCGCAGCATTCGCACGGCCGGCGCGCCGGGCTCCAGGGACCCGGCGAGACCAGGCCGGCACTTCCTCACGGGAAGACGAGCTCCCAGGGAAGTAGTCGGCGCCGCGACCGGCGCTCTGCGCACCCCTTGTCGTCCAGGTCAGACGACGTCTTCAAGGCCCTGCGCGAGGGTCGAGCGATGCGACCCAGGACGCGACTCAGGAGAGCACCCAGGGCGGCACGCAGGAGACGACCGAGGGCGCGACTCAGGAGGCGACCTGAGCGAGGAGGACCAAGATTTCGTCACTCCGCTCCGATACCGGGGGCCCCGAAACGCCGCTCCGCGACCGGTCGCGAGGGTGCACACGCGCGCGTGCCGGAGGCGGGAGACTCCTCCCATGAGCACCGCGCGACGACGACTCGTCACCGGCCCGAGCACCAGGACCACGCCCCCGGCCGGGCCCGCACCGCGGCTGCTGCCCGTCGAGCGCGTCGAGCCCGAGCGGCTCCTGGACGACGTCGAGCACCAGGCGGTGGCCGAGCACAAAGGCCGGCGGACCCTCGGGCCGGGCATCGCCAGGGAGCCAGAGGGGTCCCCAGGGAAGTAGTCGGCGCGCCCGGGCCCCCTTGTCCAGGCTGCTGAGCTGCGCCTTCGCCCTCGTCTCGTGGTGGAGCAAGGGGACCCGAAACGGGACCCGGAACAGAACTCCAAACGGAACTCCAAAGGGGACTCGGAACGGAACCTGGTACGGAGCCCCCATGGCCAGGCGTTTGCTCGCCGCGCTGGCCACCGACCGCAAGTGACGGCATGACGTAGGCCCGTCATGCCGTCATGACGGCATCGCTGCTCTGACCTGCAAGGGTCATCGTTTGGGTCACTTCCCGGCGGCATTTCGGCGACTCCGGCCGGGACGGTTGCCCTGCAGGTTGCCGTACAGATTGCTGTACCGGTTGCCGTACGGGTTGCCTTACACGTTGCTCTACAGGTTGCCGGGGGCCATTCCGCGGAGCCGTCTTCTCCCAGGTCAGGGACTGCGGGTCATCCAGCTCGCCCGCCGACACCTCTTCCCCACGGGGGAAGAGGGCCTTCTCCTCCAGTCCCCCGGCCGGCCTGCGCGGCGGCCCGACCCGGTCGTTCGCCGACGGACCGGCGACGGTCGCCCAACAGGTCGCCCTCCTCGTTGCGATCGGGGTTGCCGGACTCGAGTGGCGCTCAGGGTTGCCCAACTCGTTGACCCTGGTCTTGGCGAGCGGCCCTGTCCGCGCAGGTCAGGAGGCGCGGGTCAGCCGGAACCAGCGCCGACACCTCTTCCCCTCCGGGGAAGAGCGCCCTTGCTCGGCTTTCTCGTGGGCAACGAAAGGAGGCCGGCGCCGCGTCTGCGGCAACGGCCTCCGGCGAGTCCGCGCGGCAACGCGAAACTCAGTTCCCTGCTGATCAGTGGATGGAGCCAGGAGTCACCAGGGCGAGGTTGTACACATAAGGTGCACGACCCGTACGGCCCGGATCGTGACAGCAGCGCGTACGGGACGCAACAAAGATTGAAGCGCGCGCGCATCAATTCGCCTTATCACTGCTCACTGACAGCAACGTTCGCACCCGGACAACCCGCAGCTCAGACATGCGGGTTCAACGTGCCGTTCCCACCCAATGCGGAGAAGAGGTCCACACCTGCGCATGGGCTTGCGGGGACAGTGGCGCATCAAAATGCGCGATTAGCCACCGCCACGAGGGAATTGGCGTTCCTGGGGTGCCAACATCTTGTCCACGCACCACGCCGGGGACGGCGGCAACTGTCCTGTGGTGCAACTCAGATGGAGCCAGGCGTTCGGCGGCCGCGAGGCCGCCGAACTGAACAGAATCAGGGACACCCATGTCCAAGCACCACCCCTCCACCAGACCCTGCGTGGAGCACGGATCGCCCAGTGCCCGCCGCCTCAATGGGGCCGAAGCCATCGTGATCATCGTCGTGGTCGTCATCACGGCGGCCCTCACGGCTCTCACGGGGGTACCCGCCCTTGAAGTCCTGCAGCTGCTTGCGGGGGCCGGCCTCATCGCCGGAGCCACCATCGCGCTCAGTACCCGTCTCTCCTTCCGGGCCGTCAGGACGGTGCTCAAGGCCGCTCTGACGGCTCCCTGAAGGAGGTGCTGTGGGACGCCGCGAGAAAGAGATCACCACGTCCAACGTGGGGCTGCGCCGGCTGGCGGAGTGGCTGCGGATGCAACGGGCCTGGGCTGGACTGACCTACCGCGAACTTGCTGATCGTGCCGGGCTGCATGCCACGACCCTGCAGCGCGCTGCCTCTGGCGCTTCGGTTCCCCGGCTCACGCCGGTACTGGCATACGCCCAGGCGTGTGATGCGCCGCCCGAAGAGGCCCGCAGGCTATGGCGGCAGGCCAGACGTGAGCATGTCCGTGACCAGCACGCTCGGCACCCGGCACCGTCTCCCCGGCTCGTTCGGGATTTCGCCGACCTGAGCGCCGCCCTGCGAGACGTGTACGAGCAGGCGGGCGCGCCGTCGCTGCGGACCATGGAGAAGAGGGCCGGCGAGTTCGGGGTTCTTCCGCGCAGTTCCGCCCACCGCGTGGTGAATAAGCAGATGGTGCCGCACACCCTCGAACAGTTCCGGGGCTTCCTGCGAGCCTGCGAGGTTCCGCCCGACTGG
Organism: Streptomyces sp. NPDC052299; assembly: GCF_040679335.1. Lineage (NCBI taxonomy): Bacteria > Bacillati > Actinomycetota > Actinomycetes > Kitasatosporales > Streptomycetaceae > Streptomyces > Streptomyces sp. NPDC052299. The sequence goes on along the minus strand of NZ_JBFAUP010000023.1, from coordinate 19,165 downwards.
AAGGTGTGGGAGGACGCCTGGAACCGGGCGTGGCGCTTCGAGAAGCAGGAGGACGCGGGCCTGAGCGAGATGTGGGCCATGCCCCGGCCCGTCCGAGACCGCCAGGGAACCGGCGGGGAGGACATGTCGGTGGTGGTCGGTGACAAGGGCAGGGGTTCCGGCATGCGCGGGCCGGAGTACTACCGGCCGATGGTCCCGCGACAGCGGCACACCTTTGTCGCCAAGATCACCGTGCCCACCTCGCGGGTGAAGCGCCGGGCCGCCGACCCTGCTCTGCGTCGGCATGCAGCCAAGGCGAGTAGAGAGGCGTTCTTGGACTCGCTCTTCCCGTTGGGCGAGCAGAGGGACACCGAGACGCTCTTCTGATCGCCCCAGGGGCGGTTCGTTGCCGTACACGACCTGTCCGCCGACAAGCGGCGGCGTCCTCGGTCGTGTACGGCGCGCCGGCGTTCCCGGAGGCGCGCCGTTCGGCCCGGTGTGGTCAGCCCGTCTGCCGGTCGCACTCCCAGCGGACCGGTGGCCCGTCGCAGTGCGCGCAGGGCCCGTGCGAGCGGCAGTCGGTCCACCCGGCGTGCGGCAGCGCGACACCGGGACAGTCCAGGCCCCGCGAGCAGGACATGCTGCCGTCCTCGTGGTCGAGCTGACGGCCGGAACACCCGCCCATGCTGCTGAGGGCGGCGCCGAGGCCGCTCAGATCCGGCGGACCCATCCTTCCGGGCCATCGCGACCAGATCCTCCAGGACGAAGTCGCCGGCCTCCTCGGGCCGCTCCATCCGGAGGGCGGCGCACATCTCCTCCGGGACGCGATGTCCGTTGAGGAGCGGCCAGGAATCGGTTCCGGCCCGCAGAGACAGCCTGTCCGCACCGAGGACGTGGGGCCGCCAGTCTCCCGACTTGGGCTGCGGCAGCATCACGGCCAGGGCGTCGGCGATGTCCTCGGGCGTGCGCACCTCGTGCACGGTCACCGTGGCGCCCGCACGCCCAGTGTCCCGCAGCCGCCTGTCCCTGCGGGCCGGCTTCGCGCGCTTGGCGTCCTTGCCCATCCCGGTGCCCGTCGGTTCGGTCGTTCCCTGCACCAAGAACGACGCCCCCCTCCGAACGTCGCGGCACGTCACCAGTGCGGCCGAGTCGCGTCGAAAATCGAACAACTGATCTAATGGCGGGTATGGCGCACGTCTTCCCCGAGGGGCTTCTTCAGGCACAGATCGACTGGTACGCGACCTACGGCCGCATGGCGGAGGCGCCGGCCGAACAGACCGCGCCCCTGCGCAGGCGGCTGCTCCGGCTGTCCACCCGGATCACCCGGGACCCGCACTGGACGCAGGTCGCCGACGGGCCGGTCGCCCGGATGGAGCTGAAGGAGCGCGCCTGGGGCGCCGCCGACACGCACCGGCGGACTTCCTGACGGGCGGGTACCGCGGGTACCCGGCCCGGTCCTCCGCCTCCTGAGAGACGGAGGACCGGACCGCTCTGCGCTCAGGAGGCCGCTGGTGCTTTGATGCGCTGCCATGCCGGGTCACCGCTTGCGTCGGTGACGCTGGAAGGCCGCAATGACGTCCGGCAGCTCCCGGGTGAGGGCGACGATGTCACCCGGCTTGGCGCGGTGCAGGGCGAACAGGCAGACGGCCAGCGCGCAGAGCGAGCCGACCACCATGGTGATCGGCAGCAGAAGCCACATCTCGATGGGCAAGAGAGTCCTCCTTGGTTGTCGGGCGGGAAAAAAGGTGTCCCCTCCCGACAGCGGGCAGATCGGACATCGCCCATGGCGCAGATAACTGCTCTGTTGCCAGGGGCGGACCTGGTAGTGGATGCGCGATCCGCCCGCGGGGTCGTTCTCACGGAAGTCGATCAGCGGTGTACGGGGCGGATGGGGATGCGGGGAGAAGGTGCGGCGGCGACGGCGGCCGTGGACCCCGGGTGGGCGGCTGTCCGGATGTAGATGGCTGATCATCGTCTCGCGCTGTTCGGACGGCGGTCGCCACAGTGGTGCGATGGACGCAGGACTCGCCGCCGTGCTCGGTGCCACCGTCGGAGCCGTCGGCACAGCGGCGGCCGGGGCCACCGCGGCGTTCCTCAGCCGCAGTACCACCCGCCACCAGGTGAGGGTCGAGACCCTCCGGGCCCTGCGGGAGTCGAGGCGGGCCACCTACACCAGCTATGCGAAGACGGTCGACGACTACCTGGACAAGCTCTCCACCACGCTGATCCCGCTGGCGCGGGTTGAGCGCTTCCCTGAGCAGCGTGAGGCGTGGACCGAGAAAGCCCACAAGCGCTGGAATGAGGCGCTCAAGTACCGGCAGGGCGATGTCGATACTCAGCGGGTCCTCCTGCAGTTGGACGCCACGCCACCGGTTGCCGAGGCTGCGGAGCAGGTGGCCAAGTGGTGTGTCCTCCTCAGTCGGGCAACCGGCCGCGCGATCGCGACCCTCAAGGGGCACGACCTGGACGGCGGACCCCTCACACCACCGTCACCCGGATACGCCCAGCTCCTGATGGCGGACGGGTTCAACCCGGAGGCACCTGATCTCGAACTCCTGGTGACGCGAGCGCGTACGGCGTACCGGGCCTTCTTGAGCGCGGCCGCCGCCGACCTCGGCGAGAGCGGGATCTTGGCCTGACGCCTGACGTTCTCCGGGGAGACCGTTGTCCAAGTCGCGTTGATAGTGCAGTAACTGCTCTGTTATCTGTACTAGGTGTTCGGTGACCAGCGAGAACGTCCCCGCCGTCCTACGCCCAGGGGGCCCGTTATCTGTGGCAAGGAGATCCGTGGCGACCGTCGTCCCCCTCAAGACCGGCTCCGGAGTGGCGACCGTGTGCACCGCCGCCGACCGCTACCTGGACCAGATCACCATCGCCAACACCCGCCGGAGTTACACCACGGCGCTTGGCAAGGTCGTCCCCGAGCTCGGCGAGGGCCGGCCCCTGTCGGCCGTCGCCGACGACGAGATCGGCCAGGCGCTCGAACAGCTCTGGGGCGCGGCGGCCGCCAGCACCTGGAATGCCCGCCGAGGAGCGGTCGGCGGCTGGCTCGTCTGGTGCCACGACACGGGCCTTGAGCCGCCGCGCATCCCGGCCTGGTGCAAGCGGATGCCCGACCCGGGCTCGGACACCCCGGTCCGCTCGAAGACCGCCATCGACCGCTTGATCGCCCGGCGCGACGTCGGCCTGCGCGAGAAGGTCACCTACCGGATGCTCTACGAGACCGTCGCCCGCGCCGACGAGCTGCTCGGCGTCAACATCGAAGACCTCAACGTTGGCGGCCGCCAGTGCCCGGTCAAAGCCAAGGGCGCCAAGGCCGTCCGCTGACGCGGTCAGGCCCGCGAGGACTACGCGACGGAGACGATCTACTGGGACGCCGGCACCGCCCGGTTGCTGCCCCGGCTGATCGGGGACCGTACGCGTGGGCCGCTGTTCGTCACCCACCGCAGGCCCGGCCCGGGCAAGCTCCTCACCCCGCGCGACGTCTGCCCCGACACCGGTCTGGCCCGCCTCTCGCGGTCAGCTGCGCGCCCTGCTGGACCGGCACACCTGCGTCGGCGGCGAGGAGGGCACCGGCTGGGACCCGCACGAGTTCCGCCACTCCGGCCTGACGCATCTCGGCGAGCAGGGCGTTTCCATGCTGCTGTTCATGGCGAAGTCCCGCCACAAGTCCGTCAGCGCTGCCAGGAAGTACTTCAAGCCCGGCGCGGCCGCCCTCGCCGAAGTCACCAGCCTGCTCGCCCCCGGCGACAGCCAGCGCTGACTGCGGACACCACCAAGCCCCCGGGCCGCATGGTCCGGGGGCTTCGCTGCTACTGGCCGTCCTGCCCGCCGGGTAACCGGCGCGAGGCGTAGACGGCTTCCTCGGGGTGGGTGGCGGTGCGGAGCTTGACCCATGCGGCGTTGTGGTCGATGCCGGTCGTCCGTGAAAGCCGCCTGGCCTGCCATGAAGTGATGGGGGAGAAGATCCAGCGGCGTCGGGTGAGTTGGTTCATGCCGCGATGCATACCCTCGCCGGCCAGCCGTTGACCGCCCGTTCGGGAAGGGGCCCGCAGGCCGGGATCACGGCCGGAACGTGCTCTGTCGGAAGGCCGGTTGAGATCCTTAGGCTCTGCCCATGTCGAAGCAGCAGCGGGGCAAGAAGCACCGGACACCGCAGAAGCGGGTCGCCCGTCCCTCCGTACCGCGTCCGCGCAGGGCGGCTACGGCACTGCCGGGGAGCATGGATCTCACGGCGCGGATGCTGGAGCACGCCAAGCCGGACCAGATCGTGGAACTGGTGCTGCCATTCCTATGGGCGGCCCTCTCCGACGGACGCGCGCCGGCGAACATCTGCGTCGATGCGTGCATGACGCTGCGGAACGCCTACGGCCAGCTGGGAGTGCGAGCCGAACTGCTGCCGGTCACCGTGGCCATCCAGAAGAAGAACGGTGCCGGAACCCTCTACGGTTCGCTCACACCGACCTGGACGGGAACCGAGTGGAACGGGCACTGCGCCCTCGCACTCCCCGACTCCGAACGGTTCGTGGACCCGACGATCGAGCAGTTCGACGAGGTCCGAAAGATCGGCATGGGCCCAATGGTCGGCAAGGTGGCCATGGTGACCCGCGAGGACGGCTCGCTGGTGGAGCCGGGGGCGCAAGTGATCATGCAGCGCGGCGACCTGGTGCTGACGTACACCGTCGCCGGCCCCGAGGCCCTGGCCTCCATCGTGGAACACCCGGAGGCGATCGCCCACGCCGACGGACACCTGCGCACCGGAGTGAACACCGCCTCCCTCATGCTGGCCGCCCTGCGCACCGAGGGCGTACGCGACCGGGCGATGCAGGCCCCCCACCCGAGGCTGCACGCCCTGCTGCAGGCAGTCGGAGACGCCCCGTACGAGTCGGACGAGGCGCAGGACGTACGGTTCCGCCTCCCGGATCAAAGAGGCCAGGAGCGGTGGCTGCGGCTGGACGAGATCCCACTGCCGCCGAGCACTCCAGCCGCCTGGCCCCGCTGAGCGGGGACTACCGATCCGAAAGGGTCGGGTGGTCAGTGCCTCGAGGGGGTCGTTCGGGCCGACGACCCCGAGGCCGCAACGGTTTAGCTCACTGGGGCCCCATGCAGCTCTCAATATCAATCATGTATATAGCTCCCCGCTTGGGTATCAATTCCGCTAGCGAAAAAGAAAGCTTTAGAGTAGGCGGTTTGCTACGTATTTGATCTTCTGGGCATCCCGGCGGGAAGTGGCGGCAGGATCTATCCTCCCCGGCTTGCGGAGCCTGCCTTGCAGGTTCCGCCGCGAGTGCGGCCGCTTAGCAACCGATGTTCCCGGCGGTAGCTCAGGTCACCGGTTGTCGACTTCGGCGCCCTGCCAGCTCTCCCGCAGATACTCATAGACGGCTTGTTCGGGCACACGGAAGGAACGGCCGACGCGGATGGCCGGGAGGTGTCCGCTGTGGACCAGGCGGTAGACCGTAATCTTGGAGACACTCATGATGTTGGCGACTTCGGCCACCGTCAGGAAGACGACCTCATGCAGCGGGTGCTCCGACCTTCGTTGGGAAGCAGGAAGCGCTGGCGCGGCGGCGGACGGCTCGCGGGGCGCCCTTGAAGGAGCCAGTGGGTTCTGATCCGACGTCTCGCGACGGGCTCGCTCATGCAGGGCGGCCAGCCGGGCGCGGGCGGCGTTCTCGTCTGTCCACATTTCAGAGACGGCCGTGGCCGTGCCGTACAGGTGGCGCTCGATGCTCATCGTTCACCTCCACTGACGTCTGCAACAAGGGTTTTCAGGGTGTCGCGCCCCAGGCGCAAACAGGTCTTCACCGTGTTCACAGACACTCCCATGACGGTCGCGATCTCGTCGTTGGGTAAGTCGAGTTGCCAGCGCAGTGCCATCGCCGTGCGTTGCCGGCCGGGCAGTTTGCGCATCGCCTCAAGAAGGACGAGCTCCCTCTCTCGTAACCCTACGTCGTTTGGCCCTTCACTCTGCGGCAGTTCGCCGGGGTCAGTACTCAGGCCATGCCGTTGCCGAGAGGCATGGACGCGCTGCAGTCGCTGGCCGGCCACCTTGAACAGCCACGCCTGCGGCTTATCCAGGTGGTTGACGAAGTCCCAGTAGGTGTGTGCGGCCAGCATTGTCTCCTGGGCCGCATCGTCGATTACCGAATGATCCCCCTCAAGCCACAGCAAATAGCGTCTTACCTGCGGTTCCCAACGCAGGAAGAACTGGTCGTAGTCATCTGCGTCTGCCCTCAGTGAGCCTGCACGGGCCATGAGCTGCCCCCTTCTGCCGCCCGGGTCAACGCGTCCGACTAGGGGTACCAGCGCGTTCGCCAATGACCGTCCGCCGTCCGTGGACGACATCTTCCACCTGAACTCGGCGGTCCGGCAGCCTACGCAGCAACACCGAGAGGGTGGCGCGCCGCTCGCGCTCCATTCCGCTGGCGGTCCGGCCCCGGGCCAGTTCGTGGAGCACGTCCCACAGGCCCGCGCCGTTCTTTCGGGGCCGCAAGACCAGCCCAAGCAGGACGATCACCACTGAACCGCCCGCCACGTTCAACAGCTCCGGCCCCACCAGTACTCCATCCGTGAACGGTCGGGACCTAGCGCCCCGACTCTGCCCACTACAGGCATCGCGGGACGGAAAAGGGTGAACACCTTCCCAGAAATTCAGTGTGGCGCTGGTCACGCTCCTTGCTCGCTGCTGTGCCGGATGGCCGATGTGGAGGCCGTTGGTGAGTGGTCACCTTCGTAGCGAAACAGCCAGCGGCCCCGTGGGCCTTCTGCGGGGCCGCTGGCGAGAAAGAGGTCAGGACGCTTCGGTCTGCTCCTCCTGGTCGCGCTTGGCGGCCTTGGGGAGCTTCCCCGTCCGCCGCAGATAGGCGGCGTAGTGGGCGATCGCGGCATCGGTGATGTCCTGCGGGCCCATGCCGGTCTCCTCGCCGATCTCGGTGACTAGGTCGTCGGTCTCCAACAGGACGCGTACGTTCATCATCACCCGGGTCGGACCGGGCTTGCGACCGCGCCGGCGCTCCGGACGGCCGAGCTGCTTGCGGCTGTTCGGAGCGCCGGCCGCGCGCTTCTTCGGCGACCTCACGTCGCCGCCGACGGCGATGTCGTCATCGTCGTCCGGCAGCTCCGGGTTCTCTGCGGTACGGATGTCCGGGCTCACGGGAGCGGAATCTCCTTCAGGAAGGTCTGGGTGAGCAGTTCGTAGGTCGCGCGGATCTCCGAGACCCGGTCGCCCTTGAACTCCTCAAGGGAGACGGCGTTGTTGTTGGCGGTCGCCAGGGACTCGATGAACTTCACCTTCGGGTCCCACACCAGCGGGCCGAAGATGCTGTGGATCGAGTCGCGCTGCTCCCGCTGACGGATGGTGTCCTTGTACTTGTTGAGGATCACGCCCCGGATCTGCAGGTCCGGGTTGCTCAGGTGGGTGGCCGCCTTCTTCACGATGAGGTCGCGTGCTCGGATCGCACCCTCGACGGCGTAGACGTCGGCGTCGGTGACGACCACCGCGTCGTGCGCGGCCGCGAGAGCGAGCTGGGTGAGGTGGAGCAGGCTGGGAGGGCAGTCGATCAGCACGTAGTCGAATCCGTCGTCGGCGCCTTCCAGGGCCTGCTTCAGCCGGAGCCAGGCGCCACCGATCCCGGCCTCCGACATCCGGTTTTCCAGCGGGAGCCGCGCGGGGGCGATCTGGATCCGCTCGGCGTAGGTGCACTTCCAGCCAATCGGCTGGAAGACTGCGCGGGCACACCCCAGTGCCTCGTTGGGGTCCGTGTTGGCCTTGATGGCCTGGCTGATCGTCGGCTGCTTCAGCTGGGGGTCGTACCGCCAGCCGAGCATTCCGGAGCTGTTGCCCTGCGGGTCCATGTCGACAACGAGCACCCTCTTACCGGCTTTCGCCAGGCCCTCGGCAACGCGGACCGTGGTGCCGGATTTCCCGACGCCCCCCTTGTTGTTGAGCATGGCGACGCGGCGGGCCGTCGTCGGACGAGTCATCATCTGCAGTTCCTCCAATCCGCTCGCCCGACTCATCAGGCCAGCTCATAGGGCTCGGCATCGGGTGCGGCGGTGACCGTTCCCAGCGTCCGGCTCGTGCCGGGGCGCCCGCGTGCCAGCGAGCGTTACCGGTCATCATGACGGCGAAGGCGATCACTGCCGTGGCGGCCGCTCTCAACGGCTACGCACCGCGCGGCCAGGAGCGGCCCGAAGTGCCGGCGGAAGACGTCCTCGCCGCCCTCTCGCAGATCGACGAGGCCCGTCAGCGCCTGGACGCCATGGAGCTGAAGCTCATCCGCGCCGCGCGTGACCGCGGCAGCTCTTGGCAGAAGATCGCTGACGCGACGGGCCTGGGCACCCGGCAGTCCGCCGAGACCCGCGCCCTGCGCCTGGAACGCGGCGCCAAGAGCTACCACGGCCGCGACGTTGCCGCGCAACGCCTGGACAAGGCCCGCGACCGGGCCGAGGCGGCTTGGTGCGAGGAGAACGCCGACACGATCCGGGACGTCGCCGAACGGTTCTACGACACGTCCGGCGCGTGGAACCTGCAGAACCTCGACGGCGACGCCGACATCCGGGCCGCCGTTCACAGCATCGGGGAGCTGCTGGCCACCGACGGGAGCCGGGCGGGGCTCGCCGGCCTTCTGGCCGTTTCGCGCTTCCGCCTCGCCCCCCACGACGGCGAGGCGGTGAAGCCGACCGGTACGCGGGCTGCCGACGCCGCGCAGGCCCTGACCGACGTGAAGAAGCTGATCAGCGAGCGCTCCGCCGCCCGCTACCGGGTCACCTCCGCGCGCGACACGGCGGCGTCATGAGCGCCGAAGACAGGGTCGTTGACGTCGTCGACAGCAGGCTGACCGGCGCCGAACTGCTCGCCGTGGCGGCCGCCGAGGTGACGTCCTGGCCCTCGGTGTCCGCCTCCCGGGCCCGCCAGGTGAAGTGGGTGGCGAACGAGTACACCCGCGCCCTGGCCCACGCCGAGCACCCCCTCGCTGCCGACACCGCAGGCGTCCGCCAGGTCTTCACCGCCGACCCGGTCGACGCCTACCTGCGCCTGGCCCGCACCGGGCAGCTGCGCGTGCGTACGGCCGCCGACCCGGCCAAGGGCTCCGACCACTCCGAGCAGATCCGCCTGGAAGTCCTCAAGCTGCTGGTCACGGCATGCGGCGCCGAGTACTTCGCCGAGCTCCCGCCGCAGCCGGACCCGCCACGCAAGGCACCCGTCGCCAAGCGCCCCCGCTCCCTGCTGCGCTCCCAGCTCACCGAGCTCGCCGACTCCCTCGACGCGACCACCAGCCAGCTGCGGATGCTCGCGATCGGCGCGGTCGTCTCCGACACCGGCATCCGGGCGGGCGAGATGTGCGCCCGCACGATCGAGGACCTCTCCCCGACGCTGGAGGACCTGCGGGTGGTGCGTCGGCCGCAGGGCTGGAGCGAGGCGGAGGCGTTCACCGAGCTGCTCGCCCTGTCCGGCCTGTCGAGGGCGGCCCTCAAGAGGTGGTTACCGGAGCGGTTGCGGCTGCTGGAACGCATCGGCGGCACCGCGATCGCGCTGTGGGTCTCCCTGCACGGCAACCATCAGGACGGCCAGGCCGTCCCGGCCGGGACGCCGCTGATGCCCCGCGGCCTGGCCCGCGCCTGGACCCGCGCCGTCGTCGACACAAACATCGAGATGGCCGGCCAGCCGTCCTGGGAGCCGCTGCCCACGCGCATGGAGCAGCTGCGCCGGGGTGTGAAGCCGACCGCCGTGCAGGCCCCGGCAGTGCCGGACGCCGAGAAGGCTGCCGTCCTCCTGGACGACGTCGCCGCCCGCGGCCGTGACCTCACCGAGCTGCGCCAGGCGGGCGAGGAGAACTCCACCGCTGAGCTGCAGGCCCGTATCGCCGAGCGCCAGGCGGTGCGCGGCGCATGGGCGGAGGGCATCGAGCACACGATGCAGCTGTCCGTCCTCGCCGACGCGGGCCTGCCCGACACGGCCTCGCTCGCGGCCGCCGGCTGGGAGCTGGCACTGCTCGCCGCGATCGAGCGGGCCGGGGGCTGGGGCCGCCCCTCGCGGGCAGCGGAAGCGGGCACCTAGCCTCCTCAGCAGCATGTTGGCCCGGGGGAGGCTGTTTGCGCCGGGCTATTTGGCGAGTGAGGGCTGCCCTGAACTGGGCCGCTCCGAAAGGATGGGATCGCTGGCGTCCGCAGACCGCTAGCAGGCCGATGGCTAGTGTTTTAGCTAGCGGAATTACTCCGCTGATCAAGTAGCTGAAAGGTCTGTGGAGATCGAAGGGCGAGTCGGACTCCCAGACACCATGGAGCTTCCGTTCAACCCCAGCGTGAAGCGAAGGCTTGGCGTCACGGTCAGCTCCATGGAGCTCTTGCCCTTGCGATGCAGCTCATCCAGCACATAGTTCGGGATCACGAATCTCTCCTGCCGGCCGGGCAGAGTGAAGGCCGCTTCGGGGCGAATCATTCGCGTGGCTCCTTGAGCCTGCCGCACCGCCTGGGGCTTTGGACGCCGAAGGCCCGGGTAGAGAGCCGCGTACAGCTCTTGGAAATTGCGTACATGCGCTCGGCCGTTGCCTGTGAGCTGAGCTGCCTCAACCTCGTCGAACGTTTGCTGCCACACCAGGGAACGCGGCAGCCTCCGCAGAGTCTCGGGGGTCCCCAGCAGGGTGGAGAAGACCCACGCCCCCTCGGGGTGTAGGCCCGCGTCGTAGAGGTTCACCAAGACGTGCCAAGCATCGGATGGCTGAGCTGACCGATGAAACCCTTCGAGCAGTCGGGGGATCTTCTCGATCTCCTGCTCGTAGAGCTCATTCCACCGTTCTATCGCCGCCCACGCACGCTGTTGCCTCATTGGATCAGGGTCGAAGTCGGCGATGATCTTCTCCCGCTGCATCCGTACCGTCATCTGCCGCAACTCGCCGAGCAGGTGCGTCATGAGACGTCGTATCCGCTGCGGGGGACGCCCGTACAACGTCGAGAGCTGAGTAACGCAGGGGTCGTCGATGTCGGGCCCCTTCCAAGTACCGGGCTTGGACACGTAGCGGTTCGCCAAGGTTTCGGTGAGAACCGCTGTCAGTTGACGCCGGTCTTTCACAGCGGCGACGTTGTCGATGGCCCTTTGCAACGCGCGCTGCTGCACACCCAGGACCTGCGCCACGTCATCAAGGAACGCGGGGCGTCGGGCAGGGACGATCCCGTTCTGCTCGAACCTGCGGTAGGACTTCGGCGAGATGCAGAGCGCCTTCACAACCTCTTTGGCCGTGAGTCCGCTCGCGCGGCGGATGTCCGCCAGGTCCCAGTGCTGACGACGCCCTCTACGCATCAACATGTGGGGCACCACGTTCAGGGCCTCTGCAAGCTCACGAATCCGCTTCGGATCCGGCGTCTGGTGCCCGTTTTCGTAGGCCAGGATCTGTGACTTCGTCGTACCTACCCGTGCCGCGAGAGCCTTGGCCGTCAGGGACCCCGTGCTGGGCACTCCGTTGCCGTCTAGCTCGAGGTACCTGGTCCGGAACTCAAGGAGAGCAGATGGATCGAAGTCCGCCAGGCCACGCGCCATGGTCATCCCCTTCAACTACCGGTGGGGACCGGTTTAGAGGTACCGTTTGTTTCCACCAGTCGGTGACTCCGAAGCGTAACGGAAGGTTCGGGCCTGCTGAAAGACCTTTTTTAGTGGCCAAACAGCTAGCTGGACGCGGGTAAATGAGCGAAGTTGGAGCTCATCGAGCGCACGGTGGGGGAACACCTCTCCATGCGCCCTGCGCACAGAAGAGTGGCCCCACGCCCCCTTGGTTAGCTAGACCGTAGGTGGGGGCGCGAGGCCGGCGAATGGGAGCTTCGGCTCCGTACGGGCTCCCTGTTCCACCAGGGGGCCCGTCGCCGTTTACAGGTCCAGCAGGTGACGCAGCAGGGCGCTGAGCCCTTGAAGTGCCAACCAGCCGAGAGCCTGCTTCACGACCTTGCGGGTCCGACTCTCCCCGCACTTAGGCGGGGTTGCTTCCATCTCGCATCACCTCCCTCCCGGGGCGGTCGACCCCGATCGAGAAAGACGACCGAAGCTCCCAAAGGGAAAGGCGATAGACAGACTCTACCGGGTTGCGACTACAGCCAGGCGCCCTCCAGGGGCGGCACAACGCTCAACTCCGCAGAAAGTTACTTCGCCTGACGGGGGAGCAGATTCGGAACCTCTTCAACCGCTTCTCCTTTACCGGGAAGTAACACGGAAGAAGGGGACGACGGGATCCAATCCTCTTCGAATCCTCATCGTTCCAGCCCGGTTTGCCGTGTAATGCCAGGGGCCCCAGCTGGCCTGCCGTGCCCCAGTAGCCCCTCACGCCATAGAACGCGAAGCGTGACGCTTACCACACTCTGAGCGAGCAGTGGTCCCCATTCCTGTCAGGCCCATGAAGAACTCGCAGGGTCATGGGCGTCTTGAGTGCATCTGGCCTGAGTTGCACTCGCCGAACCGTCTGCCAACCTCGAACATCTTCACGGATTCCAAAGCGGCGAACGAGACCAAGTGGTCGAATGTGGGGTCTCGATCGCGGCCACGCAAGGGCCATGCCCTTGCGGCCCTCCACGCCCGCGGGACGCAGGGCGCCGCTGCGTCCGCTTAGGGGCGCGGCGACCGCTCGTCGTCGCGGGGCGCCGCGGCTACGTCCTGCTGGCACAACCGGCGCAATCGCTCACTCGTAGCTCGGTGCTCCTCGAAGCGCTCGCGTCGTTTCTCCGTGAGGAAGAGCATCGGCAGCCCGACGTCCAGGAGGAAGTCGGGGCAGGGGCCGGTAAGCGGGAGCGGGTCGAAGATGGCCAGCAGGGCCCCGCGCTCGTTAACGAGCGGGACTCCGCTGGAGTAGCGGCTGTCTCCCACACTCCAGCCGACAGTCACGCGGGTGAGGAACATGGCGTGCGGCGTGGGCCTTGGCTCGTTCGATTCCGGGCAGTCGGGCGGAGTGCCGGGCCAGGGCCGCCCGGTCCGGGTCGGAGCGTGCCATACGTTCGGCGAACGCGGCCTCTTCCCGGGCGTACCCCCGCCGCTCGGCACGCTCCTGCTCCTCCTGCGCTACCCGCTGCTGCTTTTCCTCATCTCCCAGCTTCTTGGCCTCCGCCAGTACGCACTTGGGGTGGCCCCACACCAGCGTTACCGGCCGGACCACGTGACGGTTCGGCGTGCGTGGAGCGTGCGAGACGAACCGCGAGGTGAGGACTCTGCCGACGAACTCGGAGAGCGGCATGGACGGCTCGGGGTTCCAGTAGGCACCGGTGAACCGGGCCATGGGCTCGACGGCGACCAGGTCCTTGTCCTGCCGGGTCAGCCGCACCGAGGGAACGGCACCCGTGGTCAGAGGGGTTCCACCTTTCAGCCGCCTTTTCGGTCCCTGCAGTTGCCCCATGAGCACTGAAGTCGGGCCCGGGATGGTCCGAGAGAGAATGATCGTTGAGTACCCGGTCGACACCCGCCTCTCGCAGTCGAATATCGCGCCGGGCGGCCGCAACGGCCTCCTGCGCGACGAAGGTAACCACCTCGTCGGCCACAGCGTGCTCTACTCGGCTGACGGCGACCTGCTTACCCGCGCCGAGGCCGAAGCCCTCGCGGACGACAGGGCCAGGCTCACGCAGGCCGAGGCGGAGGCCATGCTCAAGCTGGCCATGGCGGGCGCCGCCGCAGTGGGCATCGTGGTGACCGCTGCGGCGGTCAAGGCCGCCCCGTATGCCAGAAGGGGCTTCGAGAACCTCAAGTCAAAGCTGAATCGCAGTACACCGGAAATCGCTGCAGAGGCATCCGGAACCATCATTGAAGTCGATGGATCAGCTCTATGAGCAATCTTTTTCGCTAGCGAAAAAGATTGCTGAGATGGTGTCTATAAAGCTACTTATATGGGGGAGGGGTGTCAGCAGCCCGCTGACACCCCTCCCTTGCCCGTCGGGTGTTTGGATCACGGGCCAGCGCTGGAAGCCGCCGCACGATGGCGGTGACATCGAGGCTGTTGGCGCCCTGCAAAGTGACCTGTAGTGTGTTGGGTAAGTCGGTGACCGCGGGTCGCCGGAAGTGGAGCCAGGTGACCTGGGGCAGACCGGGAGCCTGGCTCGGCGCATTTCCGGGGCGCTTCAGCAGTCGGTGGGCACATCGAAGTCGAGCAGAGTTTCCCCGAGCAGCATGGTGTACCGCGGATCGCCCTTGCGCTGGGCGTGAACGGCTCCCGCGACGATGTCGGAGATCCAGAGCAGCGGCTCCGTATGACCGGGCACATGATCGGCACGGAACACGGCCCCCTTGGGCAGGACCGTTTGCCGGGCACGGGCGACCGTGCTGATGTCCTTTTTGTTGAGTGTGGTCTCGCGTGCCTCGATGAAGAGCCGGTCGACCTCGAACGCGTGCAGTTCGATGACGAGCGCAGTCAGCGACTTGCTCCGGGCCCGTTCCTGTCGCCGCTTGGGCACTGGTGTACCAACGGCCACCACGTGCAGGCCGTTCTGGGTGGCTACGAGCTCGGCGGCGTCGCGACGCTGCCGATGGTCCATCTCGGTCCAGTGGGACTTGCTGGTGTCCCGCTGTCCCTTCAGCGCCCGCATGGCCGCACGGACGTCGTCGGTGACGGCGGGGTCGATGATGGTGGCGGCGAGGATGTAGAAGCCGTTCTCGCTGTTCTCGTGGAAGGACTCGTCCAGCCAGGCTGGCTTCTGTCCGCCTTCGGTGTGGGGTCCCCCCTGGGTCTGGTTGATCAGGTCACCCCTTGTTCCGGGAAGGGCTCGCGGCGCTCTTCTTCGCGGTTGTGGACTTCGTGGTGGCCGGCGCGGCCTTGCGGGCCTTGCGGGGCCTGGCGATCGCGGTCCGCTGGTAGAGGTACGTCACGGTGACGCCGGCCGGGGTGAGCGGAGCCTTCTTGAAGACCTTGATGCGCTCCACGAGACCGAGGTCGAGGAGCTTCTTCAGCCCGCGTTCGTGAGTGTCCGCCGACCAGCCGTACCACTCGGGCGCCTTCTCGGCAGGGAAGGCGGACCACGCCTTCTCCCGGGCGATGACCAAGAGCAGAGCGAGGGCCGGCAGGTCCAAGCTCTCGTCGTACCCCTTCGTCCAGAACGTGGTCGGGATCTGCAGAAAGCGGTCCTCCTCGGTTTTCCCGTCAGGGCGGTCGTACGCCCTGCCGCTGCCGTCCTCCCGCAGCAGGGTGACCGTGATCATGGCGCCCGCGCGGCTGCACTTGATCAGGTTCCGAACCTCCAGCCGGCGCAGCGCCCGCCAGGCGCCAGTTCGGGCGGACTGATCGGTCGCGGTCGCCTGGATGTCCATCAGCCGTGCCCACACCGCACTGTCGTGCCTCGTGGACCAGCCGGAGACACCGTTGCTGCACGCGGCCACGATCATCAGGTACGCCTTCAGGCCCCGGAGGTCTCTGCCCGTCACGAAGTCCTTGAGTGGGCCGTGGCGGCTCGCGGCCCCCTTGGGGGCCTGGACGAACACCTTGCGCAAGGGCACGTTGGACCGGATCGAGCGCTCAAGAACCTGCGCCCGGGTGTCCCTGCCGGTCGCCTTGTGTTCCTTCATGTCCTGCTCGGTGTGCGATGTCCTCTTCATGGCCCTGAAGATAGCCATCCCAGCGCACCCAAACCAAACGATTCAGCCCTACCGGAGGTGCACGCCCCAGCGGGTACATGAAAGGGCCAATTGAAAGATCAACCTGACAGTCCCAGGTGAAAGTTCAACTGGGATGACCAAATGACATGGGCTCCGGGACCCCTCAGCTCTGCAACCTGCACATGCTGCACGGGGCCTCACCGCACGATGGCGTGTCACGCCGACCATCTCGCTTCTGCGCAAAACCGGCTGAGGGCAGGCCCACGACCTGCGGTGCCGCCGCTTCAGGCCCAGGCCGAAGCCACCCGCCGGTGCCCAGCGCTGATACTGGCGGCCCAGGCAGAGCCGCGCCTCGGGGAGAGGCGCGAAGAAGGGGGACGAGTGGGCGGCGAGTTGATCACTGCGATAGTCGCCGTGGTCGTGAGCGTGGTGGGCATCGTCTACACGTCGTCGCAGACGAAGACGGCGAAGGATGCTGCCAAGGCCGCGCGGGAGCAGGTGGAGCTGATGCGGCGGCAGATCGAGGGGGAGGAGAAGGACCGCTTCGAGAACAGGGGACCTGTCTTCTCCGTGGAGCGCGCCTACACCGACGAGTCGGACGTGAATGTGCCTCGCGCTCTGGTGAAGATCGAGCAGGCGTCCGGTCCGCGGCTCGCCTCCGTGGCGGTCAGCGCGACGGGGGACGGAGTCGAGGGGATGCGGGGCGCGTACGACCCCGATTTGGCCTGGGACTACCGTCGCGAGCCGTCGATCGACCTGGGGACGTCGAGTCCCGGTGCACTGCACGATGTGTATGTGGAACTTGACTACCACACGCGCGAGACGGACGTGCACCTGACGCTCGTATGCGCCGACGAAGCAGGTGCACGCTGGGTGCGTTCACTGGGCACGCGGGTGGAGCCAGAGCCCGAGCCACCGCGGGGGCGAGGTCGGCGTTTCCGGGGTTGAGACGTGTGGTTCTCTCGGGAGCGCCTCTTCCCAGGGCGCCCCCGCGGTTGCAAGTCCGGTCACATTGTCGTGTCCGGTTCCTCCGCCCGACGGACGGGCCCGCACCGGGCCTCGGCCTCCTCGATGAGCCTGTTGGCGAGGCTGAGGTCGCCCAGTTCGACCGCGAGCACGGCGCGCATGAACACGGTGAGCGGGACGGCGCCGGTACGCACCTCGAAGCAGCGCAGCACCCCGTCCGAGAACGCGGGGTGGTGGCGGCAACCTGCGGCGACGCAGTAGCCCTCGACGGCCAGAGCGAGGCGCCGGTAGACGGCGTCCTTCTCCTCAGTGCACTGAGCGGGACAGCCGAGGTGGTCCAGCGTGATCCGCAGGTGGGCGGCCTTCTCCTCCGCCTTCCGGATGGTCAGCCGCCCGCCGCCGGGCGTGATGTAGCGGCCGGAGGCGGGCACCAGGGCGTACGGGTGGATCAGCGGCAGCTTCACCTCCGTCCCGTGCAGGACGGGCAGTCCGTCGTACTCGATATACGGGCCGGCGATGCCGCGGTCCTCGGTCATGCGCTCCTCGTCTCCCCCGCCTCGTCGGCGGGCTCGTGGTCCTCGTCCTCGTCGTCCTGGTGGCCGTCGGCGGGCCAGACGCCGAACGGTCCGGCCAGGCCAGGGCCGGCAGCGCCGAGCTGGGCGGCGCCGCCCTTGGTGCGGTGGTCCCGGATCACGGGCGGGGGGCCGGGGCGGTCTGGGGAGTCGTAGCGGGTACGTTCCGCAGCAGTGCGGCGGTCATCGCCAGGAGCGTCTCCGCCTCGGCCCGGTCGTAGAGGAAGTCCTTGGTGACCGGGTCGTTGTGCATGGCGCCGGACGTCTGGCTGTAGAGGGCTTCCTGGATGCGCCACCAGCGCTCGGACTGGTGGCACTGGTTGGCGAGCTTCTTCGACCCGGGCCTGTCCCAGTCCACGTGGTGCTGGATCCACTCCAGCGCCCGCCGGACTTCCAGGATCGACGCCCGGATCTCCCCGGTGGTCAGCAGCCGCTGCGCTTCCCGGAGCAGCCGGCCGACCTCGGCGCGCTGCGGGTCGCCGAGCGGGTAGGGCACGGCCATCTCGAAGGCCGCGGACGGCCCGAGCTGCGCGATCTGCTGCTCCCAGGTGCTCTTGGCCAGGGTGATGCTCTCCGTGGTCTGGGCGCACCCTGGGTATCCGGCCGCCTGCGGCAGGGTGGCGTTCAGGTCGATCTCGAACCGCACGTCACCGTTGCGGGCTTCCTCGATCGCGTGGACCTGCAGCGATGTCAGCGGGAACACCAGGTTCACCCGGTGGACCGTCACGACGGGGGTGTACGCGAGGTTCGCCGTGATCCGGCCGAGCCGGGATCGCTGCGCCGGCGCTGCGCCGAAGCCGAACAGCTCCGCCTCCAGGGCGAGGATCTTCCCTGCCTCCGCGAACGGCGACACCCCGACGGCGAGCTGCACGCTCAGCTCGTGGCCGCCCAGCGCGGGGCGCAGCCATGTCTGGGCACTGTCGACCGCCGTGGTGAACCGAATGTCGTCGAAGCGGAGTTCCTGCATGGCTCCCCCAAGAGCGTGAATGAACCGCTGATTCTGCCGGGCCGGACCGCCAGTCATCGCCGGTTTCTGAGGTCGACCGCCGGTCTGATCGTGCCGGGCCGCTCAGCTCGTCGGCCGCCAGCGCCCGAAGCCGTCTGCGGCCGCTGGAGCGGCGAACGGGCCCCGCCCCTCCCCGGCGGCCTCCGGCGGACGATCGCCCGGCACACAGCGGCCCAGGCCGCCTCCCGGCCCCCACGCCGCCGACCATCGGTGCGCCGTCCGCCCACCGCCTCCACTCTCGGGTGGACCCACGGCCTGAGGGAGGCCCGAGAAGGCCCCTGTGCGCCCCGGAGAGCGCCGATCGCGAGCCAGTGACCCTTCTTTCCGCCCCCGACCCGCGAACGACCGTCAGGCGGCGATTTGCGGACGCCGCTCCCCGCCTCTCTCAGTCGCCGCGCGGAGCGCGTCCGCTCCATGGGTTGACCTGCACGTATCACTCAGGCCAGCCCCCACAGCGCGGGGCCCGTCACTACGCTGGCCACGACGATGCGGTCAGCCCGGCACCGGCCCTCATCCGAAGGGGTGACGGGCCCCGCGTCCTCTCCTCGAACCCCTAACAGGCCCTCCTGAGAGGGGGTGGTGATTGGCTCGGGATGCTACACAGCACATCGGTGATGCATAATGCAATGCATGTAATGCATGTACAGGGGATGCACGGGTATCGTGGTAGCGGTTCGGTGTTCTATCGGGGGGAGTTTCAAGCCATCTCCCACTTGCGGGGGAGGTGCTTCCGGATGCGGGTGGAGCGCAGCGGAATCCGCACCTGTTGCCTGGTGGCTGGCACTCGGGCCGGGGTGATGGGGTGTCACGGTTCCGGGGGTGGCCGTGTTCTCGGGATGCTACACAGACCTGCGGTGATACACCGTCATCGTGTAGCCAGCTGTTCCGGCAGAGCCGGAACCGGGTGGGGGAGCGAAGCGGACCCGCCCCGCAGTTCGGGGTGGAGCGAAGCGGAGGCCCGTGGATTGGAGCGAAGCGGAAATCCGAAAGCCGCGAAGCGGCTTTCCAGCACTGCGCCCGGGGTTGCGAAGCAACCCGGTTCGCTTTCGAGCCGCGCAGCGGCTCGGTACCCGCGGAGCGGGTACC